>JANWLO010000187.1 GCA_025450815.1 Gemmatimonadaceae bacterium
CTCGTGACGCGAGACGCCGAGGTCGATCGTCGCCGTCGTGTCGGCGGTCACGACGAACAGCAGCGTGGTCGAGTCTCCCACGAGATAGTCGAGGAGTGCCTCGCCCGCCCCGAGCCGTGCCCGAACGCTCCGCGCCGATGCAACGCGCCCCGGCACGATCGCCGCGTACTGCGGCTGCGATTCACGCATCTGCAGCAGGAGATCTCCGTAGCGTCGTTGCACTTGCGCGAGCGCTTCGCGCACGGCGACCGACGTGCGTTCCGGCGCGAGCGGCCCGCGCAACGCGCCCACGGTGCGCGCACTCTCGAGCTCCCCGGTGAGCACGTCGATCTGGCGACGAAGATCCTGTTCGCGCGAGGCGAGCGCGCCGTTCGCGCCGCCGCTTACCGGGAGCGTGACTCGCCCCTGCGCGAGCAAGTCGAGCAGCTCGCGCGCCCGCAGCCGCTCGCTCGCCTCGAAGGCGGAATCGAGGTTCCCGCGCGCGATCTCCACATACGCGAGCTGCGCGTACACATCGCCCTTGTCGGACGAGAAGGCGGCGCGTCGCTCTCCCGCTCGCACAGACGCGGACATCCGCTCCCCCTCGCGCGACGCGGCGCGCAGCTCCGCGGCGGCCTCGTCGAGCGCGCCGCGGCCGCGCAGTACGCTCCCGAGCCCGGAGTGCAGGCGCCAGGAGATCGCTGGCGCGACGGCGGAGTCGAGTCGCGCCAGCGCGATTCGATACTGCGATTCGGCCTCCAGCGGCAATCGCTCCTGCACCGCCAGGTCCGCGAGCGCGCCCATCGCCGCTGCTTCGCCAGCCGCATCGCCCAGGGTGCGCAACGCCGAGAGCGCCCGGGCGATCGATGAACGCGCCGCGGTGGTGTCGTCCATCTGCGCCTGGATCGCGCCGAGCAGGAGCCTCGTGAGTGCCGCCGATCGCGGATCGCCGATTGATTCTTGCGTACGCAGGGCGAGCGAGATCCGGGTGAGCGCGCCGGGAAAATCCGAGCGCAGCGCGAGGAGGAGTCCGAGACCGCTTTCTGCATCCGCCTTCCCGCGGCTATCACCAGCCTCGCGGAAGAGCTGCTCGGCGCGAACGTAGTGTCGCTCCGCGTCCGCGTAGATGTTGAACTGCACTGCGAGATCCGCGTGTACGAGTGCGAGCTGCGCAAGCTCGGCGGCCTGGTCGGCTCCGGAATGTCCGCGGCCAGCCAGTTCTTCGGCGCGCCGCAGTTGGATGAGCGCGCCCTGCAGGTTTCCCATCGCGGCGTGCGTAAGCGAGATCTCGCGGCGAACGTCGATCTCGTCGGCCGCGGGTCCTGTCCGACGGAACACCGCGAGTGCTTCCGTGAACCGGTCGAGCGCCTGGTGGTAGTTGCCGCGCTGCAGCGCGAGCAGCCCGAGCGCTCGGAGCACCGACGCGGCATCCACGCGATTCCCGTGCGCGCGATAGAGCGCGAGCGCCTCCCGGTAGCGCTCATCCGCGTGGGGGTAGTCGCCTTCGAGACTCGAGAGGTTCCCGAGATTGATCAGATTCGCCGCCGCTGGTTCGTCGCGTGCGGCGGCGCGGTTCGACGCGAATGCGCCGTCGAACGCGAGGCGTGCCCGGCCCAGGTCACCGAGCCGTCCCGCGATGAGCCCCAGATTGTTCCGGTCCGCCGCCGCGCCGCGCGCGTCGCCAGTGCGCGATCGGAAGTCCGCCGCGCGCATGTAGAGATCGGCCGCCCACGCGAGCGCGCCACGGTCGGCCTGGATCTCGGCGAGGGTTCCGACTGCGTTCCCCACGGTGCGCCAGTCGCCGATTGGCTCCGCGATCGCGCGGGCGCGAGTCAGGTAATGGTCGGCGCTGTCCAACTCGTCGGACTGGTAGAATCCGGCGCCGATGTTCCCGAGCGCGGCTCCCATGCCAGCAGAATCGCCGATCTGTGCGGAGCGCCGATAACTCTCGCGCCACTCGTGGAGCGCCGCCGCGAGGCCTTTGCGGCCAAGCGCTCGGTTGCCTGCTGAGCGAAGGCTGTCCGCCGATGCCTTGATGCGGCGGTCGGCGATCGGCCAGGCCTCAAAGCGCACCACCTGCCGCAAGGGAAAGGAGTCGTTCCACGCGGCCGCGAGCGCTTCGGCGAGATGCCGCGCGATCGCCAGCCCCGCGGCCGGCTGCGAATCGCCGGCTGTCTTGATGAGCGTGCGGCGCAGTGAGTCGCGGATCGCATCGCCGTTCGCGCGCGCCGCCGCGACCAGCGCGCTGTCGAGCGCCGGATCGTGCGCCCGATGCGGCGCCGCGGCTCCCCCGAGCAACAGCAGCAGGCCGAGCACGCCCGTCCCGATCATCGGCCGGCCGGATCGACGGAGAACTCGATGAGCTCCGACGCGACCCAACGGTTCCATCCCGTCTGCGCTTCCATCTTCCAGAAATAGCCCTCGCGCGGCTCGAGATGGATGCTGTCGGGAACGAAGGTGGAGGTATCGCGCGTCTGCGTCTCGTAGATCGCGCGTCCGGCGTCGTCGAAGAGCGTGACGCGGTACGAGTCGGCGAACGCGACCTGCGTCCATACCAGGCGCACGGGACGGCTCACCACGCCGCGTGGCGCGAGCGCCACCGGCGCCTCCGTCGTCGTGATGACCGGCTCGCGCGTCACGGGCTCGCGCGTGACCATGGGCGCGCGCTCGCGCCCGATCGCGAGGGCGAGCAGCACGGCCGCCGCGGCGGCGGCGGGCAGATACCAGCGCCGCACCGTCACCCGCGGGCGTGCGAACCGTACAGCCGAGATGACGTCGGCGCGGCAAACGTCGCAATCGGCCAGATGCGATTCGATCGCCGCGCGCTCCGCCAGCGGCAGCGTGCCATCGACGAACGCCGCGAGCACGCCCGCACTCGGGTGCTCGCGCTCGGTCTGCTCAGCGCTCATGGTTGGCATCGGGGATCGAGGTCACACGAGTCATCACTCACATGGAACGGATGCGAGTGCCGGGATTGCGGGCTCACGGTTCCGGATCCTCCACCCCGCGTCGCGCCAGCGCCGCGCGCACCTGAGCCAGCACCGCGTTCAAGCGTCGATAGATGTGGAACGGTGTGGGAGCCTTGAGGATGCGCGCGATCTCTGGCACGGAGAGGCCGTCCTGGAAGCGCAGCTTGATCAGCAGGCGGTCGGCCGGCGCGAGCGCCGCCAGCGCCTGTGCGAGCGCATCGCCCAGCTCCTCCACGCGGAATCGCATCTCGGCGTCCCGGTCGCCCTCGTTCGCGATCGTTGCAACATCGACCTCTTCGGCGACATGGTCGAGCAATCGGCGGCGTGTCTCGTGCGCTTCGTGACTCTGCTCATCCTCGCTCTGCCGCCGCCCGTAGCGCTGCCGCACTTGATCCAGGCAGAGGCGCCGCGCGACAAGGACCAACCAGGTGCTGAACCTGCCGCGGTCATCGGCTGCGTACGCACGCAGCCGGCGAAAGTCATCGCGCTGGAGTTGTTCGAGAACGTACGCGTACGCATCCATCGCGGCATCGTGATTCCGATCGATGCTGCGAGCGGCATAGAGGACGAGACGGCTGTGGGTCTCGACGAACCTCCTCCACGCCACGTCGCGCGCCGCCGGATCGGCGACGCCGAACAAGGCGGACAATTCCGGCGGGAGCACTGAGCGGCCTCCGAATCGACGAAGGGCAGCTAAGCTACCACACTCCCGCCGGTCCCGCGCCACCCCTTGCCATACCGCAAGGCTTGCGTGGAGGACGAGACGGTGTGGCTCGAGAGGTACCGCCAGCGCTGGAACGAACGCTTCGACGAGTTGGACAAGGTTGTCGATTCGACTTTGACCCCGAGTCTGCCGCGTTTTTCGGCACGTATGTCGAAGTGAAGCCGTACTCGCGCCTCGCGTGGACCAATGAAGAGGGTGGCGAGGGCGGGGCTGTCACCATGGTGACCTTTGAGGAAAAGGGCGGCAAGACGCTGGTGGTCCTGCGCGAGAGCCATCCTTCGAAGGAATCGCTCGACGCTGCCGGCACCGGAGCAGCCGATGCAATGGTCGAGACGTTCGATCAGCTGGATGAGCTTCTCGTCACTCTGCGTGAGAGCTCGGGACAGTAACGGAAACGTAGATCTCGCGGTCGGTCGTCCAATGGTCCCGGCTCACAGTGTCCGGGGCTATCGGGTCCCACGGTACGTAGTCTCATCTGTCCCGGAATGAGTGCGCGGGTGCCATCTAACGCGTTAGCTGAGCTGCAGCGGACAACGCGCTCAGGCCGGGACACACGTCACCCGAACCGCGTCCTCGCCAATACGATCGCTGGCAATGATGCGGAGCGGTGGCCGGGCGCCGGCAAAGTACGGCTTGCCGCCGCCAAGCACGAACGGACGGAAGTAGAGACGATACTCGTCGATGAGACCGAGGTCGGTGAGGCTCGCCGCCAGGGCGGGCCCCGCGACGTCGATCTCGCCCTCGACGTCCTGCTTCAGTCTGCGCACGAACGCGTCGACGTTCTCCCCGACGAGTGTGGCGTTCGCACCGACCGCCTTCAGCGTACGTGAGACGACCCATTTCGGCCGCGCCCGCCACGCCGCCGCAAAGTCGTGGTCGTCCGCATCCCACTCCGGTCGATCCTCGTCCCAGTAGCGCATGATCTCGTATATCCGTCGACCATACAAGCAGCCGGCCAGGCCGCGGAAGCGATCCGTGAGATGACGGCCAAGCGCAACGCCGGGCGGAGGAAATTCCAGCCTGCCCGCGACACCATCGACGTAGCCGTCGAGGGACTGCATCATGCCAAAAACGAGCTTGCCCATGCCTGTACACCTCCGCATAGATGTCCGGCAGGATTTCTGGCGGTACTCCGACTTCGAAGGGGAGCCTTGTGCGCGAATGCACGCGCCATCTTGCGGACCGAACTATCCTCATCTTTCCGCAGGGGCCCAAGAAGCTGATGCCGATCTGGAAACGCCATTGTTCCGATCGCCCTCACTGCAGCCCGCCTATTCGCTGCCGTGCTTTGCTGTCGCGAGCGTAACGGGTCGCGTGCCGGTCGGGCCAGTGCCCACGACCTGCAGGACGACCTCGCCATCGCGGGTCCAAGCGTAGTGTGGTGTGCGCGCAGGCTCCGTCCAGATGCTGCCTGCCGGTATCGCGTGCATCTTGGTTGTGTCCCCTGATTCGCCAAATGCGAAGTACATCGTGCCGGAGATGACTTGGACAATCCGCCCATCCAGATGGTAGTGCGGCTGGATGTGCAGACCGGCCGGGAAGCGAACTGCGCGCTAAGGCGAGGCGCAGCCGCACTCAGCGCAGCGATCGCCAATAGCACTGTGGACCTGCGATGCATGGCAGTCTCCAAGGCAGCGGCCTAACGTCCTGGCGATCAGCTGCGAACGCACCTGACGAAGCTCAGGATGCGATGACGATACTGGGTGCGTTCGGCAGCTGCAACGGCGTGCTGGCTGGCATGCGCAAGAATTCGGACTTCCTTCGCCAATCGGGCTCCTAGATGATCTCGCTCCATCTCGAGATGGTAGCGGGCCTGCAGATTTAGCCAGAACCGATCACTCGTGCCGAAATACCTCGCGAGCCGCAAGGCGCTATCCGCACTGATGGCCCGCGTGCCATGCACGATCTCGTTAATCCGTCGCGGAGATACACTGATGTCCCGGGCCAACCGGTACTGGGACAAACCTAGCGCCTCGAGAAAATCAACCGCGAGGACTTCGCCGGGATGTATGGGATTCAGCCGCTCGTTCACGCGAGTACCGTGCTGACCGGCTCGATCGCCTCGAAGCCTCTCCAATCGCGACCACGGCGCTCAGTGCAGTCCGCCCTCGGCAACGCGCAACAAATACTTGTCGAGGAAGTCCGACTGCGCGTGGAAGTACAATCGCCACGATCGATGAAGCAACAGATCGTGAATCTCGTTCGGGATGACGATCAACTCGTGAGGAACCTTCTGCTCTCGCAACGCGGTCACGAGCAGAACACTCTGGTCGAACGGCACGTTGTGGTCGTCGTCCGCCTGAATCACGAGCACCGGCGAGCGCCATTTTTTGATTGACGACAGCGGCGATGACGCCCACGCCATACTGTCCGATGCGGACTTCGCTCCGGCCGCGGCGTAGACCTTCAGCAAACCGGTCCAGTCGTGGACACCCGCGTAGTCGACACCGGCGGCGAAGATATCGGACGAGCGCGCGAGCGCCAGCGCGGTGAGATAGCCACCGTAGCTGCCGCCCCAAACTCCCATGCGTTTCGCGTCGACGTCAGGCCGTGCCTTGAGAAAGGTCGCGGCGCCCAGGACGTCGTTGTATTCGCTCGCGCCATCCGGACCGAAGTTGGGTGGCACTCGGAAATTCAGTCCGTAGCCCGTCCCGCCTCGGTAATTGACCGACAGCACAATGTACCCGCGGCTCGCGAAGTACTGATTCATCTCGTACATGTACGTGTACGCTCCCATCGGATTCCCGCCGAGGAGCATCTGGCGATACGGACCGCCGTGGAAGAAGAGCAGCGCGGGATGGCGAGTGACGCGAGACTCACCCGGCGGCAAAAAGAGTTGGCCGTGGATCATCATGCCGTCGGGCGAACGGAAGACGACTTGCTGGGGCTCGACGAAGCTGGCGCCGGGGTACTCCGCCGGCATCGATTGCGGCGCGATGTCCTTGGCCGCGCCGAATCGACCGCCCGTTTGCGAGACAACGGCCGGTCGCATCGGATTCCGTGCATCCGCGTACAGGAATGCGACCGAGTTACCGTCGCTCGCGAACACCGGAAGATCGGCGATCGTCGGCCCAGTCGTCAGTCGCGTGGGCGCTCCGCCAGCGACCGGCACGTCCCACACATGACGATGATCCAGGTCGTCCTGATTGGACGAATACACCACGCGGCGCTTGTCGGGACTGAGATCGGCGCTGAAGATCTCGAAGTCACCGGGCGTGAGCAGCGCCGGGGTGCCGCCCTTGGCGGAGATGCTGTACAGGTGCACCCACCCCGTTCCCTCCCACGGGAAAACGATTCGGTCGTCAGCCCCCCACCCAAACGCCGAGTTTCCCTCCAGCGGATAGAACCGGCTCCCTGCCCCGACGTGGGCATGCCAGAGCTCGTGTCCTTTCCCCGTCGCGGGGTCGGCGATCCAGATGGACCACGGCTCGGCGGCGCGGGTCGATGAGAACGGACCGGGCGCCGCCGCCGGAACGCGGACGAAGGCGACCTTGCTGCCGTCCGGCGACCAGATCGGATCGCGGTCCCGGTCGACGCTCGGCGCGAGCCAAGTGATCGATTTGTGCGCGAGATCGTACACGCCGACGAGATTGTGATCGCCGCGGCTGCTGGCGAACGCGATGCGCGAGCCGTCGGGCGACCACGCGAGCGATCCGTCTCTTCCGAGATCGCGAACGATCGTCTGCGGTTTCCCGCTTCCGGTCAACGCGGCAATGAGGATCGAGTTGTGACCGACGTACGCGACGGTGTCGCCGTGGGGCGCCATCGCCGGCGAGCTGCCGTCGTCGATCAGGCGCGGCGTCGTGTCTCCGAGGGCAATCGTCCAGATCTGTTCCGGCGATGTTCCGAGCGAGAGGCTGCGCGGATTCGGCTCACCGCCGCGCTCGAACGCGAGCGCGCGGCCGTCGGAGCTCCACGCCAGGGTCCCGATCTCCACTCCGATGTCGCCGGTGTATCGGGTGAGCTGTCGCGAAGCAAAGGATCCGTTCGCGGAGGGTTCCGCGATCCAGATGTTGCGACTGCCCTGGGCATCGAAGATCCACGCGATCCTGGCGCCGGCCGGAGACGCTACTGGGCCGCTGGGGAATGGCGCGCTGAGCGCGTCATCGATGCTGAAGGCCGGACTCTGCGCCGCCGCGACGCTGCCGGAAAAGGCTACGATGGCGATGAGAGCCGATCGCAGAAGGGCCGGCACACGGTGATTGAGGATTCGATGGCTGATTTGGAGACGCATGACTCGTGAGCTCGGGTGACGGGACGGGTGGCGGCGGTTGCGTACCGGCGACATGTTAAGCCGCGTCCAACCTGGCATACAGGTACGGTATACCAGTGATGCCGTGCCGCGCCAGTCATCTCACACTCATTTCCGACAATGGCATCGTTCATTCGCTTGGTTCTCGCCGCGCTGCTCGTCGCCGGCCCCGCACGCGCCCAGATCGCCACACCGCAGGAGCGCGCCGTGTTCGCCACGCGAGTCGACTCGCTCGTGAAAGCGTACATGGCGGAGTCGCACGCGCCCGGCGTGAGCGTCGCGGTCATTCGCGGACGCGACACACTCGTGATGGCTGGCTACGGACTGGCGGACATCGAAGCGCACCGGCCTGCAACGCCTGCGACGATCTACGAGATCGGATCGAACACCAAGCAGTTCACATCGGCCGCGATCATGCGCCTGGCCGAGGAGCACAGGCTGTCGATCGACGACGATCTGTCGAAGTATCTGCCGCAGATCCCGTTGCACGGCAACCGCGTCACGCTCCGCCAGCTGCTCACGCATACGTCGGGCATTCACTCGTACACGGAGGTCGAGGCGTGGCGGGCGCACTGGGCCGAGGACCTCACGCCGGACAGCATCATGGGCTTCGTGGCGAAGGACACCTTCGACTTCGCGCCCGGCACGCGCTTCGAGTACGACAATTCAGGCTACATCCTCCTCGGCATGGTGATCGAGAAGGTGAGCGGCGAACCGTACGCGCAATATCTCGAGAGCCAGTTCTTCAAGCCGCTCGGGCTCACGCACACGAGCTACTGTCCATCGCACCCGACGGATCCGGCGTTCGCCTCCGGCTACTCCAAGAAGGACGACGGCGTGGTGCCGCACGAGTATCTGAGTCAGACGCAGCCATTCGCCGCCGGCTCGCTGTGCTCGACCGTCGGCGACTTCGTGAAGTGGCAGCGTGATCTTGCCAGCGGAAAGGTCGTGTCGCCGGAATCGTTCACGCAGATGACCACGCCTGGCACGCTCAACAACGGGGAGCACATCCGCTACGGCTTCGGCCTCTTCCCCGGCGAGATGCTGGGCCACAAGAACTTCAGTCACAGCGGCGGCATTCCGGGATTCACGACCATGGCCTACGACTTTCCGGACGACACGCTAAACGTGGTGGTCTTCAGTAACTATGATGGGGCGAGTCCGGCGTTCCTCGCGGGAAACATCGCGCGGATCGCGTACGGTGGAGCGCCCGAGGTTGCGCCTCCGCCGCGCGAGCACCCTCGTCCGTAGCGATCGTTGGCGGCCGGAAGCAGGACGCTGCCAGTCAGATGAGATCGTACGCGAAGACAGCTTGTCAAGGACGCTTCAGGAATGCGAAGTAGAACGCTGCGAATACCAGCACGAGAGCTACGTTCACCGTCAGCCGTGGCCAGAATCGGTTCTTGAGGAACAAGAGGTCGACCGCAGTGATCACTACTATCAGGAGGATTGCATAGACCCGCACTAGACTCGCAGCGAGCATCGGAAGCCCCGAGCGGAATAGTAAGAGTCGGCACCATTGTGATACACGAACACCGTGTCGTACCGGCGATCGCAGAACAACGCACCACCGAGCTTCCTGATCGTGGCCGGTGTTTGCACCCAACTGGACGTCGTCGTATCGAACTCACCGAGCTCCTGGAGCCGCTGGTACTCTCTCACCGTGAGGAGTACCGCACCCATGGCGGTGGCCATTTCGACTGCGCTGCTCCTTGGCTTGTGCTCCCGCCGCGCTCTCAGCGCCTCTCGATCGTAACAGACGCTTCGGCGGTCCCCGGGACTCTGCGCCGAACAATCCATGAAGATGTACTCGCCTGTCGCACCGTCGACACCAACAACGTCCGGTTCGCCTCCGGATTTCTCCATTGCTTCAAGCGACCGGAGTTTCGCACGACTCGACTCCAGTCTTGTCTGCACGGCCGTCCATTGGAGATCAGCATGGCGCTGCAGGTGCGCTCCAAAGCGAGCCTGCAAGATCGTCAGCAGAGCATCGCGGTGCGTCGCGGTCAAGTCTTTCGCTCTGGGCATCCGGCAAACCAATCAGGTGGATGTGCGCGAAGGGTTCCATCCATTCGGGCGTCGCTCCTCTCTGCGGCGACCTCACCCCGCTTCGATCATCTTGCATGACGGTAGAGTGGTTGGTGATCCGGGGCAAGCCCAGCCCGTTACGCCCGCCGTCGAACAGCTGGATCCACTCGGTGACTCGATCCCGGCATCGTCGAGCGGCCTCGACCGCCTTTGATCGGCGAAATAATACTTAGGTATTGACCTTAGTATTACTCCGTTGTAGAATCCCTCGGGCAGACCAGATCACCCGAGCGTTGGATGGTTTCGCTAATGGTTCAATCCGCAGCCGCTGACGACGTTTTTCACGCCCTGTCCAACCCGACTCGGCGAAAAGTTTTGGAGCGACTGTCAGTCGCGCCAGCCACCGTCAGCGAGCTCGCGGCGCGGTTCGACATGCAGCTCCCATCGTTCGTGCAGCACCTCTCGGTGCTCGAACACAGCCGGCTGGTCAAGTCGAAAAAGCGCGGGCGCGTGCGGACGTACGAGATCGCACCCGAACGGTTCAAGCTCGCTGAAGACTGGCTGACCGCGCGTCGTCAGCTGTGGGAAGCTCGACTGGACCGGTTCGACCGGTACGTCAAACAACTCAAGGAGAAGGAATCAGAATCATGAGCAGCCAATTCACCTTCAATCCGAAACTCGATTTCGCCATCGAACGTTTCATCGACGCTCCCACGCGGCTCGTCTGGGAGGCGTTGACGAAGCCGGAGCATCTCAAGGAGTGGTACATGCCCAAGGCCTGGGGGCGTGTGTCGCGAGCCGAACTGGACCTGCGGCCGGGCGGCATCATCAGCATCGACATCGCCGTGGCAGACGGTCCGGAGGTCCCCAACGTCGGCTGTATCCTGGACGTCGTTCCGATGGAGCGACTCGTCTGGACCTCCATGTTGTTCCCCGGCTATCGTCCGGCTGTCTTCGACGATATTCCGATCACCGCCATCATGACGATGAAGTCCGAAGGGACCGGCACTCGCTACGTCTTCACGGCGCTGCACCGGGATGAAGCGGACCTCGAGAAGAACAAGACGTCTGGCTTTTACCAAGGCACGGAGATCGCGATCGATCAGTTCGTGGCGCACGTGCTCGCAATGAAGTAGCTGCGATTCGCGGCGGATCATTCAGTCTTCAACACCCGCGGGCGGATGGTCATTCGTTCGACTGCGGCCAGGCAGCGTCGCAGCGCGGCTGCGTAGCGTCCGAGTACTCCTTAATTCAACTCGACTCGCGCGCGCTCGCGAAGCCAGCTCAGGTCCTGCACAATGACATCGGGATGCGCGTCACGTACGCGACGTGGAAAATCCGTTGGTGTGTCCTTCACGTGATGATCGAGGAAACCTCCCACCAACGCATTCTGAACCGCGTATCCGTTCGCAGCGAGGTGCTCGAACAACGCGGTGTGCTGCGCGGGATACGAGAGGTATCCGTGATTGAAGACGGCGACCGGAAATTTGTCCGCCACCGGCGGCGCTCCGACCCAGGCGTTCGTGAGGAGTCGGACGGCATGCCGCAACGCGTCGGACGGTTGCCGAAGGAGCTGCAGCGACATGACTGGTACAACGTCAATCTCGGCCGTCGTGAAGTATGGCCGGCGGGAATGGCCGGCCACGTCGCCCGCCGGATACCACGCCCGCACGTACAGGCGCCGGGTGACCGTCGGCTCTGGTGCGTACTGAGAGCTGCGAAGCGTATCGGTAACCTCGAACTCGAGCGTGCCCACGGGGAATCGACCGACGACATCGGGCCAGTGGCGGCAGTTCGCCTCGTAGTCATACGAATCGGCGGGCATCGCGTCTCTTGCGTCGGGGTGAACGGTATCCACGCGGGATGCGC
>JANWLO010000188.1 GCA_025450815.1 Gemmatimonadaceae bacterium
CCCTCCGTGTCTCTCCGTTTCCTCTGTGTCTCTGCGGTGATGCAGGTCCACTACTAACTAGCGCCCCCTACCCCACCGTGCGAGCTTTCGCGCGGCCAAGTGGTCCCACAGCTCATAGAGGAGTGTCGGTGAAAGCGCTCGTGAAGCAGGCGGCGGAGCCCGGGTTCGCGCTGCGCGACGTACCGGTGCCAACGATCCGCGATGACGAAGTGCTGATCCGCGTCCGACGCGCTGGCGTCTGCGGAACCGACGTACATATCTACGAGTGGGATGACTGGGCGCGCGGTCGATGCGTGCCGCCGTTCACCGTCGGCCACGAGTTTGCAGGCGATGTGACCCAGGTGGGGTCGCTCGTGAGCGATGTCCGGGTCGGCGACCGGGTGACCGCCGAGGGACACATTGTGGACGGGCGGTGCACGCTCTGTCGTACCGGCAATGCGCACGCCTGTCCATATACGAAGGTCATCGGCGTCGATCGGGACGGATGCTTCGCCGAATTCATCGCGATGCCGGCCACGAACGTGTGGCATCTCGACGACAACATTTCGTACGATGTCGGCGGGATCCACGATCCCATGGGGAACGCCTTCCACACCGCGCTCACGGCGAACATTCCGGGTGCTGCCGTTCTCATCACGGGGTGCGGCCCTATCGGCATCTTCGCGGCGGGAATCTGCCGCGCGGCAGGCGCGTCCCGCGTGATCTGCTCCGACGTGAACGATACGCGGCTCGAGCTGGCGCGGCAGATGGGCGCGACGGATGTCGTACATCCGAACGAGCTCGAGGCGCTCGTGAAGCGAGTCACCGAGTTCGGCGTGGACGTCGTGCTCGAGATGTCCGGCGTGCCCTCGGCCATTCACCAGGCGTTCGCGCTCGTGCGCCCGGCGGGCCGCGTGCAGATGCTCGGCGTCCCGGCCAAGCCAATGACCTTCGATTTCGCAACGGAGCTCGTCTTCAAGGGCGTGACCGTGTACGGCGTCACGGGCCGCCGCATGTACGACACCTGGCACCAGATGAGCAGCTTTCTCCGGTCGGGGAAGTTCGACCCGACACCGGTGATCACACATCGCTTTCCTCTCGAGCGCGCGGACGATGCCATCGCCGCGATCAAGTCTGGCGCCGCGGGGAAAGTCATCTTCGACATCGCGTGATCCAATGAATCAGAAGTTTTCTGCGGCGCTCCAGGAACAGCTGGATGCACTCAAGCGCGATCGCGTCTACAAGACGCTGAACTATCTCGATTCGCCCCAGGCGGCACGAGTGACGATGGAAGGGCGCGGTGAGGTGCTCATCCTCTCCTCCAACAACTATCTCGGCATGTGCGCGGAGCCGAGCGTGGTGGAGGCGGGGCGGGAAGGATTGTCGCGATTTGGCGCGGGCACGGGGAGCGTGCGCTTCATCTGCGGAACGTTCACGGTGCACCGCGCGCTCGAGCAGGCGCTTGCGCGATTCAGCGGCACAGCGAGTGCGCTGTCGTACGTGTCGGCGTGGAACGCGAACGAGGGGTTCACGGCCACGGTCGTGGAGGAGGGCGACTTCGTAATCTCGGACGCGCTCAACCACGCGTCGATCATCGACTCGGTGCGACTGGCGAAGGCTATAACGAAGTGCACGACCGCCGTGTACAAGCACTCCGACATGGACGATCTGCGCGGGAAGCTCGAGAGCGCGAAGGGCGCGCGACGGCGGATAATCTGGACCGACGGAATCTTCTCGATGGAGGGCGACATCGCGAAGCTCCCCGAGATTCTGGAGCTCGCGCGGAGCTACGATGCGATCGTGGTGATGGACGACTCGCACGCCACCGGCGTACTCGGAAAAAGCGGCCGAGGAACGGCGGAGCACTATGGAGTGCTCGGCGACGTGGACGTCATTACATCGACGCTCGGCAAGGCGCTGGGCGGCGCGGCGGGAGGATTCACGGCGGGGCCGGAGTCGCTCACGGACTATCTCACGCAGCGCTCCCGTCCGCAGCTGTTCTCGAACGCGCTGCCCCCGACCGTGGCGGCGAGCGCGCTCGCGGCGGTGGAGTTCATCGAACAGCACCCCGAGCGTGTGAAGCAGCTGCACGAGAACGCGAAATATTTCCGCGCGGCGATCACCGAAGCGGGATTCTCACCGTTGGCCGGAGACACTCCGATCGTGCCGATAATCGTAGGAGAGACGGCGCTCGCGCTCGAGATGAGCGAGCGCATGTTGCGTGAGGGAGTGTTCGTCACCGGATTCGGATTCCCGGTGGTGCCGCAGGGGCACGCGCGAATCCGATGCCAGGTCTCGGCGGCGCACACGCGCGCCGACCTGGACTTCGCGGTGGATACGTTCAAGAGGGTGGGTCGAGCCGTCGGGTTGCTTAAATGAGCGCGCGCGGAGCGAACCGTCCGCGCCGGCTTCCCTTCCTCTCCGCTTTTCTGCTCTGCTCAACGCTCGCGTCGGGACTCGTTCCCGCCGCGAGCGTTTTGGCGTAGGGAGCGGTGGGCGTGCCGTTGCCGGAGTCGGTGCTGGGCTATCGCGTTGGAGCGGATCGCAAGCTCGCGGACTGGAGCAAAGTGTCGGGCTACTTCGGAAAACTCGCCGCGTGAGGACTCGCTATACGCGCGCCAACCGGCGGTGCTGGTTATCCAATGCAGCATCCACTGCGCGGTGGGGCCATTGTCCGATGCGCTTGCACGCGGTGCGCTCCGGCGCCAACCACTACACCCTCACCCGCATGCCCCGCATCGCCGTCTACCGTCCGTGGACCGCCAACATGGATGAGGGGTGGACCCGCTGGATACTCGAACAATTCAGGCTCCCCTATGTCTCATTGACCGATTCGGTCGCCAGAGCGGGCAAGTTGCGTGACCACTTCGACGTCCTGCTCGTCCCCGACATGAGCCTGCGGGAGATGCGAGACGGTAACTCCGAAGCGGAGATGCCTCCTCCATACGCCGGTGGACTCGGTGCTGTCGGTATCGATGCGATACGGGAATTCGTCACGAAGGGTGGAACGCTGGTGCTGCTCGATCGAGCATCGGAGCTGGCGACTGAGTCGCTCGGCGTCCCGGTGCAGCGGATCGTCGTACCGCGCCACCTGACAGACGAAGCACGCTCGCACGCCCCTGGCACCGGAGAGAATGCCGAGCCGCTGTACGCACCAGGCTCAATTCTGCGAGTGCTTGTGGATACGACGGATGCAATCGGATACGGAATGCCCGATACGGCGGCGGTCTGCTTCACGAACTCCGTGACGTTCGATGTACACGCGGCGTCGCAAGTACGTGTGATCGCACGATACCCCGATCGGGGAGAAGACATTCTGCTGAGTGGATATCTGCAGGGAGCATCACAGATCGCGGGGAAAGCGGCCGCGATTTCCGCACCGGTTGGACGCGGACACGTCGTGATGTTCGGCTTTCGTCCGCAGCACCGCGGTCAGTCGTACGGAACGTTCCGCATGCTGTTCAACGCATTGCTCACCGGTGGCGGCTCTGCCACTCGTAATTAGACCCTCCTGCCCGCACAACGAATGAGGAGTCACACCATGCGCACGGTCCGTTCGATGATCTCCGTGCTCGCCCTCGTGGCGCTGACGCCCGCCGTCAGTGCTGCCCAGTCGAATCGCCTCTTTGAGAACGCGTGGTTCTGGGGCGCCAAGTTCGGGATCATGAACTTCTCGACGGGCAACAACAACTCGACCACCGCGCCGTTGCTTGGCGCCGAGTGGCTGATCACGCGCAGTCGGGCGGGCCTCTACCTGAGCGCCGAGCAGGCGTTCTTCAACACCACCGGCTACGTATCCGACGGCACGGGACAACAGTACAACGTCGCGCTCAAGGATTCGCGCCGCTACACTGCCGCGCTGCTCGCCTTTCCGGTGAACTGGGGAACGCTCCGCCCGTACGCCGGCGTCGGATTCTCGCTGAATCTGATTCAGCACGCCACAGTGGATCCGAGTCAGTTCACCGATCCCGACCAGGTGGACGTCGTCGAGAACCAGGTGCACGAGGAACGCGACCGTGTCTCCTTCCTCCTGATGGGCGGTGTCCAGGCGCAGTACCGCCGCTTCTCGGTGTTCGGACAGGCCACGTACATGCCGGCGCGCGCGAACTTCTTCTTCAGCGGACGATCGACGTACATTCTCGAAGCGGGTCTCCGCTACAACGTCGGCAGCTCGATCGACAAGTCGCCGTAACCGCAGCACGACTCTCGAATTCGAAAAACGGCGGCGCCACGAGATGGCGCCGCCGTTTCTTCATCCGTGCCGCAGGTGGCGCGGTGTCCGCGAAGCCCACGGGCTGTCCGCTACGAGCCAGCGCAGCGGCCACGCCGCGCACTTCGTGATTCCGATGCGCGGCGTGATGGCGACGTTCGCATCCGGCACCGGCTCACCTTGCAGAATTTCGATCGCGCTTTCCCGAAGTGGCATCCCGTTCACCTCCCCGGTGATGCCGAGCGCCGCGCACAACTTTCCGGGTCCGTTGGCGAGATCCCGGTCGCGCACTGCACCGCGCCGCGTGCGCATGAGCTCCATCCCCTCCACAGGTTCCACCGCGCGAATGAGCACGGCGCTCGGCAGCCCGGCGCTGCGCGTCACCGCGTTGAAGCACCAGTGCACGCCGTAGATGAAATACACGTACGCGGTTCCCGGAGGCCCGTAGAGCCACTTTGTGCGCGCGGTGAGGCCAGCAGCGGCGTGACACGCGAGATCGTGCTCTCCGAGGTAGGCCTCGGTCTCGACGATGCGACCGCTTGCGACGCCCTCCGGCGACGTGCAGCGGAGGATGGCACCGAGCAGGTCGCGTGCGACCTGCTCGGTGTCCCTCTCGTAGAATCGTGCTGCGAGCGCTCGCGTCACGGGCGCGGCGCTCGCGCTCATCCGTCGCCCTTGGCCGCGCCGGCGGTCTTCTTCGCGCGTGGGCGACGCGGCTTCGCGGGTGCCTTCTCCGCAGACGCGGCGGCGGCCGCCTTGGGCTTCTTCGCACGCGCAGTCTTGGCCGCGCGGGCGCGCTTGGCTGGTGCCGCCGCGCGCTCCTCCTCTGGCTCCGGCGTGGCCTCGAGCGCCAACGTCGCCGACGTGGCTGCCTGCGACGCGCCCGTGTGCGGCGCGCCCGAATCGACGACGCCGAGATTCAGCAGCTCGGGCGGCATCTCGCCGCCGCGGCCGCGACCCCGCATGCCACGTCGCAGCGACGCCGCGTTGGCGGCGCTGCGCGCGGACTGACTCGGCTCCGCAGGAGCGGGAGCGGCCGCCGCCAACTGCTCGGCAACCGTCGCCACAGCCGCAGCGGGCGCGACTTCGTAGTCATCGCCGCGCTTGCGGAGATCGATGACGTCGGCATCGTGCGCGTCGCGCAGGATGCGAAGAAAGAAGCGCTCATCGAGCGTCTCGCTGTCGTGGCCCAGGAGCTCACGCGCCTTTTTGCGAACCGCGCTCGCAGGAACAGGTTTGTCCTCGCTCGTTGTGAGCGATGACACCGCGCGTCGCAACAGCGACAGCGCCTCGTCGCGCGTGAGTCGCTCGCCCGTCATCTCCGGCTCGGCGGCCGGAGCGGCGTGCGTAGCTACGGGTGCCACTACCGGCGCCTCCAACGATGGCGAGAAGTGCGCATCGCTCTCGACCGTCGCGGCCGCGGCGCTCTCGGGGCGCGGCTCGCGCTCGCGACCGCGTCCACCACGACCACCGCGTCCACGGCGGCCACGACGAGCGCTGTCGTCCGCACCATCGCGCTCGGGCGCCGCGGCCGAAGCCTCGGACTTCGAAGCCGGAAGCAGCGCCACCTTGCCGTCGCCGGCGATGTCGACTTCCATCTGTCCGTTCTCGAGCTTCGTGACCCGAATGAGGCCGCGCTGCGCTGCCTCCTGCGCGAATCGCGAGAACTTCGCCATCCCGAGATCCTTCTCGTCGAACGTCGAATCGATCTCCTGCATCACCTGCTTGAGGCGATCGCTGCGCATCACGTCGCCATTGCGCTTCATGCGAGCCGCCGCCTCGACGACGAGCTCCCACGGATCGCGCTTGACGTTCTCTTCCTCGTTCGTCTTCACGAGCCCGGCGAGCGCGTTGTAGCTGTAGTACTCGTCGCAGTTCTGCACGAGCAGGTCGCTGGATGATTCGCGAATGCCGACGCCGATCACGTACTTGCCGTACTCCTTGAGCTTCATCACGAGGCTCGAGAAATCCGAGTCGCCGCTGAGCAGTATGTAGGTTCCGATCTCGGGGCGATTGAAGACGAGCTCCATCGCATCGATCGCGAGGCGGATGTCGGTCGCGTTCTTCTTCGACGATCCGTAAGCGGGCGCCATGATCATGTCGATCGAGCTTTCGGCGAGCGGTACTACATACTGCGGATAGCGGCGCCAGTCGGCGTAGGCACGCTGCACGGCGACCTTGCCCTTGATGATGCTGGAGCCGAGCAGGCTGCGGAGCTCGTGACCGAGGTCGGAGCGAATTCCCATCGTGACGTTGTCGAAATCGATGAGCAGCGCGGCGTTCGGTGCAGTAGGGAACGGCGCGGGATTGTACGGGCCCGGCGCCGCCGGCGATATCGCCTGCGGACCGCGGTGGATCGGAACGGCGGCGGGGCGGTGCGACGAAACCGGACGGTTGTTTCTGGGAGTCATGACTTCCTATCGAGTGTGCGAGCTCAATTCGCGGAGCTCATTGCTGTGTGATCGAGCGCGACCATGCGCTCGAGCTCTCGCCGCCGCACCTTTCCGCTCCCGGTCATCGGGAAGGCATCGAAAAAGCGAACGAGATCAGGGAATTTGTATTCGGCCACCGTGTCGCGTGCGAACGCCTTCAGCTCGCCGCCAGTGATGACCGCTCCTTCGACGGGAACGACGCATGCGCAGACCAGCTCTCCCAGAATGTCGTGGGGGATACCGATCACGCAGACGTCATCCACCGCGGGATGCGCACGGAGCTGATCTTCGACTTCACGCGGATAGATTCGAAATCCCCCGCGCACGATCGTCTCCCTGCGACGCCCCACGATTCGCACGTAGCCTTCCTCGTCGATGATCCCCAGATCACCAGTGAGGAAGAAGCCTTCCGGGGAGAACGACCGGGCGGTCTCCGTCGGCATGCGAACATAGCCTTGCATTACGTTTGGCCCGCGAACGGCAAGCTCGCCGACCGCCTCGGGCCCGTGCAGCGCGCCGGTGACGACATCCACCGCCTTGATCTCGACGCCGGGAAGCGCGCGTCCCACCGTAGTGAGGCGCTTCTCCGCCGGATCGCCAAAGCGTGTCATCGTCATCGTCGGCCCGGTTTCCGTGAGCCCGTATGAGAGCTGCACGTTGCACCAGCGCCGAATGCGCCTCACCAGCTCCTCCGACACCGCACCCGCAACGATGCCGGTGCGAAGTCTCGGAAATGCCGCCGCGTCGAAACTCGGCGCTCGCATGATGAGCTGGTACATCGTTGGCACACCATGCATCACCGTGACGCGCTCCTGCTGCAACAGCGCAACCGCACGCACGGCATCGAACTCATCCTGCAACACCAGCGTGGCGCCGGCCGCGAGCGTCTCGATCAACACGCCGAGCCCGAACAGCGTGAAGAACGGAACCGCCGCGAGCACGCGATCTGCTGGCTCCATCTCGAGGAGCTCGCCGGTGTGCTGCGCCGTCTCGACGATCGCTCGATGCGAGAGACGCACGCCCTTGGGCTTGCCCATCGTTCCGGACGTGTACATCAGGGCGAGATCCTGCGCGTCATCGATATCGACCGCCGGGATGCCCCGCCCTGCCCCACTCGACACGAGATCCTCGAACTGGAAGATCCGGTCGTCGTACCAAAGCTCCTCACCACCAACTGTGATGAGATACAACAGGTCCGGCAGCTCTGCGATCATGTCCTCGAACATCTGCAGATAGTCGACGCCGTGATGACGCTCGAGCGCGACCACCACAGACACCTCGGCATGGCGCAGCTGGTACTTCAGCTCGTGATAACTGAGCCGCGGGTTCACGGGTACGACCGTGGCACCCAACTTCGAGGCGGCCAGGAGCGAGATCACCCACTCAGGCCAATTCGGCATCACGATCGCGATTCGATCGCCCGCCCCGATTCCCAGCTCGGCCAGCGCAGCGGCAAGCGCTGCGGCTTTCGCGTTCACCTGTGCGTACGTGAGCGCACGACCGTCCGCCACCAAAACCGTTCGCTCCGGATGCTCTCCGGTACGTGCGGCTAGGACGCGTTCAAGCGTCCAGGCATCCGACATCAGGGGCGGGTCACAATCATACAATCTCGTAATCTACAACAAGTTGGGGTGACGAGGGAGGGCGAGCCCTACACGCCTTACTCCGCGATGGCTAGCTTCTGACTGTTGCAAGATGAAACGGTCTCCCGAACTCCCTCGTAGAGAGGCTCGGTGAAGCGGCTCAGTTTCCGTGCTCGTGTTCTCATCTACCTGGTGCTCTTCGCACTAATCCCCGCGAGCGGACTCTTGCTTGGCGGGGCGGAGGCCGTGCGCAACACCCTGCCGGTGCTCAGCGGAAGCAAACCGTGGGAGCACGCGGCAGTCACGGGGCGGCAGGCGATCGCCGCGGCGCGCGCATCCAGGCTCACCGCTGCGCAGGCGGCGGCAGTGGATGAGCACGAGCAGGTGCTCTCGAATTCGCTGGAGCAGGCGTCGCGCGTGAGCTACCTCGCGTCGCGTGCCGTAGCCATTGCGATTGCGGTCGCGGCAATCGGGATCGTTCTGCTGGCGCTCATTGCGTGGCGCGTGGCGGGACATCTGAGCCGGCAGTTGAGCCGGCCCCTGAGCGAGGTGGTGGAATGGACAGAGCTGATTGCGCGCGGTCGCCCGCTGCCCGAGGGGCCGCCGCGGCGCGGCGCACCGGAGTTCGAGACGCTCAGGCGACGCATGCGCAAGATGGCGAGCGAGCTCGCGCTCGCGCGCGAGCTCGAGCTCGAAGCGGAGCGGCTCACCGCCTTTCGCGAGACCGCGCGGCGCGTGGCGCACGAGCTCAAGAATCCGCTCACGCCAATCAGGCTCGCCGTCGCGAGCCTGCGCCGCGAGAGCGCGGGCGCCGGCCACCTGTCGGAGATCGTGGACGTGCTCGAGACCGAATCGCGTCGACTCGAGCTGATGGCGCGCAGCTTCGCGCAGTTCGGCACGCTCCCCGAGGGAACGGCGGCGGACGTCGATCTGGTGGAGC
Organism: Gemmatimonadaceae bacterium; assembly: GCA_025450815.1. Classification (GTDB taxonomy): domain Bacteria; phylum Gemmatimonadota; class Gemmatimonadetes; order Gemmatimonadales; family Gemmatimonadaceae; genus FEN-1250. The sequence continues at coordinate 9,145 of JANWLO010000188.1, forward strand.
TCGCGCGCTCGGTGGCGCACTCGCTCCACGCTGGCGGCGTCAGCGTGATCGTCGAGGCGGCGGATGATCTTCCGCTCGTACGCGGCTACCACGACCCACTCGCGCGGGCGCTCGCGAACATTGCCATCAACGCTGTCGAGGCGTGCAGCGAGGGCGGCACCGTGACGATGCGCGTTGCCAGGCGCTGGGTGAATGGACGCGAGATGGTCGAGATCCGCGTGCACGATACGGGCACCGGGATTCCACCGGATCGCATCGATGCTATCTGGAATCCCTACGTGACGAGCAAGCCTGGTGGCACCGGACTGGGACTCGCCATCGTGCGGCAGACGATTCTCGCGCACAACGGGATGGTGTCCGCGAGCAGCAGGGCGGGTGCAGGTACGGAGATAGTAGTTGCGCTTCCGGTGGACGGCGGCACCATCCAAACGACTCAGGAGAATGAATAATGGACATACCAGGCGAGCTGATTCCGATCGTGCTGTTCGTAGTGATCGGCGTGACCTGCATCCTGTATCCGGTCGCCCGCGCGTTCGCGCGCAAGATGGACCGCGAGGCCGTGCAGCCCAAGGTGCCGCAGGAGCTGCAGCAGCGGCTCGAGCGCATGGAGATGGCGATCGATTCGATCGCCGTCGAAGTGGAGCGGATCTCCGAGGGACAGCGGTTCACTACGTAGCTGCTGAGCGATCGCCCTCAGTCGCTGCCTCAAAAGCAGCCGTAGAGTATGGCCGAGATCCTGGTCGTCGACGACGAGCCGAACATTCGGCGGATGGTCGGTGCCATCCTGAGCGCCGAGGGCTTCACGGTGCGTGACGCATCCGACGGCGAGTCGGGAGTGCGCGCGGCGGCGGAGCGCGAGCCCGACGCCGTGTTGCTCGACCTCATGATGCCGGGAGCGCTGGACGGGATGGCGGTGTTGAGCAAGCTGCACGAGCGCTTTCCGGCGCTTCCGGTGGTAATGATGTCCGGACGGGCGGAGCTCAGCGACGCGGTGCGTGCGACCAAACTGGGTGCGTTCCACTTTCTGGAGAAGCCGCTCACGCACGAGGCGATGCTCCTTACTATCCGTTCTGCGCTCGACTTGCGCCAGGCGCGGCGCGAGGCGCAGACGTTGCGCGAAGAGTTCGGGCTCACGGGCGAGATGGTGGGCACGAGCGATGCCATCGAGCGCGTGCGCGAGCTAATCGCGCGGGTCGCGCCGTCCGACGCGCGCGTGCTCGTGATGGGCGAGTCGGGCACCGGCAAGGAGCTCGTCGCGGCGGCGATCCATTACGGGAGCGCGCGGCGCGACAAGCCGCTCGTGCGCGTGAACTGCGCCGCGATTCCGCGCGACCTCGTGGAGAGCGAGATGTTCGGACACGAGCGCGGCGCCTTCACCGGCGCGACGGACCGTCGCATAGGACGCTTCGAGCTCGCCGATCAGGGCACGCTGTTCATGGACGAAGTCGGCGACCTCGGCGAGGAGGCACAGGCGAAGCTTCTGCGCGCGATCGAGGCGAAGGAGATCGAGCGCGTGGGCGGCGGAAAGCCGATTTCCGTGAACGTGCGTATCATCGCCGCTACCAACAAGGATCTCGAGCGCAACGTCGCCGACGGGCGCTTCCGCGAGGATCTCTACTTTCGCCTCAACGTCATCCCGCTGCGGCTGCCGCCGCTGCGTGAGCGCGCCGAGGACATTGACGCGCTCGTGCTGCACTTCTCCGCGCTGGGCCGCGCGCGCAGCGGACACCCCGCGCCGCGCTGGACTCCCGCGGCGATGGAGCTCATGCGGCGCTACCGGTGGCCGGGGAACGTGCGCGAGCTTGCGAACATCGTTGAGCGGCTGGGGATTCTGCACTCCGGCGCGGAGGTCACGGCGGCCGACGTGGGCGCGGTACTCGCCATCGACGGCGCGAAGTCCGGAGCGCACGCGCCCCCCGCGCCCGAGCCCGACCAGCCACTCGGCGACGCGCTCGACGACTACGAGCGAATCCTCATCACGCAGGCGCTCACCGCTTCCGGCGGCAACGTGGCCGAGGCGGCGCGACGGCTGCGCACCGATCGTCCGAATCTCTATCGCCGCATGCGAAGACTGGACATCGAATGGAACGGCGTATGAGAGCACGCCGCCGCATCATCGTCGCGACGCTGCTGGCGCTCACTGCGGCGTGCGCCGCATCGCGCGCGAGAGCGCAGGCCGCGGACACCGCGCAACCCGAGCTGTCCTACGACGACGCCTCGGAGGTTGCGTACCTCTTCAACGGCGTCGCGGGGCGGCGCAACACCGGCGCGACCACGATCGCCGCCGGCGACTCGGTCGTCGGCAACGTCGCGGTGCTCTGGGGTCCGCTCACGATCGCGGGGACCGTGCACGGAAGCGTGATCGTGGTCAACGGCTCCGTCTCGATCGCGCCCGCTGGGCGTGTCGACAAGGACGTGATCGTCACCGGCGGTACGGTGATCGGCGCAGACAGCACGAGCGTTGGCGGAACCGTGACGGTCCATCCGCAGTCGCTGCGCTTTCGGCAGGCGGGTGAGCTGATCATCGCCGAATCGCCGGAAGGCGCAGAGATCGCGGATGCGAGCTGGTTCAAGCACTGGCTGCGACGCCACGTTCGACAGCGCCAGGGATTCCTGATCGAGGGTGGCCCTTACAATCGCGTTGAGGGGCTTCCGATAATCCTCGGTCCATCTATCCGGCAGAATATCGGCATCGGCGTGCTGCGGATGTCAGCGCTCGGCACCTACCGCTCTGCCGACGGCTTCGCATGGAAGGGCGACAACCTCGGATGGAACGCAAGCACCGAGCTCACGGTAGGCGGAACGCGAAACGTGCGCTTCGGCATCGAGGGCTACGACCTCGTGCGCCCGACGGAGACGTGGCAGATGCGCGACGTGGAGGTGTCGCTCGCCAGCTTCTTCCTGCATCGCGACTATCGTGACTACTTCAACACGAAGGGCGGACACGCGTGGGTGAGCGTACACGATGGCAAGAAGCTCTCGCTCGAGCTCGGGGTTCGAAACGAGCGGTGGGAGCCGCGCGAAGAGCGTGACCCGTACACTGTGCTCCGCGATGGCGCGCACTGGCGGCACAATCCGGTGCTCGACGACGGACGGCTCTGGATCGGCGAGCTCAATCTTCGGCTCGATACGCGCAACAACGCCGCGGATCCGTGGACGGGATGGCTCATCGATGCGTCGTTCGAGGCGGGCGGTACGAACTCGCTCACGCTTGGACGGACCTCTCCGATCGCCCGCGACAGCGCGCTCGGCGCGCAGCGCGAGCGGTACACGCGCCTGTTCGCGGACTTCAGACGCTACAACCGGATCTCGCCGCAGTCGCAGCTCAACCTGCGACTCGTGGCCGGCGCAGGGCTTGGCGGCGATCCGCTACCGCTCGAGCGCCGATTCGCACTCGGAGGCGCGGGGACGCTGCCGGGCTACGATTTCCGCAACTCGTACAACGGCCCCGATGTGCTCTCGTGCGGCGACGCTGCGGTGCACGTCGACGGCCGACCCGGGCAGTGCGACCGCATGCTGCTCGGCCAGGCCGAGTTCAGACACGATATGCGGATCAGGATGTTCGGCAGACGCGATTCCGATGGTGCGCAGCGCTATCGCGTGGACAAGACGCTCGCGATGGTGCTGTTCGCGGATGGCGGGCGCGGGTGGGTGACCGGCCCGCGCGACGGCGAGATCCGGTATCCGTCGTCGACGCTGCCATCTCTCGACACGTTCAAGTACGACGCGGGCGCCGGTGTGGACCTGCACTGGCTCGGAGTCTACGTCGCCAAGTCGCTCACTGACTGGAGCAACCCGGCGAATCTGATCGTGCGACTGAGACACCGTTTCTAGTCGCGTGCCAACTCTCCGTCGCGCACTGCTGATCGCATCGCTGGCCATGCTCGCGCTCACGCGCGGGCTTGCTGCGCAGGGTCCCGCGCGGGTGGAAGTCGACGTCGTTTCGACGGTGGGCGGCCAGCGCGGCGCTCCAATGGTGCGGAGCATACACCTGCTCTCCGATGGCGACCTGCGCGAGATGCTGCACAGCGGATTTCCCGCGCGGCTGCATTACCGTCTCGAGCTGTGGAGTGCGAACGGCTTCTTCGACGACCTGAAGCGCCAGGCCGAGTGGGATGTGATCGTGCGATACAATCCTCTCAAGCGGCGCTACACGGCCACGCGCATCGAGGGCGACCGCATCACGGCGCTTGGCAGCTTCGACAAGCTCGATCCGATCGAGGAGCTGCTTTCGCATCCAACGGAGCCCACCTTCGTGGTGCCGGAGGGGCACGACAAGTACTACTACAATCTCGTGCTCGACATTCAGATGCTCTCAGTGAGCGATCTGGACGAGGTAGAGCGGTGGTTGAAGGGCGACCTGGGGCCGGCGGTACACGGCGAAAAGAATCCAGGCACTGCCATTGGGCAGGGCGCGAAGACGCTGATCACGAAGCTGCTCGGCGGCCAGGAAAAACACTACGAAGCGAGGTCGAAGGTGTTCCGACCGCGCTGACCAGAGCTACTCGCGCTCGCGAAGTCCGAGCGCGAGAGGCCGGTGTCCGGCGCGCTCGATGTGCTCGAGCTGGTGCAGCGTCTCTTCGCCGTAGAACAGGCGAATGTAGTTGGACTGCGCCGGGGTGAGGCGGCGCACCGCCCAGCTCAGATGCACGAAGTGCGGCTCGACCGGGTGCGAGATCGGATGCATCCCGATCTCTTCCGGCATCCGGTTTCCCTTGCGCGTGTTGCACGGCGAGCAGGCGGTGACGACGTTCGTCCATTCGTTGGTGCCGCCACGCGAGATCGGGATGAGATGGTCGCGAGTGAGCGACTCGCGCGGCTTGAGCTCCACCTGCATGCGGCCGCAGTACTGGCAGCGGTAGCGGTCGCGCGCGAAGAGGAAAGTGTTCGTTACCTGGCGGCGGAAGCGGCGCGGCACGTGGATGAACTTCATCAGCCGGATGACCGCGGGTCGGGGCAGCGTGAGCTTCTCCGAGCGCACGAGGCGTCCCGGATCGCTCTCGACGATCTCCGCCTTACCATCGAGCACGAGTCGAAGCGCCCGACGCATGGGGACCATGGTCAGCGGCTCGAACGACGCATTCAACGCCAAACACCCGACGACCACAGTTCCCTCCGCGGCCGATACAAAAACTCCCGCCTGTTCAGTCAGAGCGGGAGCATATCATCATGCAATCGTGACTGCGTTCTGCACCATAGTGAGCCAGCCGAAGCGATCCTCGAGCTCGCCCTTGCAGATGCCCATATACTGCGTTTGAATCGCGCGCGTGATCGCGCCCGGCTTGCCAGCGCCAACCTGGATGCGATCCACAGAGCGAATCGGCGTCAGCTCCGCCGCCGTGCCCGAGAAGAACGCCTCATCGGCAATGTACAACAGCTCTCTCGGGATGGATTCCTCGCGTACCTCGTAACCGAGGTCGCGCGCGATGACCATTACCGAATCGCGAGTGATTCCCTTGAGGATGCTCGCACCCAGCGACGCAGTGAAAATCACGCCGTCCTTCACGACGAACAGATTTTCGCCGCTCCCTTCCGCAACGTGACCGAAGCTGTCGAGCATAATGCCTTCGCTGTACTTGTTGACCCGCGCTTCCATTTTCGACAGCTGGGAGCTCAGGTAGTTGCCGCTCGCCTTCGCAAGTCCCGGAAAGGTGTCCGGCGCCGCACGCCGCCAGCTCGAGACGCAGACATCCACGCCATGCTGGAGCGCTTCGTCACCGAGATAGCTGCCCCAGTTCCAGGCGATTATGAACGTCTCCACCGGCGCATCCACGCCGTAGACGCCCATCTGCTCCCCTGTACGAACGACGATCGGACGCAGGTAACAGTGACGCAGGTCGTTCGCGTTCACCGTGTCGGCGGCTGCCTGGACCAGGGTATCGAGGTCGTAGCGCAACGGCATCCGGTAGATGCGGCACGAGTCCCGGAGGCGCCGCATGTGGTCCGCGGCGCGAAAGATGGCGGAACCCGAGGGCGTCTCGTAGCAGCGAATACCCTCGAAGACGCTCGAGGCGTAGTGGACGGCGTGACTCATCACGTGGATGGTCGCGTCGTCCCAGGCGACGAATTGGCCGTCGCGCCAGATCCTGGTGGTGCGCCCGGTGGATGGTTCAGCCATGAACTCCCTGGAGCGTCGTCGTACGAAACGGTGGTTGACGCAAAATAGCGGGGGGGACGGAAGTCGCGCCAGAGATCGAGCTGGGCGGATTGCTGGCAATGGGGCAACCTGCGAGAGCGCGAATGCCTCGGCACTTGCACCGTCAAGAACGCTAGTATTGACGAGAAAAATAGTGTCGTGCGCGCGCCGCCAAACCGAGAACAAGTAGTAATACACTTCTTCTCAGACGAATCATTGGGGCCGCGCGGCGCTATGCCCCCAAATCGGTCGCGCGATCGTACGACTGGATCAAGGCAGCGCGAACAGCTTGTTACAGATTTCACCAAGCTTTTTCGCCAGGGCTTCGCCGCTGAGCTTGTTGCCGAACGGGGGCATCACGTCGATGCCGCACATGCGGTCTTGACCTTTGACCGCCTCGATGCCCGCGGCGGTACGTACAGCCTTGTCGCCGACACCGTCGAGTGGCACCGGGTTCGTCAGATACTTCTGGTGCGCATCAAAGACCGACGGGCCCCCGGCGGCCAATGTGATGCTGATGCTGGCGAAGTCCGGCGTTTCGAAGCCGCATCCTTGAACTCCGCGTTTCTTGGCTTGTCCGGCGGGGTTCTTGAAAATCTGCCCGACGAAATCCGGTGTCAGGTATTTCTCACAGGCGGAGGCGCCGTTGGCGACCCAGCTCTGGTCGGTGATCGGGGTGGCGTTTGCAGACGCTGATTTCGAACAGCCGACCGCGAGAGATAGAAGGGCGATGACGGTGGCCGCCGCGACGCGATGCGATGTAAACATGGGACGAACGCTCCTGTCCTGCTGAGGACGAAAGGGAACGCGGCACCAAGAGAGGGATTGTTGGCCGCGAGGGAGCAATTATCGAAGACTCCTGTCGCTTGATCGTTGCTCGGCCGTCGCTTTCCCCGTCGCACCTGAGATTTACTTGCGCGTTAGCGACCTGGATGAGCCGAAACCCAGTTCCTTAGGGCAGCGGAGCTTTCCCGCACGCGAGCATCGAGCTCGAGATCTTCGTGGAGGGGCTCCCAGTTCCACACCTTGGGAATGCCCGCGATGGCAACGAACTTCGCCGGCTCGGCGCCGAGCGCGAAGACCAACGCGGCCGCGGGGTCTGCATCCGCCGTGCCCGCCAGTGCCGTGAGATCAAAAGCCGCGAGGTCCGCCTCTTTTCCGACCTCGAGCGAGCCAACTCGCCCGTCGAGACCCAGCGCGCGCGCGCCGCCCAACGTCGCGAGCTCGAGAGCGCGCGAGGCGGAGAGAGCGTGGTGGCGACCGGTGCGCGCGCGTTGGGCGAGCACGGCGGCGCGTGATTCCTCCAAGAGGTGCATCCGGTTATTCGACGCCATCGAGTCGGTACCGAGACCCACGGCGATGCCGGCGTCCAGCATCTCGCCCAGCGGGGCGATGCCGTGCGCAAGCTTCGCATTCGAGATCGGACAGTGCGCCACGGTGCTCATGCTAGCCGCGATTGCCGCGATGTCCGGGCCATTCACGCGCACGCAGTGGATGAGCAGCGGATGCGCTTCGAGCACGCCGAGTTTCGCGAGGAGCGAGATGGAAGACTCCGCGCGCGGTGCGACGGGAATGTCGCGCGCGCGGTGCGCGTCGGCGAACGGACCCTCGCCATCGCGCACGAAGCGCTCCTCCTCTTCGCTCTCCGCGATGTGAACCGCGATGTGGCGACCGGAGCGCGCGACCAGCGCGAAAAGCGGGTCGGACACCGTGTACGGCGCGTGCGGCGATACCCCCACCTGCTGCAGCTCCGTCTCGATGGCGTCGTGCCGCGCGAGCTGTTCAGCGAGTCGCACGGCGGCGGCGCGCACAGCGGCGGGATCGGGCGAGGGCGAGAAAACCTCCTGGTACATGATCCCGCGCACGCCGCGTTCGCGCATCGCTTCCAGGACGACACCGGAGTCGCACGTGTCAGCGTACGTGGTGATTCCCGCGCGCACACCCTCGGCGATTCCCCACCGCGCAGAGTCGAGGAACCTCGCGGGCGTCATCACGGCCATCTTCGCGCCCTGCAGGCGAGCGATCCAGTCGCGGAAGGAGAGATCTTCGAGGAGTCCGCGGAACACCGTGAGCTCGAGGTGCGTGTGCGCGTTCACGAGGCCCGGTAGCAGCGCACAGTCGCCAAGGTCGTGATCCCTGCCGCCGGGCGCGCCGGCGCGCGGGCCAACATAGACGATCCGCCCGCCGAGCTCCGCCACCGTGCCGTCTCGTATCGGCGGCGCGCTGATGGGAAGCACCCAGCGAGCGTGGTAGCAGATCACCTAGCAGTTCACCGTGTAGCGCGCGTCCCGTGCACGAACGGGTCGAAGAGTGCCATGTCGTCGACGTCGACGAGCCGCGCCATCGCGAGCGGCGACGCGAGATC
>JANWLO010000189.1 GCA_025450815.1 Gemmatimonadaceae bacterium
CATCATGGAGCTTACCTTGCATCCGATGTGAGTTCCAGACGAGCAATTCGCAACTATTGGGCTCGTAGCCGCGTACGGGGCAGGAAGTGGGCGGTTCAGCCGGTCGCGACTATTCCTGATTTATCCGGAGAGAGAAATGGCAACCGAAGAGTACAAGATCGACGGCCAGCATCTGCTTTCGCGCGTGAAGGAGATCGTACACGAAGGGAACGTGCGCCGAATCATCATCAAGAACGAGCAGGGGCATGCGCTGCTCGAGATTCCGCTGAGCATCGGCGTCGTCGGCGCCGTGTTGATGCCGGTGTGGGTAGCGATCGGTGCGATCGCGGCCCTCACGGCGCGTTACACGCTGGTGGTGGAGAAGGACGTACCGCCGGCGTGATCCGCGTCGGCGCTACTGGCGGCGTCCTCCGAACACGATCGACGCCCAGCGCAGCAGCTCGAGGTAGAGCCACACGAGCGTGACGAGCATCCCGAACGCGGCATACCACTCCATGTAGTGCGGAGCCGACCCCGAGTTGCGCTCGATCATGTCGAAGTTGAGCAGGAGGTTCATCGCGGCGACGATTACCACGGCGGAGCTAAACAGAAGTCCCGGCCACCCCATGTTGAACACTACCGGCATCTGGATTCCAAAGAATCCGAGTGCCATGGTGATCAGGTAGAAAAACATGATGCCGAGCGTTGCGCCGAAGATTATGCTCCGCAGCCGATTCGTCACCTTGATGATGCGCGTCGCGTAGAGCACGAGCATCGCGAGGGCGACGCCGAACGTGAGCCCCACGGCGATGAGCGGCACGCCCTTGTACAGCCCCTGGTACATGTACGAAATCCCGCCCAGGGCGAGTCCTTCGAGCACGGCGTAGATGGGCGCGCTGACCGGGGCAAACTGCGGCTTGAAGATCGTCACCATTGCGACGATGAGTCCTGCGATGACGCCAATCCAGACGAGGCTGCCGATGTTCCGTTCCGGAAATTGGGCGATCTGATACCAGGTATATCCCGCGCTCGCCGCAGCGAGCAGCACGAGGGCGAGCGACTTCCACGCGGAGCCCGCGATGGTCATGACGCCGGTGCCGCCCTGCGCTCGCGCGCGATCGATCGCGGTGTCGGTGAACGCTGGATTCGAGAATGCCATGGTATCGATGCCGAATGGAGTGAGAGAGATGCGGTTCGTACGCTCGGTGATACCCCGAGCGCAGGCGATCGCGCCATGCGAAGCTTCGCCCCGAGTACAGTCGTCGCGTAAGCTCCTGTCACAAGGAAGATGACCATGTCTGTCACCGCCGTCCGACTTGCGCTCGCTGCCGTCGCAATCCTGTTCGTGGCACCGGGGCCTCCGGTGTATCCCGGCGCCAAGCGGGATCTGCCCCCGGTCGCGTCCTCGACGATGGGTGCCGACGCGACGCTGTTCTACGCGACCAAAGACTCGTTCGAGAAAGTGGATTCGTTCTATCGCGCACACGGGTTGGAGGACACCGGTTCGCGGCGGGTGACTCCCGAAGCAAAACGGGCGCTGTACAGCTTCAAGGATGTGAAGGGTGAGGTGCTCATCAGTTGGCCGCGGGTAGGGACGCTCGACGAGACGACAATAATGATCTACACCAAATAGTTCAGCGCCTCGATACTGGCGTATCAATGGCTCTATAAAGCTTCTAAAAATGGCTCAAATGATGACTATTATCGATCTTCTCGCCGATGCCGCCGCGCGCGGCGCGCGCTACCTCGAGACACTCCCCAAGCGCTCCGTCGCACCCGCCCCACCGGCCATCGACGCGCTCCGCGTCTTCTACCAACCCCTCCCCGAACGCCCTACCGACCCCGCCGCCGTCCTCCAACAGCTCGACAATGCCGGCTCACCAGCCACCGTCGCCACCGCAGGCGGCCGCTACTTCGGATTCGTCATCGGCGGATCCCTCCCCGCTGCTCTCGCCGCCAACGTTCTCGCCGCTGCGTGGGATCAGAACGCCGGACTCGTCATCGCTTCGCCAGCCACCGCTGCCATCGAGGCCACCGCCCTCCGCTGGCTCCTCGAAGCACTCTCGCTACCCGCCAGCTGCGCCGCCGGATTCGTTACCGGCGCGACAATGGCCAACTTCACCTGCCTCGCCGCCGCCCGGCACTCGCTGCTCAACCGCGCCGAATGGGACGTCGAAGCGCACGGGCTCTTCGGCGCCCCCGCGATCACCGTCGTCGTAGGCGACGAGGTGCACGTCAGCGCGCTCAAAGCCCTCTCGCTCCTCGGACTCGGCCGTGATCGCGTGATTCGCGTACCCACGGACGCCCAGGGCCGCATGCGCGCGGAGCTCGTGCCGCCGCTCGATGAGCGAACGATTCTGTGCTTGCAAGCGGGTAACGTGAATACCGGCGCCTTCGATCCGATCGCCGAGCTCGTCGACCGTGCACGCGCCGCTCGAGCGTGGGTGCACATCGATGGCGCATTCGGCCTCTGGGCCGCCGCCGCTCCCGCGCGCGCTGCGCTCATCGCGGGAGTCGAGCGCGCCGACTCGTGGGCGCTCGATGCCCACAAGTGGCTCAACGTTCCTTACGACAGCGGTGTAGCCATCTGCCGTGACGAAGAAGCGCTACGCAGCGCCATGGCGGTGCGCGCCGCCTATCTCGTTCAGGGCGTCGAGCGCGAGCCGTCGGCGTACACACCGGAGCTGTCGCGGCGCGCGCGCGGCGTGGAAGTCTGGGCCGCGCTCGCATCGCTGGGGCGCTCCGGTCTCGCGGAGCTCATCGAGCGCAACTGCCGCATGGCCACGCGATTCGCTGCGGGGCTGCGCGATGCTGGGTACGAGATTTTGAATGATGTAGTGCTCAACCAGGTGCTCGTCAGCTTCGGCGACGACGAGGCCACGCGTCGCGTCGTCGCCGGCGTGCAAGAGGACGGCACGTGCTGGTGCGGCGGCACCGTGTGGCACGGCCGCGCGGCGATGCGCATCAGCGTGTCATCGTGGGCGACCACGGACGACGATGTGGAGCTCAGCATTGCGGCGATGCTTCGCGTAGCCTCGGAGACAAACGCGGCGCGCTAAGCTCGCTACATCCCGCTGGGGAACGTCGCCGGTTCCTCGCCATCCACGAGTACCGGCATGTGCAGCGGGTCCACCGCGTGCGTCTCCTCGACGTAGAGCATTGCGTCGTAGCGATGAGGGACGATGGTTGGCACGTAGTTGCCCCAGCGCTCGCGCGCCGGTGCGTACACGACGCCGATTGCGCGATGACCGAGCGGCGACTCGAACGCGGAGTTCCGCGCGAGCTCGCTGCCGAAGAACAGCGCATCGCCCACTCCCGCGCGGTGCACCAAGTCCTCGAAGCTGCCCGCGCGCGCGGGCGGAACGGGCATGCGCTCCATCGGCGCTCCCCATTCGTCGGCCGCGATCACCGATCCCCGGTGCGTCGCGAAGCCTACGAGCACCACGCCCTCCTCGCCGTGCGACTGACGCGCAAGCTGCCCGACATTCACCATCCCGTCGCGCGCCATGTCGGTCAAGCGCGCGTCGCCGACGTGGGTGTTGTGCGCCCACACGATCGCCTTCGCCATGGGTCCGTGGTGCTCCATGAGCCGGTCGAGCGTGTGCATCATGTGATGGTCGCGCACGTTCCACGACGATGGGCCGCCCCTGATCATCGCGCGATAGTATCGCTCCGCATCTATCGCGACGTGCGCATTCTGCTCGGCCGCGAAGTACGCGTCACGACCGTCGGCAAGATATTCGGGCGCGTGCGAGCGGAGCGTGGCGAGCATGCGCACCACATCGTTCTCGCACGTCGTTGGCGCGAGGGCGGTAGACCTCGCGTATTCGTCCGCGTCTCCGTGAAAGCGATCGAAGCAACCGTACGCTCGCCTCGCGCTACGGGCTGCCTCGGGATCGATGCTCTCGAGATACTCGATGACCGCAGCCATCGACTCCCAGAGCGAGTACACGTCGAGACCGTAGAAGCCCACCTGCCGATCCCACGAGTGGCGGACGTTGTGCTCGCGCAGCCACTCGACGAGGTCGACGATTTCGCGGTTGGCCCACATCCAGGTAGGCCAGCGTGCGAACGCGTGGAGCACGTCGGTGGCGCGCTCTCCGAAATCGGAGAGCTGCTTGGCGTAGCGATTGACGCGGTAGCAGTCCGGCCAATCGCCTTCGACGGCGACGAACGAGAATCCGTGTTCCTCCACCAGCCGGCGCGTGATCGTCGTGCGCCAGCGATAGAACTCGGACGTGCCGTGGGTTGCCTCGCCGAGTAATACGAAGCGGGAGTCGCCGATGCGCTGGAGCAGCGGGTCGAGATCTGCGGCGGAGCGTAGAGAGTGCGCGGCGCCGCGGATCGTATCCGCCAGCGCTAGCTCTTTACCATCTGAATGCATGCGACGATCCGCATCACCCGGTTCAGGTGCTGCGGCAGAAAGGTGGCGAGCGACGCTGTGGGCATCGCGGGGAGCCGCACGAGGTCGGTGCGAACGGAATCGATCACGGAGCTCCACGCCGGATCGGCCTGCACATGCATCGCCCGAATGCGCGACTCGAAGGTGTCGAGCATTCCGTTTACGAGCCGTTCGTGCGCCGGCAGCTTGCCAACGGCCGCCGCGGGCGTGGCGTTGCGAAGCGCCACCACGTCGTTAGTGACGGCTTTGACGGTGGCTTCGATCGAGGAGTCGCCGGCGGATTTTATCGGCGCCGCGGACGCTTCGACGGCTCCCGAAAATGCGCCGGCGGTGCCCACGGGAGCGCGTTCGGCAGCCTGATTCGATGGAGCATCGCAGGCAACAGCACAAACGAGCGCGAAGGCGGCGAAAAGTCGCGTTTGGGCACGCGGCATGAGTCTCTCAGGTCGAGTGACGGCGGGTGAGCGCCGGGAAACAATGCGAAAGAGCGAGTTTCATCGCATTCTTCACGCCGGGAGGCTGGTCCCGGGTTTTGCCTCGCCAACTACGTGCCGGAGCCATTGCTGAACTCGCTGGAATGCCGTCTGTCTCATTTTGAGCCGGGGAAACGTCTTAATGCTGTAGCGGCGTCGCATCGGCCGCTGTCCGGCACACACAGAGCGCGCGTGAACATTCGTCAGCTGTTCGAACGCCACTATCCCGGTCTCGTCTGGTACCTGCAAGGCAGGCTTGGCGATCGCGATCTTGCCGAGGATCATGCGCGGGAGGTGTTCGTCGGGGCTGCTCACGATGAGCAGACCCGGAGAGAAGGTCGCTGTCGTCATCGTATACGAAGACATCGACCACAGCGACACCTTTGCTCGCGGCGACATCGTGCGACGCGCTGATCGACCCTCACACTCAAACGCTCTCGACGTGCGCCTTCTGCTCGCCCAACGAATCAATACTGCCGCGGTGACAATCGGCCTGCTGTCAGTCGCCTCCGGAATCGCTTCAGCTCAACAACCCGACACTGCCGCGCGACGCGACAGTGTATTCAAGCGAGACAGCATCCAGCGACTCGCGCCCGTGGAAGTTCAGGCGTCGATAGCGCCCGTAGCCGGACCGACGATCGGGTCTGGCGTGCCGGCGCGAATCACGGTGATCACGGGGCACGACGTGGACGCGTGGGAACCGCGGATTCTCCCCGACGTACTCGGCTCGGTTGCCGGAGTGTCCATCTACGACGATCTCGGTTCGCAGTTCAAGCTCAACATGAGCTATCGCGGGTTCAACACGGGGCCGACCGTCGGCCTGCCGCCGGGTATCTCTGTGTTTCTCGACGGGGTGCGGCAGAACGAAGCGGATGCGCAGGAAGTCGACTTCGATCTCTTGCCAATGGAGCACGTTAAGCGCGTGGAGCTGTTGAGCGGCACTGCCTCGTTACTCGGACCAAACTCTTTGGGCGGAGCGATCAACCTCATTACAGATCGTGGTAGCGGACCGCTGCATGGCGAGCTCGAGTTGAGCGGCGGTGCGTACGGTCAGGCGGAGGGAGAGGCAACCGTGGAAGGGATGACGCATGATGGATGGGACTACTATCTCGGCGGCGGCTACGAGCGCGAGGATGGATGGCGAGAGGGAACCGGCGGACGGAACTTCGACGGCTTCCTGAATCTCGGCCACTTCGGAGCGGTGCGCGGGATTGGCATTCAGGCATTCGGAGCGAGCTCGAGCTCGCAGACGGCCGGATCGATCCCCGAGAGTCTGTACGGAAATCCGCAGCTCAACTTCACGCCGGGCGACTTCGAGCACCTCAACACGCAGCAGGTGAATCTGACGGGCTACCTCCCCGCGCTGCGCGGGCGCGGTACGCTCACGACGTATTTCCGGCGCTACGACGCGAATCGCTTCAACGTCAACCAGGCGCCTGACCCGAGCGTGAGCGCGCTCACCACCAACTACACGCTGGGTGGCACGGCCGACTGGCGGCGGCGCATCGTCCTCGGCGCTGGCGCGCTCTCGGTGCGCTTCGGTGTGGACGGCGCGAAGAACTGGGTGGACGAACGAATTCTGAACGTGCCGGTCGATGGAGAGGGTGGTGGCACGACCCTGACGACGGATGTGCACAGCCCGAGCTGGGACATCGCGGCATACGGGATCGCGGACTACTCCTTGAATCGCGTGACGTTCTCCGCGGGCGCGCGCTACGACTACATTCGGATTCCGTTCGAGAATCAGCTCGATGCGACGGACAACACCACTAGTGGCTACAACCACGTGAGTCCGCGCGGCGGCATCAGTGTGAGCACGGGCGTCGGATCGTCGGTATACGGATCGGTAGGCGGAAGCTTCCGTGCGCCGGCGATCGTCGAGCTCGCGTGCGCGGATCCCGCCGCTTCCTGTCCGCTCCCCTTCGCGCTCGGCGACGATCCGCCGCTCAGGCCCGTGCGCGCGACGACGTACGAGGTGGGATGGAAGCTGCTTCGCAGAAACGTGCTGCTCTACGCCTCCGCTTACCGCACAAACGTGCGCGACGAGATTTTTTTCATTCAATCTGCAGGCTCGCTGGTGTCGGGCTACTTCACGAATCTGGATCGCACGCGGCGCGAGGGCGTCGAGCTTTCGCTCGTGAGCTCGATGCTCGACGGCAAGCTGTCGTGGTACGCGAACTACGCCTACACCCACGCAACCTTCCAGAGCAGCGCGGACATCTTCAGCACACGATCGAACGAAGACTTCGCGGACAATCCGCTGTTCGGAGCGAACAGCGTGCACGCGGGCGACGAGATGCCGCTCGTTCCCTCGCAACAGGTGAAGGGCGGATTCTCCGCGCAGCTGCCCAAGGGGTTTCGCGCCGGATTTGACGAGCGCTACACAGGCTCGCAGTGGCTTCGTGGCGACGAGGCGAATGAGACCACCCCGCTGGGCGGGTACTTTACCACCGGAGTTCGCGCGGGATATTCGCGCGGATCGTGGGATCTCTCCGCGATCGTGACGAACGTGTTCGACAATCACGACGCGACGTTCGGAACGTTCAACGAGAACCAGCGGAACGGTGCACTCGAGCGATTCCTGACGCCGCTCAACGCTCGCAGCTTCAACTTCGTGATCCGTCGCAGCTTCGGCGCGCAGGGCAGCGACGATAACGACTAGCGCCTAGTCGGCGTACTCCATCGTGCCCTTCGCATCGCGCAGCATCACGCACGACGTGGCCTCCGCGAGCGGTAGCTCGAGCGAGGAGCCATCCGCCATATCGAAGGCGATGGTGTCCGCCGACTGACGTACCGCGCGCACCTTGCCGAGCTTGAGTGGTGCCGCGCCGGAAGCGGGTGCGGAGGGCGTGTGAATGCGAAGCACCGAGCCATCGTCGAAGTGGAGGAGCGCCGCGGCGCCATCCCAGCCGATCTGCGCGATCGTGCGGCCGGCGATCACCGGGGTGAGCTTCTGATTGCGAGCCATGCGCGCGCCTGTCATGGCACCCGCGGTTGCGGCACCGGCTGCGGACTCGCCGGGCGACTGCGCGTGCGCTTTCTCCTGGACGGCGGCGTGGGGTGCACGTACATACGATAGCCGCTGACCCAGTTCGACGCGATGACCCGCTGCGCCGCGGCGAGATCGAGCATGCCGGCACAGACGCGCCGATGCAGCTCGTTCTCGAGCACATCCTTTACGCGCGCATTCCATGGGTGCGTGCGATACGACTGAGGCCAGAGGTTCCTCACCGAGTTGGAGCCACCCAACTCCAGGCTGATGAGGTGGTCCACCTCGTAGTCGCCGGGCTTGTGCGTGAGGATTCCGTAGCTCGCATAGACCTGTCGCTTCACCGCCGCTGGCACGTTTCGAACCTTTTTCGAGTAGCCGGGAACGCAGATGTCGGCACTGGTGACCTCGAGCGTGGCGCCTGGAGTGCGCGACGTGTCGGGGACGATGGGGAAGAGGAGCGCGCTGTCGCGCTGTGCAACAGTGCGCGTGGTGTCGGCGGTTGGCGCCCACAGGGCGCGCGGCGCTGATTCATCGCGCGGCCCGCACGCAATCGACGCGAGTGCGGCGAGGAGCGCGAGTACGACGGCGCGCGGGGCTGCCGGCGAGCGGAGGATGGAGCATGGGCTCAACGGACGAGCGGGTGGGTACAAGTATTCGCTCACGCCGAAATGTACGGCGGGAGAAGTGAGCATCCGGCCAGGCTCGCAGCGTTCCTATTGCAGGCGGCGGACCGCTGAGTGCACATTGGTGTGCTTCGCCCAGCCCGCTCAGCTCTTCTGACCCTATTCGAAGGATTGGTCTTATGCATCGTGCAAATCTGTGGGTCGCGGCGGCCACTCTGCTCGCGATCACCGCGGTGCCGGTCGCCGCACAGGGTTTCGACGGCGTGATTCGCTTCGTGTCGTACGAGGGCCACTCCGAGCATCCCGACACGATGACGCAGATCACGAAGGGATCGAAGATCCGCTTCGAGGGGATGGGCCACGGCGGCGGTGCCATGATCATCGATGGCGATCGCCGCATCGTCCTGATGACTGATCGCAAGCAGTGGATGGAAATGCCCATGGACTTCGGCAGCAAGGACATGGCGGCAGAAGCCGCGAAGCATCAGGGAACGGCTGTGCCAACGGGCAAGATGGAGACCGTCGCCGGGATCCCTTGTGCGGACTGGCACTACAAGGGAACGAACGACGATGGCACCGCCGAAGAAGGTGACGCGTGTGTCGCGAAGAACGCGGGGATGATGATCAACCGGCTGTCGGGCGGCATGGCCGGACGCTACTTCACCGCCGGCGGCCCGCAGTTCGCAGAGGCCATGAAGAATGGTGCGGGGGTCATGAAGGTCACGAGGAACGGGAAGACGGTGTTCGAAGCCGTCAGCGTGGCGAAGACCTCGGTTCCCGACGCGATGTTCGCCGCACCGCCGGATTACACCAAGCTCGACATGGGCCACATGGGGCCGCCGCCGCACAAGCCGTAATTCACCCGCCAGCGCTCGTGTAACGCCGGAGCGCGACACGCCAGAGCAGCCGGCTCGCGCCGAGAGCGGCGAGTCCCACCGCCACCGCCCAGATCGCGAGCGACGGCTGCAGCCGCCCGGTGAGTGCGGAGGCGGGAATGGTCGTGGTCCACGCAATCGGGATGAGATAGACAAAGAGAAAGCGGAGCGCGCCCGGGTACGCCGTCACCGGGTAGCGCGCCGCCTCGAACACCGCGTCGAAAAGCGCTGACATGTTCTCGACCGCCACAAACCAGAAGGCGAGACTCATCAGCGAGACCCAGATCGAATACACGACGGCGACGGCGACCGCGAACGTCACGGCGAACATCAGCAGTCTGCCGGCACCCGGAACGCGCCCCGTGTGCACGAGCGCGAATCCCGCTAGCCCGAGGCCGAGCACCACGTCGGCGAGTCGCCAGACATCCAGCCTTCGAAAGGAAACGTAGAACTGCGCGTCCACCGGGCGCACGAGCACGAGATCGAGTGCGCCGCTGCGCACGTCGGTTGGCAGATGTCCGATCCCCGGTCGCAGCACGCTCTCCACCACGCCCGCGAGCGCGTTGAACACGCCGAGCAGCACGACGACATCCCAGTAGTCCCAGCCGCCGAGCTGCGGTGTGTGGCGGAAGTAGATTGCGACGGTGAGTAGCGCCATCGCGAGCCAGAACAGGGTGCCGAGCAGGCTCGCGACGAAGTTGCCGCGATACTGCAGCTCCTCGAGCCAGTTCAGCTGCCAGAACGATCGCATGACGATCGCGGAGTGTCGCACGCGATCGATCATCCGCCCACCGCGCCGTAACGCCGGCGTCCGCGCTTCCACACTAGCAGATAGA
>JANWLO010000190.1 GCA_025450815.1 Gemmatimonadaceae bacterium
GCCCATACTCCCGCGCGCGATCCAGCTTCCCCGCGCCGCGCGCCGTGCCGAACGGGACGCCGCCGAGCGCGCGCGTGAGCTGAATCGCAGCAAGCCCGACTCCGCTCGCGCAGGCATGGATGAGCACGAGCTCCGACGCGCGCATCGATGCCTGCGCGACGAGCGCATCGTTCGCGGTGATGAACGCCTCGGGGATCGCCGCCGCGTCCGCGTAGCCGAGCGAATCCGGGATCTCTGCGAGCAGTCGCTCGTGCGTGACGACGTACTCCGCGTACGCACCGCCGCCCACGATGCCGAAAACGCGCTGGCCAACCTTCCAGCGCGCAACACCCGGTCCCACCACCGCGATCTCGCCCGCGAGCTCCATCCCCGGAATGTCCGCAGGCGCATCGGCGGGCGGCGGATATCGCCCCTGCCGCTGCATGATGTCCGCGCGATTGAGCGCCGCCGCGTGCACGCGAACCAGCACCTGTGCGTACGACGGCTCGGGACGCGCGACGTCGCGCAGCTCGAGAACCTCCACCCCGCCCGGTGCGGAGATCACGACGGCGCGCATGGTCGCAGACATCCGCTAAAATGGCCGACATCACGCGGCGCGACCAGTGGCGCTAGAAGCGCGCCTGCGTGTAAAGATCTGCACGCCACGCATGATTGGGGTTGAGCCCGTGCGCGACGTCGAGCCGAACGAGGCCATCGAGCACGGACGCGCCAATGCCCGCGCCGCTGATCGGTCTTCCGTTACGCGCGAATGAGCCGCGGCTCCCAGCCCAGCCCAGATCGTAGAAAATCGTGGGACGAACCTCCGCGAACGTACGTCCGAGCTCCACGCGGCCCATCCAGTACGAGTCGCCCGCGCTCGTGCCCGGCTCCTGCCCGCGAACGGTTGCAACTCCTCCGAGAAACCAGAAGCGTTGCAGCGGCACCGTTCCCAACGAGCTCCCCACGCTCGCCGTGAATGCACCATCGAGATCCGAGAACAGACCGCGCGTCACCGTCGCCTCGGCCGAGCCGCGACCGTAGTCGAACGTCCCTGTGCCACCCTCCGCTCGAACGTCGAGCGTCGCGCGCAAACCCTTCGGGTCGAGACCGTAGCTGTCGTGATACGCTGCTCCCGCTCCGAACACCGTCGCATTTTGCGCGCGAATGTTCGGATTGAATCCTGCTCCGCCCAGCAGATGCCAGAGCGAGACGTTGGTGTGCTTCTCCGCATCATCCTGCCGCTCCGCGAACAGCCGCCAGGTGATCGCGCCATCCCTCGGCGTCGTCGACGTCAGCTCGGCGCCCGCGCTCCGAAAGTAGAACCCCTCGTCGTGCGCCCAGAGCAGCGACGAGATCGAGCTCCCGACACTCAGCGGGTCGCCCCAGTCGTTCGCGGAGTTTAGCCGCCGGTACGCGCCCAGCGAGTAGCTGCGATCCCCGTTGCTCCGCATAACGTGCCCCTCCACGTTCGGCTGCCAGTCGCCAACGCCGATGCGCGCCGACGCGTTCGCGGTGTAGCCTCTGCCGAGTGTGCTCTCGACGAGCACTCCGGCGGATAGTGCCTCGACGCGATTGTAGCGCAGCATCCCGCGATCGACCCCGTAGTGCAGCGTCGCCTTTTGCGGATCCCACCCCGCCTGCAGGCCGAGGCCAAGCGACTTCACGAGCTGCTCCCGGTCCTTCGTTCCGAACAGCTCCTGACCCTCGTCGTAGATCGACTTGGAGAACTCCGGCGAGTGAGTGAGCGCCGCGGTGTCGCACGGAATGCGGACGAGCGTGGGGAGCGCGCCGTTGTAGCGCAGCGATCTGTTCCGGATCGTGTCGCCGGGAGTACAGTCGAGCGTCGCAAAGTCTGGATCGCCCGCATCGCCGTTCGCGCGCCGCTCCTTTCGCCGCTCACGACGCACTTGCATGCTGTCGCGCATCGCCTGGCGCACGGAGTCGCGGCTCATCTTCGGCACGGAATCGGATCTCGCAGCGATGAGCGAGTCTCGCACCGTGGCGAAGATTTGCGGGAGCGAGTCGGTGCCGTTCACGCTGGCGTACCGGTAGCTCTGCTCCACCGAGAATGGCGCGCGCATTATGCCCACTCGCATGCGGCCCTCCACCGTCTCGAGGCGAGGCAGCCACCATCGTTGCTCGTGCAGATCGTACTCCACGGTGAGCGCCGTGATGTCGAGGACCATCGGAAAGATCACCGGCTTCATGACCTTCGGCACATCCTCGAACGACTCCTTGTCAGTGGCCTCGACGAACGGCACGATGTCGAAGGGAAGCGACGGGCGGTACACGGCGCGCACAAGCTGCGCGGTGCGAACATCGAACCAGAGCGAGCCGACGATCAGATCAAAGCGCGGCTTTCGCGCCTCCACTTTCACCTCACGCAGCCGGCCCTTGGTGCCGTCGGGAAGCAGAAACGAAACCGAGTCTCCGCTCTGGAATCGATAGTAAGCCTCAGCTCCGGTGGTGAGCGGATTGATGAGCAGCTCGTCGTTGGTGCCCTTGGTGCTGTTTACTCCGACGATGCGCAGCAGGCTCTCGCGCCCGGGGTAGTACGGGATCGCATCGATGTGCAGCATGTCCGCCATCACACCAACACCCTGCCTCAACATCGGAAAGGCCGATCGTGCACCGACGACGTCGACCACGGCGCCGCGCCCGCGCTGCCATCGCACGCGCGATGCGGTTTCGTTGCGCAGGAACAGCTTCTCGCGACCCACACCGCCGCCGAGTCCGAGTCCGATCGTGAGGCGCTCGTGCGACATCGCGTCGTACGCGAGCAGCGAGGAGTCCTGCGCCAGGCGTGCACGCCGCGCGCGGAGAATGATGTCGCGAGCCACCGGGTCCCGATACGCGCTGGCCTCGAGCTCAGGCGTGAGCGCGATGGCGCGCTCCTTTTTCCACTTCGCGAAGCGCACGGAATCTTCGTCGGCGTTCTGCGCCGCGGCCGAATCGCGCGCGCGCTGCCCGGTGTCGGGCTTGACGGCCGGCGTCACGGCCTGAAGCGCCAGACAAAGCGGAACGATAGCGAGAATCTGCCGGTGTCCGGTGGAGGTAAGGTCCCCACCCTACGGCAGCGGCGCGTGACTGGTTTCCGATGGCGGAACTGCCTTACATCCCAGGCTTTCCGTGCGCGGTGCGCATCCGGTCCGGGCGCAGGCGAAGAAACACGGCGTAGCCTTTGGGAAATCGGCTCCCGTACGTTGCCTCGAGCGAACGCGGTACGACGTTCACCGTTCCGAGAACCGATGCGCCCAGCGTGAGCCCTCGCGCGCGCAACACCTCGCGACTGTAGCCGAGTGTGAGCTCGCCCACGTCGAAGCGCTGCGTTTCCAGTTCGCTGGCCACGAGCAGATCCTGCGCGCTCTTCTGCACGAGCTCCGCCCGCCCGAACAGTGTGTTCACGCCGTCGATGTCGAAGTTGGTTTCCACGAGCGCGCTGTTCGCGAGTTTTGCACCACTCACCGCGTTCGCGCCGTAGATGAGCGAGCTGCTCCATTCGCCGCGCGCGCCCATGAGTCGCGTGTTCATCACCGAGGCCGAGTAGCGATGCACCGACTCCTCCGGATGCAGAATCTCCGGGCTCGCGAGATACGCCGCGGCGGCGCTGTAGCTCCAGTTCGCGTTCGGGTTGTAGAACACTCTGCCGGCGTACGAATCGAGCTTGCGCATATCGAAGTTCGTTCGGTGCTCGTCGGGCTCGCGACCGTTGAAGATCGACGCCTCCGCGCGCCAGGTTCGGCTGAACATGCCGAGCGTCAGCACCCCGTACGTGATGTGCGTGGCGTCCTGCCAGTGATGGCCCAGCGGCGCGAGCGGGTCGCTCGCGGCGGAGCTGCGGTGCGGAAATGCCACCGGACCGATCGCCGGCTCTCCAACCGGAGCTACGTAAATGGACAGCGCGAGATTCTGCACGACTGCGTGCTCGTAGATCGCCCCCGCCTCCATGAACAGATCATGCGGATGCTGCCGGTCGTGCAGCGCCTCGCCGTGATAGCTCTCGCCCGACTGCAGCAGCAGCGGGTATCCCGCCGAGCCGATCGTCGCGGGCTCCGCGCTCAGCATGCCGTGCAGGTGCAGCATGCCGCCCAACAGCGAGTGCATCGCCATGAGCATTCCCCAGTTGATCGAACCAACCTGATCATCGCCGCGGGGCCCCAACTGCCTGTCGTACTCGGCGTACGCGACCCCGTGCACCATCAGGGTCCAGCCGCCACGCAGAAAGTGCCAGCCGTAGTGTGGGGCGGCCTCCGGCTGCCAGCTCGTTCCGGAGCCGAGTCGCGTGTGCGGGATGCCGAGCACGCCGGCCATGTGCGCGGTAACGTCCATGCCGGGCATCGATGCCATCGTGTCGGCGGCCTGATGTCCGGTGTGCTGCGCGCTCGCGGCGCGCGGAAGAAACATTGCGGCGAGGATGAACGCGCCGCGCAAGCATCGTGTGACTGTCATGTCCGTTAGCGTGGAGGCCACCATGCGCGCCGCGCGGCGGTTCAGGGCGCGCGTCCGGCCGCGCTCGCCGACTGCGCGTATGCCTTCACCATTTCCACCCGCGTATTCGCGAGGGTCGCACGCAACCCTTCCCGGAGTTTCTTCACCGCCTTTCCGCGAATGCTGAACAACCCTCCGCTCGGCAAATCGTCGAACTTCTGTCGACGTACGATCACGAGGTAGATGTCCGGCCCTCCCGTCGGCGCCTGGGCGTCGGCGATCGTGATGAAGTCGATTTGCGATTCGAAGTAGTGCGACGCGTAGAGGAGTTTGGTGGTCATGTAGCTCTCGGCCGGACTCGCCGATGGAGAATAGATGGAGCGCTCCACCACCTCGAGCGTGGGCTTGAGTCCGGAGAGCCGGTCGATCTCCCAGGAGATGCGAGACGCGACGTCGGCAGGGCGCGCGCTGCGCGGAAGTGCGAGCATCTGCGCGAACGGCTGGCTGTCGATCCCCGCCGGCATCGGCTCGGAGCGCAGTACACGAAACGCCTCGCTGCTGCGCACGGAACGCTTCGTGTCGTCGTACACCACGAGCTCCTCGCTGCTGTCCGCGCGATAGGCGTTCACGTACGCAATTACCCATTCGCGCATGAGCGAGTCGGCTTTGGGCGCCGGATCGCGCGATTCGGCGAGCTCGCTGCGGAGCCTTTCCATCATGTCGGCCGGGAGCTTCACATCGCACGAGAACGGCTTGCACTTCTCGAGCGCCTTCGCGTCGGACTGTTCGAGCGCGAGCGCAGCGACGTCGTCGGAGCGCGCCGGATCGCTGAACCTTCCGGCGGCCGAGCGCATGCCAGTCACCAGAAAGCCCGAGAGGTCGTGCACACGATCGAGGTAAAACGCACGCGGCACGGGAATCCTGACGACACCGAGCATCGCGATCTCGGTCTTGTCGGGCGCATCGAGCGTGATCGTCACCGCCTCGCCGCGCTCCGCCTCCGCCATGCGCTTGGTGTCGAGATCCGTGAGCGTGTGCGGCAGCGAGGCGGAGCTCGCCTGCGCGCGGATTCCCGGCGCGCAGAGCGCGAGCACTACGAGGCTCAGCTGGGCGCGAGCGATCATGCCGGCAACGAATCCCTCACGCAAAGCCAGCAACATTCCCCGCATCGAGGCCGGTACTGCCGAGCTTGATGTAATCCATGTTGTTCGAGAACGAGTCGATGTGAGAAGGAGGTCCGGATTCCAGCGTTTCTTCCGCCACAATCTATGGGTGACAGGGTGCGTCGGGTGGCGTCGAAGCGGTAGAGTCCGTTTGGTTTTACGTCACTTGCGGCTCTAACCCGACGTTCCCACATTCGATTACAAAATCCTAATTATGGGCTCTCCGCCGCGCGCCGACGGGAGCTCCAGTGCGAATGTCACGAGACATTCGCGACTCTTGGACGGAGCGAACTAACATGATGCGCGCAGTTCGATTTGCCCTGGCGCTTGTTGTCGTCGCGGGTGCGTGCACGGAAGGCACGTCGCCTACGTCGAACGACAATGGACGCCACAGGGCCAAGAATCAAATGCTGCACGCCAACGCCGCCGGCGTGTCGCAAGGCGGCAACGACTTCTACCAGGTGTTCGTCACCAACACAGCAGCTGCGGGCATTGGTCAGTACACCGTGATGACGGGGCCGAATCATCCGGTGACGATGTCCACGGGATCGCCGCAGAACGTGCTGTTCGGCGATGGTAGCCCCGGTACATCCTACAACACCATCCATTCGTACACGTCGGGAGCCGACTACCTCAATATCGCCGGCCAAATCGGAACCGCCATACATCTGGATCCGACGACACCTGGCATGACGGCGGCCGTAACGGCGCTCGGCACCACGGGATTCCGAACTACCTACACACTCTCCGGGCCGCCCGCCACTCCGGATGCACTGACGATCGTGCAGGATGTGAACACGCACGGCACGACGTTCGCGACCTCGACTGTAGAGGTCACGACGACGATAACGAACAATGGCGCCAGCACGGTTTCGCTCGGCCTGCGCTACCTGTGGGACACCCAGATCGGCCAAGATGATGGACCGACGTTCCAGCAGCTCAGTCCCGACGGACCGGTGCTACTCACGGAGAAGAGTTTCTCTCCCCCCGCCTTCAGCTTCTACCGCATTCAGGACAACAACGGAAACGCCACGACTCCGCTGTTCAGCGTCTTCGGAACGGTGACCGGCCCGAACACGATCACGCCCGTGCCCACCGCGCCCGATCTGCTCGAGAATGCAAGCTGGACGCAATCGGTGGGAGATCCGTTTGCGTACACGGTGACTCCGTCGCTGGATGTCTCGTCGGCCAACGGACTCGACGACAACGCGGTCCTCTACTTCTGGGGCGCGACGCAGGCGACTGCGATCACGCTCGCTCCGGGCGCTTCGCGCACCTTCTCGCAGTCGCTCGTGTCTGCCGAGGCGAATGCACCGCCGCCGTTCAACCAGCCGCCGGTCGCGGCTATCACGGCGCCCACCAACAATTCATCGTTCGCGCAAGGCGCGTCGGTGAGCTTCGCGGGCACGGGAACGGATCCGGAGGATGGCGCGCTCACGGGGTCGTCGCTCGTGTGGACAGATGGCGCGAACGGCCAGATCGGAACAGGAACATCCTTCTCGACGTCGTCGCTCTCGGTTGGCACTCACACGATCACGCTCACCGCCACGGACAGCCAGGGCGCCAAGGGGACGGCAACCGTAACCGTCATCATCACGGGCCCGACGACGAATCAACCGCCCACGGCGCACATAA
>JANWLO010000191.1 GCA_025450815.1 Gemmatimonadaceae bacterium
CATAGCGCCACGTTCGTGCTCAAGAGCTATTTGCCGAACGTGATCTTCCTCGCGCTCGTGGCTGCGAGCGTGCGCTCCTTTCGCGACATCGAATGGTTCGCGCTTATGAATCTCTATGGCGCACTGATCTTCGCGACGATCGTGAGTCTGTTCTTCCACGTCGGGAGCGACGGCCGACTCGGCAATCTCATCTTCTACGATGCGAACGACTTCGCGCTCGTGATGGACTGCTCGATTCCGTTCGCGGTCTATTTTCTCGGGAAGGGGCAGAAACCGTCGCGCCGCTACGTCGCGATACTCGCGCTGGTGATGTTCCTCACGGCGATCGTGAAGAGCGGCTCGCGAGGTGGATTTCTCGGGTTGATTGCCGTCTCGCTCTACGTGCTGCTTCGCTATCGGGCGATTCCGAGTCGGGTACGTCTCGCCGTGACCATCGCCGGCCTCGCACTCTTCCTCGGATTCGCGAGCGACAAGTACTGGACGATGATGGGGACGATCCTGCATCCCACCTCGGATTACAACTATACGGACAGCGAAGGTCGCATGGAGGTGTGGAAGCGCGGCGTGGGCTACATGCTCCATAACCCGCTGGTCGGCGTCGGGGTGGCCGCGTATCCGATCGCCGAGGGTGGCTCCGATCTGGCGCTCAGCCAGCAGGCGCAGGGGATCGGCTTCAAGTGGTCGGTGGCCCACAACTCCTTTCTCGAAACCGGCGCGGAGCTCGGCATCCCTGGCCTCGTCGTGTTCATAGCGATGCTCGCGGTCACGGGTGCCGCACTCGTGGAGATCTCGCCCAAGCGAAAATGGGGACCGTGGATCTCGCGACGGGAACGAGCGCTCGCACAGATGCTGATCGGGGCGCTCATCGGATATTGCGTCGCGGGCTTCTTCGTCTCGGCGGAGTATTTCGCGTATTTGTACTTCATGCTGGCGCTCGCCGTCGGGCTCACGAAGGTGATCCGCGCTCGGGCGGCAGCCTTTCCCATCGCCCGCTCCCGCATCAACGTGCGGCTCGCACCTCGCACGCCGCTCGCGGACGCGGACCTGAGCTGGGTGAGCGGCTCGATCGAATCGTCGATACGCGATACAGCGCCGAAGCGCTGACACACGAACGGTCCGCGAACGGCATGGATCTTCGGCGTTACATGAAGCGCACGATCGAGCACGGTGCGCTCTGGAGCGGCGCGCCGCGTGCCATGCGCTGGCGCCACCGTCGGGATGTCCTGGTGCTCGCCTATCACAACATCGTACCGCACGGTGAAATCGTTTCTGGCGATGCGTCGCTGCACCTCCCGCAGTCGCACTTCGCGGCGCAGCTCGACGCGCTCTCGCGCACCCACGACATCGTTCCGCTCGCGAACGCACTCGACGAGCGCCAATCGCGCCGGCCCGCGGTGGTCATCACCTTCGATGATGCATATCGCGGAGCCGTGACCGCAGGCGTCGCCGAGCTCGCGACGCGCGGCATGCCGGCCACGATCTTCGTCGCCACGGCGTACGTGAACGACGGAGATTTCTGGTGGGACTCGCTCGCCGACCCACTCCTGGGTGCGCCCTCGCCCGAGCTTCGACGACGCGCGCTCGACGAGTGCGCCGGCGAGGACGCCGCCGTTCGCGATATGGCCGCTCGCGACGGTCTCTCTCGCGCCGTGATGCCGCCGCCTCACGCGCGCGGCGCGGACGAGCGAGAGCTCGCCTCGGCTGCGCTCGCACGCGGCGTCACGTTGGCGTCGCACACGCACAGCCACCCGAATCTCGCCCGCCTCGTGCCCGACAGATTGCGGGCCGAGCTCGAGCAACCGCTGGCATGGCTCCGCGATCGGTTCGTTGGCGTGCTGCCCGTACTCTCGTATCCGTACGGCATCTCATCCGCCGAAGTGGAGCGCGCCGCGGAGGAAGCGGGCTACGATGCGGCGTTCCGAATCGATGGTGGCTGGCTGCCGCGTCCCGTGCGCCGACACTTCGCGCTGCCGCGGCTCAACGTACCATCCGGACTCTCCACCGCCGGCCTCTCGCTGCAGTGCGCGGGCGTGCGGCTTCGATGACGCCGCGCCGGATTCTCGTCACCGATGGCTCGCAGCGCAGCGCACTGGCAGTCGTTCGATCGCTCGGCCGCGCCGGCCATCGCGTGTTCGTGTGCGCGACGCGGGCGCCGTCGCTCGCTGGCGCGTCCCGCTTCGCGGTCGCGCAGGGCGAGGTCGCGGATGGACTGCACGCGCCGGCGCAGTTCGTCGAGGATGTGCGGTCGCTCATCGAGCGTTGGCGCATCGACATGCTGATCCCCATCGCCGAGTCGTCGCTCCTCGCGCTGCTCCCAGAGCGCGAGCAGCTCGGCGTCGCGATTCCCTTTCCCGACGCGGACAGCTTTCGCGCAATCTCAAACAAGCAGGCGCTGCTGGAGAGCGCGGCACGCGTCGGTATCGCGGTGCCACGGCACCTGGTGCTCCGAACGCCCGAGGACGCGAGCGCGATCGATCCGGCACTGCTCGACTATCCCGTGGTGCTCAAGCCCGCGCGGTCCGTGGCGGAGCACGGCGGGCAACGCGTTGCGACCGGCGTACGCCACGTCGCCGACGCCGATGCGCTGCGCCCCGAGCTCGCGTCGCTGAGCGCCGCCGCCTTCCCGCTCATGGTGCAGCAACGCATCGTCGGTCCCGGAATCGGCATCTTTCTCCTCACGTGGCAGGGTGCCGAGCTGGCCGCATTCGCACACCGTCGACTGCGGGAGAAGCCGCCATCCGGAGGCGTGAGCGTGTATGCCGAGAGTGTGATCGCCGATCCCCAGCTGCTGGAGCGATCACGCGCCCTTCTCGAGCAGTTCAAATGGAATGGCGTCGCGATGGTCGAGTACAAGCTCCACGTGAGCACCGGCATTCCGTATCTCATGGAGGTGAACGGACGCTTCTGGGGCTCGCTGCAATTGGCGATCGATGCGGGCGTCGATTTCCCGGCGCTCCTCGTTGCCGCTGCATCGGATGAATCGCCGCAGCCTGTCACGAGCTACCGCGCCGGCACGCGCAGCCGGTGGTGGTGGGGGGACGTCGATCATCTTCTGGCGCGCTGGAGCAAGGGAGCGAAGGCACTGTCGCTGCCCGCGGATGCGCCATCACGGATGCGTAGCACGTTCGATTTTCTCGTGTTCTGGCGCCCGCGTGATCGCAGTGATGTGCTGCGGCTCGGTGATCCGCGACCGTTTTTTCGCGAAACGATCGATTGGTTTCGCGGCCGATGACCTCCCCCCCCGAACGCCCGTTGCGCGTCGCGCTCATGATCGAATGCGACGGACCCGGAGGCGCCGAAACCATGATGCTCGCGCTCGCGAGCGAGCTGCGCGAACGCGGACACGCCGTACTTCCGGTGAATCTCTCGCAGGGCAGCGGCTGGCTGGGCGATCGTTTCCGCAGCGCCGGCTTCGAGACGGCGATGTTCGATCTGCGGCGAGCGATCGATCCCGCCGCAGTACGATCGCTGTCGTCGATCCTTCACGAGTTTCGTGCGGACGTCGTGCACAGTCATGAGTTCACCATGGCGGTATACGGGGCAGCAGCCGCGCGCCGGGCAGGTGCGCGACATGTGATCACGAGGCACGGGGGGTTGTACTACGCCACGGCGTTGCGCCGGCGCATGGCGCTCCGGTGGGCCGTTCGCCGGAGCGCTGCGCTGGTCGCCGTCTCGGTGGCCACCGCGAGCACGCTCGAACGCCACCTCGGCGCCGGGTCTGCCAAATTGCACGTCATTCCGAATGGAATCCCGTTGCGTACCGGCGCTCGCGATCGGGTGCGGCGGGAGCTCGCGATCGCGCTTGGCGAGCTGTTGATCGTCGCCGTCGGCAACCTGTACCCCGTCAAGGGACATGCGGTGCTGATCGACGCGCTCGCGATGCTCCGCGACCGCAGCTGGCGCCTCGCGATCGCGGGACGCGGCGACGAGGAGGAGAAGTTGCGCAGGAAGGCCGTTTCCGCGGGCATCGGAGAGCGCGTGCATCTGCTCGGCTTCCGCAGCGACGTCGCCGACATCCTCGCAGCCGCCGACATCTTCGTCCTGCCGTCGCTCTCCGAGGGACTCCCGTTGGCGCTCGTCGAGGCGATGTCGTTCGGGCTCCCGTCCGTCGCCTCGAGGGTTGGCGGCGTGCCCGAGGTCGTGACCGACGATGTCGACGGGCTGCTCGTACCCCCCTCCGACCCCGCGTCGCTCGCAACGGCGATTCGGTTGCTTCTGGAAGATCCGGCTCGGAGGAGTCGTCTGGGCGACGCGGCGCGGACGCGCGCGATCCGGGATTTCGCCATCGGCACGATGGCCGACCGGTATGAACGGCTCTACCGGGGAGAGCCCTCAGCGCTCGACTAACGGCACTTTCATGGCGGCGCGGGCCCCGCGTGCGGCGACGATTCGCTCGATCGCATCGAGCAGAAGACGCGCTTGTGTGGTTCGGCTGAAGCGATCATCGCTCCCGACTCGTTGGGGTTGCTGACCTCGAGCGTATTGGCGATAGCGCGCCGCGATCGCGGCCGCGACGACGTCCACCTGAGGGACGACGACGTCCGCGCTCGTGCCTCGCAGCAATTGCGCGATGCCGCTCTCCGGTTCGGCGATTGCGAGCAGCCACGAATCGAAGCGCACGTACTCGAAGACCTTTGCCGGTATCGCGAGCAGATTGTTGCCGGGAAATACGACGAGCATCGTCGCTGCCGAAAGGAACTCGAGGGCGGCGCGGTGCGGGCGCGGCGGATCGACCGTGACGAAGTCGCCGATACCCTCCTCGACCGCCATTCCGAACATCGATAGGCGATCCTCAGCCGCGAACTTGCCGAGGATGCCAATCCCGAATTGCGCGGGCGTGAGCTTCTCGGCAGCGATCACATGTGCGGCGGCGCGAAAAAGCAGTTGGGGATCGCGGTGCAGGTAGATCGTTCCCGCGTAGCGAATCGAAAACTGCCCGGCGTCGCGATGCGGCGGCAGGGGATCGCTGTCCGAGCCGTTCATCACTGTGATGATCCGGTCGCTCGCATCGGCATGTGCCCGCGCGAGCGTCGCGCGCGCGGGCTCGGTGTTCGCAACCACGAGCGCGGCTTGCGCCACGCAGGCGCGCACGTGCCGCTCGGCGCGCCGATACCAGTGAGCGCTCGCGACGCTTTCCGGAAGCCACGGTTGTGTGCTCCACGGGTCTCGCATGTCCATCACGTACGGAAGTCCCGTCGCGACCGAGACGAGTCTCCCCGACTCGTGAGTCATGTGCGGGGGTGCCGACGTGATTACCACCTCGTGCGCTCCCGGTCGAACGATGCGCAGCGCCAGTCGTGCCGCGTGGCGTGCCCATCGCATGCCGTGTGCGTAGTCCACCCAGGCCCAGTACGTCCGCAGCACATCTCGCGGAGATCGGATCAATCGCGGAATCTCGGAGCGATCCATGGATTCGGTGCGCGGTTGCGGCACCCGCAAGGAGCCAGGAGTTGACGTGCGTGGCGTGTTTTCGTCGAGCAGACGGTTGGGCCACACCTTTCGGTAGCCGCGCCAGAGGAGGTGCTCGAGTCGCTCCGCGCTGAGCGGAGGATCGGGAACGCCGAACACGCGCGTTCCCGCTGGCAGCGTGTCGAGCGCATCGCCCAGCGCCGCGGTCGGCGAGCGAGTAATGACATCGAGTCCCCAGCCGCGATGCGTCACGGCGTCAGCGAGCTTCTCCCACCGACGAGCGCCGATCGTCGTGTCCGGCGGAAAGTGGTAGCTAATGACGAGCAGTCGGTGCGCGTCCTGGGCGAAGGAGCCTGGCTTCTCCCAAAACGGAAGCGGAGCGTCGACGCTCACAGCACGTGCTCCCGCAGCAGCGAGGCGAACGAGCGCGCGCGCGGCAGATGCCTCCACGCGATCATTCCCGCGTACACCGCAATGCCGATCGCCACTTCAATCATTAGTCGGATCACAGGAGCCAGAGTATCGGGAAGCGTTGCGAGCAGGGTGCCCACCGCCGCCGCCATAACCGCGGTGGAGCTGAGCGCGGGCCAGAGCGTGCGGAAATAGTCGCCCACCGAGAGCTTCAACACGCGAAAAGCCAGCCGGTATTGCGGCGCCACCACCGCGGGATACGCCACGATCCACACCGCCGCGACCCCTGCCGCGCCCCATCGCGCACCGACCACGAACATCACCGGCATGACGCACGCCGCCACGAGCGAGTACCACATGCTCTGGCGAGAGTGCCCCGTATAGATGAGCACCTGCGGCGTCACCGTGTCGATCGAGCGAATGCCACCGTACACCGCGAGCAGTCGCAGGGGAAGCACGGCAGCCGTCCACTTTGTGCCCAGGACGAGCGGCACGAACTCACCGGCGACGAGGGCCAGTCCTGCCGCCGCCGGCAACGTGAGAAAGGCCAATCCTTCCACGACGCCAAGAAAATAGCGCCGCAGCGCGACAATGTCGTGCTGCACCGCCGAGAATACGCCTGGGGTCACGCTGGATACCAGTGCGCTGATGCGCTCTACCGGCATCGTCGCGATCTCCCAGCCCAACGTGTAGGAGCCCAACACCTGCCTGCCAAGCACGCGTCCGACGACGGCGAAGTCCGCGGTGTTGTACGTATACCACGCGAGCCGTCCAACCACGATGTGCCATCCCACGTGCAACGTGGCCGCAATGGCATGGATCGACGTAGGCCAACGGATTGGATGACGTCGCCACCATAGCGCGAGCAAGGCGCCACACGCACTGCCGACCAGGCTGCCGATCACCAGCGCCATGTACCGATAGCCCGCGATCGCGAAGGCAAGCATCGCCGCCATCTGAACGACGTTGGTAACCCCGTCGATCATCGCGAGTCGCGGATACGAGAGATCGCGCGCGAGCAACGAACGGGGAAGAACACCGAGCGATCCGAAGATGAAATTGAGGCTCAGCACTGCAATGATCAGCGCCACCGCCGGCTCGCCATAAAAGCGCGCGATGAGGGGTGCGACAGCCACCGAGAGTCCCGCAAGGGCGATTCCCACGAGCACGCTGAACCCGCCGACGCGCGCAATCTGATCCTCCGTCAGATCACGATGGCGAAGGATGGCCGCAGTGAGCCCGAACTCGTTGACCAGCGCCACGAGTCCGAGGTAGACCGCGGCCATTCCCATCAAACCGTAGTCGGAGGGTGAAAGGATGCGCGCGACTATCAAGGTGGCGGCCCAGCTGAGGATCTGGGTCGCCCACTTCATTCCACCTGTCCACGCGATTCCGGACACCAGAGAGCGATCGAGCGATGTGGCGTCGTCCTTGGGCTCGGTGGCAATCGTGGTTTCGTCGACGATCCGTGCTCGCTTTTTCAGGGTGGAATGCACGAACGCGTGCGCAGAGCAGTACACGCTCTGCGCGCGGCATGAACGCTATATTACTCCTACTTTCCGCGCACGGCCCGTGCCGGAGCACCAACTGGGGCGATGCACCTTTTCGTTATCCCGATCGGGCACTGCGCTTGCTCCGTCGCGCTCACCTCTTCATTACCTTTCACTGTCCTCGCTCACGATTCTGCACCTCCTGGCTCCTGCTACCACCGGAGGGCTTGAGACCGTCGTCTCCACGCTCGCGAAGGCTCAACGCCTGGCCGGGCACCGAGTCATTGTCGCGCCCACAGTGTCGGCAGCGGCCGACGGCGCCAACTTCATTGAATTATTGAGCGATTCGGAGCTGGAGGTCGTCCCGATTCGCGTTTCGGCGCGATCGTACATCCAGGAGTTCCAACTCATCCGGAAGTTGTGTCGCACGGCTGATGTAAACGTAATGCACACACATGGTTACAGATCGGACGTTGTCGGATGGCGTAGCGGACGCTCCGCGGGAGTGCCGCTAGTAACCACCGTTCATGGTTTCACCGGTGGCGGGTTGAGGAACAGGAGCTATGAAGCCCTGCAGCGGCTTGCCTTTCGACGCTTCAATGCCGTGGTCGCGGTGTCGCGGCCATTGGCTGAACTGCTGCGGGCTAGCGGCATTCCGGCAAACAGGGTCCACGTGGTGCCTAACGCTCTTGCTCCGCAGCCGAGCCCTCTCGCGCGCGACGCCGCCCGCCGTGCCCTCGGGCTGCCGAACGACGCGTTCATCGCCGGTTGGGTGGGGCGGATGAGCCCGGAGAAGTCCCTCGGCACCTTCGTATCGGCAATCGCGAGCCTCCAGGACGCTGACATTTCCGCGGCGATCCTCGGCGACGGTGTGGAACGCAGGCTTCAGGAAAGACGTTCGAGGGAGCTCGCGACAGCGCAGTTTTTTTGGTGCGGCGAGGTCCGGAGTGCGGCGAGCTACTTCGCCGCCTTCGACGTCCTGGTCTTGAGTTCCCGAACCGAAGGACTGCCCATGGTGCTTCTCGAGGCGATGGCAGCCCGCGTACCAATCGTCTCGACGGCAGTAGGTGGCATTCCCGATCTGCTGTCCGCAGCCGAGGCGCTGCTCGTGCCGCCGGACGCCCCCTCCGCACTGGCCGCGGCGATCCGTTCTGTACGTACCGACCCCGTCTCGGCGGCGACGCGAACTCGCGCGGCCCAGCTGCGTCAGCAGAGTCACTTTACCGTACAGTGCTTGAACGATCGATACATCGAGATTTATCGCGGCGTACTCGAGGATCGCTCCACTGCAGCCGGACACGCATGACGAGTATTCCGTTCCTGCTCATCGCGGTCCCGGTCGCGATTTGCGCATGGGCCTATGCGGGGTACCCTGCGCTGCTTTGGGTCGCTTCGCGTCTTCGGCCGGCGCCTCGTACACAGGGAGATCCACCGGAGTGGCCGTTCATCTCGATCACCATTCCGGCGTACAACGAGGGCCTGCGCATTCGTGCCACCATTGAGAGCCTTCTCGAAATTGACTATCCCGCCGACCGCCGCCAGATAGTCATCGTTTCCGACGGATCGACCGACGACACCGACCGCATCGTCGGCGCGTACGCAGACCGAGGCGTCGAGCTCTGTCGCGTCGAGCGGCGCGGAGGGAAAACTGTTGCGGAGAATGCAGCCGCTCCGATGCTGCGAGGCGACATCGTCGTCAACAGCGATGCATCCATTCGTATCCAGAGTCACGCGGTGAAGGCACTCGTGCGTACTTTCCAGGATCCGACGATCGGCGTGGCGTCTGGACGAGACGTGAGCGTGGGCCAAGGCACTGAGGGAAACCGGGGCGAGTCGGGGTACGTCGGCTACGAAATGTGGGTGCGCGATCTCGAGACTCGCCTCGGTGGAATTGTTGGCGCCAGCGGCTGCCTGTACGCGGCGAGAATCCAAATCCAGCGAACGGAGCTCAGTGGGGACATTGCACGCGACTTTGCGAGCGCTCTGATCGCCCGGCGCCTCGGACTCCGCGCCGTATCGGTGGCGGATGCAACGTGCGTGGTCGTGCGCACGCCATCGCTCCGCGCCGAGACACAGAGGAAGGCACGAACCATGGCCCGCGGCCTTCAGACGCTGTGCTACGGCGCATCCCTCATGAATCCTTTCCGCTACGGCGCATTCGCAATTGCGCTCACGAGCCATAAGCTGGCGCGCTGGCTCGTTTACCTCACCGCGCCCCTGGCCGGGGTTGGCGTAGTCTGGCTCGCGACCGAATCTCGCGCTGGGCTGGTACTGCTCATCGTCGCGGCAACGGGTGTGGCCGCAGGAGTGAGGGCGCTGCGTTGGCCGGCCGAACGCCGAATGCCGCTCGCGCTCGCCGTGGCCGGTTTCGCGCTCGCGAGTTTCCTCGGCGGGCTCAGGGCGTGGCTATTCGCGGCGCGTCGCAAGCGCCTGCCGATGTGGGAGCCGACGCGCCGCGCCGCGCTCCCGGACTAGCGAACTACCAACCACTCCGCCGGAAGAGCATCACCGGCAGCGTCTTCGCCATGATCTTGAGATCCTCGGCCAGGCACTGGCGCTCGAGATACTCGAGGTCGTAGCGGATCTTCGCGCGCACATCGTCGATCGACGTGTCGTACGTGTGGTTGATCTGCGCCCAACCGGTGATGCCGGGGCGCGTGCGCTGGCGAAAGCGGTAGTCGGGCAGATCCTCGCGCAGGCGCACGAAGATGCTCGGCCGTTCGGGGCGCGGGCCGACGATGTTCATGTCTCCCTTGAGCACGTTCACCAGCTGCGGCAGCTCATCCAGCCGCGTGCGCCGAAGTATGCGGCCCAGCTTCGTCACGCGAGGGTCGTTGCGCGTGGCCCACACGGCGCCCGAGTTGCTCTCCGCATCCGCGCGCATCGTTCGGAACTTGTAGATCGTGAAAATCACACCGCCGTTGTCCTGCTTGCGGCGGTCGTAGAGTGCGTCAGTGGCAGACATGCGCCGATCGAGGCCAACACGAGTTTGTGAATACACGGCTGCTCCGCGGGACGACAGCTTGACGGCGATCGCCACCAGCAGAATCACCGGCGACAACAGCACGAGCGCGAGCGACGCGAGAACGATGTTTACCACGCGGTTCGCGATCTCGGACCGCGAGCGCGGAACACGGTTCACCGGTGCGGCCACCGGCGCCGTGCGCCGATCGGCGCGGCGCACGATCTCGATGCTCGTCGCTGCGTCGCCAGCGCCCGCCGGCACCGTGATGCGACTCCCACCGCTTCGACGGCGGTTCGGTGCCCGTTCGACTGTCGGCTGCTCGCTCACCTGCGGGATGCTCCACACGTCCACGGCTCCTTCGCTACGTCCGTTGCCGATCATTTGCGTCTCAGTACAAAGAAAATGCTGACCAGCCCAGCGGTAATTCCGACCAGCGATGCGATTGTCGACCAGGGTGTTTTGTGGCGTTCGCCAATTTCGATCTGATCGCCCGGTCTAATGTTCAACTGATCCAGTGTAGCCCCTTTCGCAACTTCCTGGCCGAGGAGCTCCGAGGAGTACAAAACGTCCGTTCCGCGTTTCAACTGCGTTTTGCTCACATCGGCGTTCTGGGTTGGACCACCCGCCATCATGATTGCATCTGCCATCGCAATGTCGGCGGGTACCTGATAGTAGCCGGGCTTGTTCACCGCCCCCATCACTGCAACGCGTACCAGCGACGTGGTCTGAACCTCGGGGTGCTTGATGTATCGGGTGAGCTGCGTCGTCAAATAGTCCTGTAGCTCGGACCTCAGCACTCCCTGCAAGGAAATGTCCGGAATGTTTTCGAGCCGGATCATTCGGCCGGCGCGCACCGTCACCGTGTCGCTGACAAGCGAGTCGCCCCGAACCGAAAGAAGGATTCGGTCGCCAACATCGAAATCGCCGTCGCGGAGCCGCGCCCGGATCGTTGCCGCCTGCATCTGTTTCTGCTGGCGCGTGGTCGCGTCACTCGCGGAGGCCGCGTCGTGCTCGGTGCTGATCGCCAGTGCCTGCAGCTGCTCCCGGGTCGCCTCCGAGTGGGCGGAATCTCCCGCCGCTGGTACCATCAGCATGTTTGGCTGTGGCGACGAGTGGTGGCAGGCCGCTGTGGCGCCAGCTAGCAGCGTCATGGCCAGGATGTGTCGCGTCGTGCGTCGAACACGATTTGAATCCCGCAGAAATGAAATGCTCATGTAAGCGGTCGTCATTGCACCTGCCGTGCTAGATGTGGGTGGATCGCCGAATCGAGCCAAACCTTTGTGCCTCGGCTACTTCGGAGGCGGCCCGAGCCATTCGCCTGCGCACTTCCAGTGCCATCTGTGGCAACACCTCAACAATAGCGCACCGTAGAGTCACAGGTCGAGCAACGAACGGTTACGGATGTGGAACGAAATGAATCGCATGGGCTTGGGACGCACCGTGACATCCATGACAGCGTAATTGTGATTTCGATCCGGCCTCTCGCGTCTCGCTTTCACATCGCAGATGTAGCACTCGCGCCCCACGAAAGCGCGGACCAAAAAGCGACTCCGAGTTGTAAGTCGAAGAAGGCTAGCCTCTTACGCCCGTTCTCGGGACAGCGCATAGGACGTGCATACTCACCGGCACACCGGCCTGCGACCACGGCCTCGCCGGCACCGCTCGAGCCCATGGAAGTGCATGACCGACGTCGGCCTCACTCCGCGACCACCTCTCATCCTGCTCGCTAACGAGCATGAATGGGCCGCGCGCTCCCTCGAGACCATTCTTGGCCCGCACGGTTACGCCGTGCTGCGAGCGTACACCGGGCGCCAGTTGCTCGGCCTAGTTCGCAGCGCGCAGCCTGATCTGATCATGGTCGACATGCGACTGCCGGACATGCGTGGCGTGGATGTGTGCCGCGCTCTTCGGGACGATCCTCATTTCCCGGAGGAGACGCCGATCATCTTCACCAGCTCGGGCACGCCCGAGCGCGAGCAGCGCCTGGAGGCGTTCAAAGCCGGGGCCTGGGAGTTCGTGAGCCAGCCGCTCGACAGCGAGCTGCTGCTGCTCAAGCTCGACGCGTACATGCGCGGCAAGCGAGCCGTGGATCGACTGCGCGACGAGAGTCTGCTCGACCAAGCCACCGGATTGTACAACATGCAGGGAATGGTCCGCCGCGCGCGCGAGATGTCCGCCGACGCGCAGCGCCTGCACGCGCCCATCTCCTGCGTCGCCTTCACGCCGGTCGCCACGGCCACGAGTGATCCCGTGCCGGCTGAGCTGACGGAGATCATGATCGAGCATCTCGGCGCGATCGTGCGCCGCACGGGGCGCGCGTCCGACGCGATCGGACGTCTCGGACCCACCGAGTTTGCGATCATCGCGCCTGCCACCGAGGAACCGGGCGCGATTCGCATGATGGAGCGCATCGAGGCCTCGCTCTCCGAGGCGCTCACGAAGCCGGACGGCATCGCGCAGCGCGTGGAGTTGCGTACGGGCTACTGCTCGATTACCGATGGCGCGCGGTCAGCCGTGGATGCCGTCGAGATGCTGCTGCGCGCGAACACCGCCCTTCGCCATGCGCGCGACGCGCAGCGCGGCGAAGAGATCCACGTGTTCGACTCCTCGTCCGTCAGATACGCCCTGTAAGCTCGCCCACCTGCGGCGATGAGCGCGGCAGATCGTCATCCTCGCTCGTGGTGTAGCCGTACAGGTACGAGTAGTACTTGTACTCGCCCTGCGCACGAATGTCGTTGA
Source organism: Gemmatimonadaceae bacterium (assembly GCA_025450815.1). Lineage (GTDB taxonomy): Bacteria > Gemmatimonadota > Gemmatimonadetes > Gemmatimonadales > Gemmatimonadaceae > FEN-1250. The sequence goes on from JANWLO010000191.1 coordinate 13,015, forward strand.
GCACCGCGCCGAGCATCCGCACCGGTAGCCGGTCGAGGAGCTTGAGTTTGCTCTCCGCCATCTTCCGATCCGTGGCTCCCGTGCGCAACACAATCAGCATGTTCTGCGTGGCCGCCGCGAGCACGAACGGATCCACGCCTGCGCCCAACGGCGGACTGTCTACCACCACCACATCGTAGCGGCGGCGCAGCTCGGCAATGAACTGCGACATCGCCTGCGAGTGCAGCAGCTCCGGCCCGCGATGTCGCCGCGTGCCGCACGGAATGAGCGTGAGCCGCTCGTGCGTGGTGGGGCGCAGTACGGCCTCGAACGGCGCGTCGCCTCCAAGGAGATCGAGCAGGCCGGGGCGACGATTCGCCCCGAACATCGCGTGCAGCTGCCCGCGCCGAGTATCGCCATCGACCAGCACCGTGCGATACCCGGCCTCCGCAAACGACAGCGCGAGGTTGGAGCAAACGAGTGACTTGCCGTCGCCGGCGCCCGGGCTCGAAACGGTGAGCATCGCCGTGCCGCTCGCGTCATACTGATTCGTGATCGCCATGCGGATCGTACGGAACGACTCGATCACCTGCGCGGCCTCCTCGGGATCCGGATCGCCGGCGCGCGAGCGCTTGATCGTGGGCACGGCGCCGAGGATCGAGAGACCGAGCTCCCTGGTGACCTGCTCCGGGTAGCGCAGCCGCGGATCCGTGTGATCGAGCAGCAGTGCGAGGCCAACCGATGCGCCGAAGCTTACGACGAGCGCGAGCAGAAGGATGGTGGGCGCGGTGTTCTTGGTTGGCGCCGTGGGTGCGACCGCGGTGTCGAGGATGCTCACATCCGCCACCGCACCTGCCTCGGCGAGCCGCGTCTCGGCATACCGTTGCTGCAGCATCGAGTAGAGCGACGAGCGGGACATCACGTCACGCTGAAGCCGCATCAGCTCAATGGTGCGCGGAGGAATGTTGCGAAGCTCGGTGGACGCACTCGCCATCTGCCGATTGAGATCAGTGCTGCGGCCCTGCAAATCGGTGATCAGCGTCTGGATCACCTGCGGGAGCGTCTGCGTGCGCAGCGTCTGAACCGAGAGGCGAAGGTCCTGCACGATCCTGTGCTCGTCCGTGTAGCTCTCGCGCGCGGCGCGCAGCGCAGCCTCGCGCTTGCTGAGGTCCTGCAACGCGGCCTGCAGCGCGAGTGAGCTCTGCGCCGAGGGAATGCCGATGAATGCGTCGGGAGTGATGTTGCTCGGATCGCGGAGAATGTTCTGCAGCATCCCGATGTCGTGCTGCACCGTCTCGTACTGCGCCTTCTGGCCGAAATAGTTGCCGACCATCGGATCGTTCGAGCCGTTGGCTGCCGCGGCGACTCCAGTGGCCGGCGCGCCCATCATCGCCTCCGACGGAAGCGTGATGGTGTTCTTGCGGAAGCCCTCGAGCGATGTCTCGGCCGAATGGAGCGCGCGCGAGGCGGTGTCGAGCTGGTCGGAGAGCGTGCGCGACTCCTCCGCCAGATTGCGCCGCTTGAGATCACCGGCGGTGGCGACGAACTCGCGCATCACGCCGTTCAGGATCATGGCGGTGCGCTGCGCATCCGTTCCGGCGAGCGTCAGCTTGAGGAACTGGCTGTTCTGGGGAAGCGTCACATCCACGCGCGCCATGAGACCCGCCGAAATAGCGCGCGGATTGACGACGGTGAAGGGTATTACTCGCGACGGTCCGAGCACGGCCGCCGATGGCTTCCATGCGAATCCCTGCTTGCGTCCCACCGAATCGCCGGAGACTCCGCTCTCGACGACGATGCCTTCCTTGGTGCTGAGCGTGTACTTCGAGTTGGAGGCGTCGGTCTTGAGCACGTAGCTGCCGCCGCGCAGTCCCGCGCGCGGCTGAAAGCCGGCGAACACCGAGGAGTCGCGCGCATACTCAGGCCAGAGATAGAGCGAGTACTTGCGGACCACGTTGTCCATGATCGACGAGCTCTTGATCAGATCTGCCCACGCGCCGGGCGTAACGATCGGGTCGCCTGTGATCGGGCCCGTGATCGTGCCCCGGTTGGGACTGTCGACGGAGATCCAGATCGTGCCGGTGGTCTGATACGCAGGCGTCATGAACTGTGTGACGCCGAAGCCGATGCCCGATCCAGCCAGGATCACCAGCAGGATGAGCCACTTGTATCGTTTCAGCGCAGCGATGTAGCGCCCCCACGAAATCCCCGGCTCTTCCATTGGCGCGGCTTGCGCCCAGGTCGGCTGGTAACTCTGTCCGTACGCGACCCCTGAGGGATCGCGCTGTTGGTCGGCCGGAAGATTCGACGGAAAGTGCGGAGCGGTCATCGACGATTATGCTGAGTAAGGTGACGAGAGGCCAATATGTGCGAAGCCTCGCCCCACGCCAACGATTCGAGTGCTGCTATCGCTACTAACAGGGCGCGGGGATGCAATATCAGGCCCATCGGAGGATCGCGCGGGGCCTTCGAAAGCGGGCCACAACGCATCGTGAGGGTTCGCCCTCCGAGATATAGTAACGATGTCTCCGAACATCTGCTGATTTTCAGTGGCGCGCGCGCCGCACATGCTGTAGTATGTCTGCCAGTCGGACTGTTGATCGCTGGCGACAGCTGTAGCATGAGTGGAACGTTTCGACGCAGCCACAGCCTCGATCGGGGGGGTACGGGCGTCGAACGTCGAACTGTGGTGTATCGCACACACAGCATGTGACGCATGGCCGCACGAAGCTTGCTCTTACACGCAGTCGGCCGTTTCCCGTTCGTCCGCGCTCCAGGAGCTCCTCATGACCGTCCCACTGCTACCCGCCCAGCCCGTGGATGTGGCGGCGCCATCGACACGTGTCGGCCGCGATCCGCTCGCCATACCGGCAGCGGTCAAGGCCGACATCCGTATCCTCGTGGTCGACGATGACCGCACCCTTCGCGAAGGGTGCGCGAGTGTGCTCGAGCTCGATGGCTACAATGTCACCTTCTGCGGTCGCGGCGATGAGGCGCTCGAAATCGTGCGTCGCCGGAAGTTCGACATCGTTCTCGTGGACCTTTACCTCCAGCCGATCTCAGGCATCGATATCCTGAGGGCGACGCTCGAGACCCACAAGGAAACGATCGTCGTCGTGATGACGGGCAATCCGAGCGTATCCTCGAGCATCGAGGCGCTGCGCGCAGGCGCGTGGGACTATCTCCCCAAGCCGTTCTCGGCTACCCACCTCCAGGTGCTCGTGGGCCGGGCCTCACACGCCGTAATGGTCTCGCGCGAGACGAAGGCGCTGCGGCAGCAACTCGTGCAGCAAAATGGAAACAGCGACAAGATCACTCTGCTCGGCGTCTCGCCCGCGTTTCGAAAGGCAGTGGAGCTCGCGCGCAAGGTGGCACCCACCGATGCGTCCGTGATGATCACGGGGGAGAGCGGAACCGGCAAAGAGGTGATCGCGCAATTCATCCATCACCACAGCCGTCGCGCGAGCCGGAAGATGGTGCCGATCAACTGCGCGGCGCTGCCGGAACCGCTGCTCGAGAGCGAGATGTTCGGTCATCGCAAGGGCGCGTTTACCGGCGCCGATCGCGACAAGCCAGGATTGCTCGAGACGGCAAACGGCGGAACGCTCTTTCTCGACGAGCTCACGGAGATGTCGCACCCCATCCAGGCGAAGCTGCTGCGGGTGTTGCAGGATGGAGTCGTGCGCCGCGTGGGCAGCGAGCAGCAGGACGCGACGGTGGACGTGCGCTTCGTGTCGGCCACGAATCGCGATCCGCAGGACGCGGTGAACCAGGGGATTTTGCGCGAGGATCTCTTCTACCGGCTGCGTGTGGTGCCGATCAAGCTGCCGCCGCTGCGCCAGCGACCGGAGGACATCGCGCTGCTCGCGAACCACTTCCTCGCCTACTACTGGGACCGTCACCGCGAGTCGGGAGACGCCCAGCCCAAGCTCACGGACAGCAGCATGGAATTTCTGCGCACGCGTCCGTGGCGCGGCAACGTGCGCGAGCTGCAAAACGTGATCGAGCACGTGGCGGTGCTCGCCGAGCCGGGACAGCCGATTCAACCCACGGACATCCCCGCCTACGACGAAGGGAATGCCGCCCCCGCGCGCGGCACGCTCTCGGCGGCGATCATGGACGAGCCGTACCACGCCGCCAAGGACCGGTTGATCGCCGAGTTCGAGCGCGAATATCTGGCGCGATTGTCCGCGCGCGCGGGCGGCAACATGTCGCGCGCCGCCCGGCTCGCGAACATCGACCGCACGACGCTCTATCGCCTCATGGAAAAGCACAACGTGCGCCGTGATGAGCTGACGGGAATGCACGAGTGATCGATCGCGCACGATGAGGGACGAAGAGACAACCGTTCCCCGCTCTTCGGCTCCGGCGCTTCCGTTGACGCTCGACGAGGCGCTGGCGCGCGCAACCGCTCTCGCGATGCGCGAGCTCGGCGCAAAGGCCCAGTCCGCGCACCACGATGCCGACGTGCGCGACAGCATTACCTGGGTGTCGGAGGCGGTGCGGACCGCCGCACTCACCGATGGAAGTGAGCCTCGCACGCACCCGCCGGCGCCCGCGCCGCTCGCACTCTCGACGCTGCGCGCTGCCCTTCTCGCGGAGCTCCGAGCTGCGGGCGCCGGCGTGGACGGCGCGGGCATCCTGCTCCTGCTCGATGCCGTCGAGCGCGTTCACGAGATCATCGAGCGCGACGACGCGCACCGCTTCAGTGCGCGACTCGCTGGCCACGGCGGGCTGGAGCTGCTCGTGGAGGTGGGCCACGATCTCCGCTCGCCACTCGCATCGATTCTCTTTCTCGCCGAAGCGCTGCGCACAGCACAGAGCGGTCCCGTGAACAGTGTGCAGGAACGACAGCTGGGCCTGATCTATAGCGCTGCGTTCGGCCTGAGCACCGTGGCGAGCGACGTCATCGCGTTCGCGCGCGGGGGCGACCGGCTCATCGATCCGAAGCCCGAGCCGTTCTCGATGCTCGCGATCATGCGAGCCGTGCACGACATCGTGAAGCCGCTCGCGGAGGAGAAGGGGCTAACGGTGTTGCTCGTGCCGCCGGAATCGGATTTTCGCGTGGGACATGCAGGTGCGCTCAATCGAGTGCTTCTCAATCTCACTACCAACGCGCTCAAGTTCACATCCACCGGATACGTCGAGATTGCGGCGCACTCGCTCACACGCACGCGCGTGGAGCTGTCCGTGCGCGACACCGGCCGCGGCATTCCACCCGAGGTGATGAGCTCTCTGTTCGATCCGTTCCGGCGCCGGGATCCCGGAGACTACGCGTTCTCGAGCGCGGGGCTCGGCCTGTCGATCTGCCGAAAGCTCGTCGCCGCGATGGGCGGAACGCTCGGCGTGGAGACGAGCGAGAAGCATGGCACCCGCTTCTTCTTCGAAATCGAGCTGCCCGTCGTCACGCGGCTCTGAGCCGCGCGAATCAGAGCACCGCGGGCGCTCGACCTGTGTCCACGCCGTGCAGCTCGGCCAGCGCGTACGCCTCATCCGCCGAGAGCACTTCTCGTTCGACGAGTGCTGCGGCGAGCGCCTCGATCGCATCGCGATGCTGCCGCACGATCGATTCGGCGCGCGCGCCCTGAGCTGCCATCAGTGAGCGAATCGCGTTGTCGATCTCGCCCTGCAGCTGGCCGCTTGGCGCGCCTCCCTGCGCGGATGGGTCCGCGCTCACGAGCCCGATCTGCTCGCTCATCCCGAACTCGGCGACCATGCGTCGCGCGATTCCCGTGGCCTGAACGAGGTCGCTGCCAGCGCCCGTCGTCACGGCGTCGGGGCCGAGGAACACGAGCTCCGCCGCACGTCCACCCAGCGCCTTTGCGATGATTCCCTCGAGGTAGCGACGGGGGTGGAGATGGCGATCGGACTCCGGTGAGAAATGCGCGGCGCCGAGCGAATGGCCGCGCGGCTCGATCGTGATTTTGTGCAGCCGGTCCTCCGGGCATGCGACCATTCCGACAACGGCGTGCCCCGACTCGTGCAGCGCGATGAGCCGGCGCTCCTGATCGCTGAGCACCATTCCGGAGCGTACGCGGCCGAGCAGAATGCGATCACGCGCCTGTTCGACGTGTGCGTCGGTGATCAGGTTCCCGGTGTCCTGCACGGCGATGATGGCGGCCTCGTTGAGCAGATTGGCGAGCTCGGCGCCGGAGTGACCGACCGTGAGTCGCGCCAGTCGCTCGAGGTTGACGTCGGGTGCGAGACGGCTGCGCGCCGCGTGAATCCTGAGGATCTCGAGACGGTCCGCGGCAGTGGGGAGCGGAACCTCGACGACGCGGTCGAAGCGGCCAGGTCGCCGCACGGCGGGATCGAGCATGTCGTCGCGATTCGTCGCCGCCATCCACACCACGCCGTTGCTGCTCGCCATGCCATCCATTTCGACGAGGAGCTGGTTGAGCGTCACCTCTTCCTCGCCGCTGCGATTGGGCCTGCCGCGCCGGCCGCCGAGCGAATCGAACTCGTCGATGAACACGATGCACGGTGCGGCGTCGCGGGCCTGCTTGGCGAGCTGGCGCACGCGACGCGAGCCTATGCCAACGTACATCTCGTTGAAGTCTGAGCCGGCGGCGACGATGACGGGGCATCCCGCCTCACCGGCGACAGCGCGGGCGAGGAGCGTTTTTCCGGTGCCGGGCGGCCCCACGAGAAGCACGCCGTTGGGGCAATGCGCTCCCATCGCGATGAACCGCTCGGGGCTCTTTAGGTAGGCGATCACATCGCGCAGATCCGCCTGCGCCTCGCGCGCGCCGCCTACATCGGCCAGCGTGAGGTGGCGGGAGGCGGGCGAAGGCGCGAAGCGGTTGGCGCCCAGCCCACCGCGATGATGGAGCGCGTAAGCCGCGAGGAGCGACAGGAGAAGGAGCACGCTCACGAACTGAATGAGGCGCTCGATGCTGCCGGTGTGGGGCTCGACCACACGCACGATGGTGCCGGCGGCGCTCCAGCGCTCGAGGTCTGCGAGCGTGACGGCCTTCTCGGGCACCACGGTCTCGACCGTGCGAATTTCGTGGCCGGCCACGACGCGTGGCGTGCGTAGCGAGAGCACGAGGCGGTTGCCGTCGTCAGTGACGGTGAGGGAGGACACCTGCCGCGCGGCGAGGGCCTGGGCTGCCTCGGAGTAGGCGACGGTGGCATCGCCGCGCACGACGGCTGGGACGAAGTGCCAAACGAGAATCGCGGCCACGGCTGCGACGATGACGACGCCGCCGGTCCAGTAGCGCACCGGTCCGCGTCGCAGCGCAATCGAGAAGTACGAGCGGAGCTTCCAGTTGCGCCGCTCCTTTGGGGGCGCGGACTGGTCGTTCGATCGGATGGGCTGTGGCATCTGAATACCGGCGCAGTGCACTGTGAAGCACCACCCGTGGAGCGTCACGCGCGGTACAGTCTCAAGACGGGGGATGAATGGTTGCCGTAACAGCGTCCCCTGGCCAATGGCACGCCACTCCACCGCACGGACAGTATGGGTCGCCGGACCATCCGTCGATTCACTCTGCGGTCTCTCATCCCGGCCGATCTCATGCCTCTGTCTCGCACGTTGGTCGCCGCTGCACTGGGTTGCGCGCTCGCGCTGTTCGCGCCGTCACTGTCCGCGCAGGTCACCGGCCTCTCGCCCAGGCTCGCCGCGCCGCCGGCTGCAGCGCAGGGTGTGAACGGGCATCTCGACCCGGAGGCGGCCACTCGGGCCTATCTCGCCACGTTGCCGAGCGACAAAAAGGCGAAGTCGGACGCGTATTTCGAGGGAGGGTACTGGCTGATTCTCTGGGATTTCGTGGTGGCCGCGGTGGTGTATCTCATCCTGCTCGCCACGGGACTATCGGCGCGAATGCGCGATGCGGCCGAGCGAAAGACGCGGAACGCGACGCTCCAGAGCGTTATCTACTGGGTGCAGTTCATCATTTTCGTAAGCGTCGTCCAGCTGCCGTGGAGCATCTACGAGGGCTTCGTTCGCGAGCACAAGTACGGGCTGTCGAATCTCACCTTCGGAGGATGGCTCGGCGAACAGGCCAAGGGGCTCGGGATCGCGCTCGTGCTGGGCGCGATCCTCATCGCCCTGCTGTACGCGATCGTGAGACGTCTCCCGCGCACGTGGTGGGTGTGGGGAGCGATCGCGGGGATCGCGTTCGCGTTCTTCGGCGCGGTGATCGCTCCGGTGGTGCTGGTGCCGATGTTCAACTCGCCCACGAAGCTCACCGACCAGCGGGTGGTGGCTCCCATACTCCGGCTGGCGCGGCAGAACGGGATCGATGCGACGGATGTGTGGGAGATCGACGCATCGAAACAGAGCAAGCGGATCAGCGCGAACGTGAGCGGCGCGCTGGGCACGGAGCGCATCACGCTCAACGACAATCTCCTCCATCGCGCGTCGCTGGAGGAGATCGAGGCGGTGATGGGACACGAGATGGGGCACTACGTAATGAACCACGTCTACAAGGGATTGATGGAGTTCGGCATTCTCATCGTGATCGGATTCGCACTGGTGGCGTGGCTCTTCGAGCGCCTGCGCGCGCGATACGAGGGCTCGTGGAAGGTGCGCGGCATCGGTGATCCGGCGGGGCTGCCGCTCGTGGCGCTGCTCTTCTCCGCGTACTTCTTCGTCATGACGCCGGTGCTGAACACGATCGTTCGCACGCAGGAGTACGAGGCGGATGTGTTCGGGCTCAACACGGCGCGACAACCGGACGGATTCGCGCAGATCGCGATCAAGCTGAGCGAATACCGGAAGCTCGATCCGGGCCCGTGGGAGGAGAGGATATTCTTCGATCATCCGAGCGGGCGCACGCGAATATTCACGGCGATGCGCTGGAAGGCGGAGAACCTTCCGTCCGCCAACGACGCTACGACACCTTCCGCGTCTTCCGTTTCAGGAAATCCATGAGGATGAACTGACCGAGCGTCATCGTGTTCGTGAAGTACGCCTTGCCGCGGCTGATCGCGGACATGCGCTTCACGAACTCGATGAGTGCGCGGTCGCGCGCGAGCATGAAGGTATTGATCACGATGCCCGAGCGACGGCAGTCGGCGACTTCGCGTAGCGTGGCAGCCGTGACCATCGCGTCGAGTCCCATCGAGTTCTTGTAGATCATCCCGTTGGGCATCGTGAGCGCGCTTGGCTTGCCGTCCGTGATCATCACGATCTGGCGCATGTCCTTCTTCTGCGACATCAGGATGCGCCGCGCGAGCTTGAGGCCCTCCGCCGTGTTCGTGTGGTACGGGCCCACCTGCGCGTGCGCGAGCCGGTTCAGCGGAATCTCCTCCGCCGAATCGTGGAACAGAACCACGCGCAGCGTGTCGCCGGGGAACTGCGTGCGGATCAGATGCGTGAGCGCGAGCGCGACTTTCTTCGCCGGGGTGAAGCGGTCCTCGCCGTAGAGGATCATCGAATGCGAAGTGTCGAGCATCAGTACCGTCGCGCACGACGAGCGGTACTCGGCCTGGCGCACCATCAGGTCGCCGTAGTCGAGATCGATCGGGACGTCGAGATTTCCGTTGCGAATGAGCGCATTCTGGAGCGTCGCGTTCACGTCGAGGTTCAGCGTGTCGCCGAACTCGTACGGCTTGCTGGACGCGTCGGCCTCGATGCCGGTGGCGAGATACGGCGTGTCGTGACTGCCGAAGTTCGAGCGGCCGAGTGAGCCGAGGAGTCCGCGCAGCGTCTTGAAGCCGAGGAAGTCGATTCCCTTTTCGGTGAGCTGGAACTGGACATCCTTGGAAGCTGCGCGCGCGAGTCCGCCGGGGCCCGTGACCGCCTGATGGCTCGCGGGCATTTGCGGCGGCGCGTCGACGTTGAGGTAGCCTTCCTCGACGAGCTTCGCGATGATGTCGTCGAGCAGCTTCGCCAGCTTCTGCGCACTCTCGCCGTCGTCGTCGCCCTCACCGCGCAGCGCCTCGAGCATCTCGGCGGTGAACTGGCCGCTCTCCATTAGAGCATTGAGAATCGCTTCGCGGAGCGCGTCCATCGAGCGCTCCTGTTCCTGGCCCATGTCGTCCCAGTAGGGATTCTGCATCTTGCCGGCGCCGAAACCGGATTGCAGCAGAAAATCCGCCAGCTTGTCGAGCAGTGACTGGAGGTCGATGGCGTCCGCCATCTGGGGACTGAACTTGCCGTACGTGTGAAAGCGCAGCGGAGTGGCGGGATGTAGGTTGTGTGCGTCGGTGATCGCAACCTGACACTGGCGAACGAACCCTGCAACCCCTGTGATGCTCGACTCGACGCCCCCCGCTACACTCACTCCGCCGCGCGGCACGCCATCCGGCGCGATCGCCGCGCCGCGCTACCGGAATCCATTCTCGGTGCTCATCAAGCACCGGAACTTCCGGATCTTCTGGTTCGGGCAGACGGGCTCGCTGATCGGCACGTGGATGCAGCAGGTGGCGCTGGGGTGGGTGGTGCTCGAGATCACGAACAGCCCGTTCCTGGTGGGCGTGGAGGCGGCGGCGGGCTCGCTTCCGGTGCTGCTTTTCACGCTGTTCGCCGGCGTGCTCGCGGACCGCCGGAACAAGCTCGTGCTCGTGCGAATCACACAGGCGTTGCTGCTCTTCGAGGCGACGCTGCTCTGGTGGTTCAACTGGACGGGCCACGTCACGATAGGAGTGCTCATTGGCATCGCGCTGTTCGGAGGCACGGCGAGCGCGTTCGACATTCCCACGCGACAGGCGCTGATCATCGAGCTCGTGGGGCGCGACGACATCGTGGATGCGATCGCGCTCAATTCGAGCGGATTCAATCTGGCGCGCATCATCGGGCCGAGCTTCGCTGCGATCATCATCGACCGGCTTGGCCTCGCGTGGTGCTTCGCGGCAAACGCGATGAGCTACCTGCTGGTGCTCATTAGCCTGTTCGTCATCAAGCTGCCCAAGACGGTAATCAAGGCGACGGCGCTGTCGCCAACCGAGGGGTTGCTCGAGGGAATCCGGTTCATGCGCAAATCGAAAGAGGTGACGCTGCTCGTGAGCCTCGTCGCGGTGTATTCGATTTTCGGCATTCCCTATCTCGTTTTGATGCCGGTGATCGCGCGCAACACGCTGCACGGCACGGCGCGCACCTACGGACTGCTCCTCGCGTCGGTAGGGCTGGGAGCGATCACCGGTGCGTTCGCTCTCGCGATGATCGGCAGGCGCGTGCGGCGCGGGCGCGTTCACGCGGCGTCGGCGTTCAGCTTCAGCGCACTGCTGATCGCGTTCTCGTTCTCGCGCAACGAATGGGTCTCGGTGGCGCTGCTGTTTGTGACGGGTGGTACGATGATCCTCAACAACGCGCTCGCGAACGGATTGCTGCAGACGATCACACCAGATCATCTGCGCGGGCGCGTGATGTCCGCGTACGCCTTCGTGTTCGTTGGCATGGCTCCCATTGGCTCGCTGCTCTCGGGGACCATCGCATCCGCGCTCGGCGCACCGGCGGCGATCGGGATTGGGGGCGGCGTGTTGTTGCTGTTCGCGCTGTGGGTGTTCGGCAAGCGCACGGAGCTTCGGCGGCTGTAGGGGAACTTCAACGCCAACTTCTTCAGAGCAGAGTTATTCACCGGCTTCGCCGACCCCAATGCATGAAATAGGCGGCGAATAATTCTGATGCTCTGGCCTCAGCCATTGCGCCAGATTTGTTTCTGTTGCCGACACTGACGCAGTGTCGATCCGCTGTCGTCAACTGCCGCTCGGGCTGGCGCATACATCCCTTCGGGCTGGCGCATAAATCCCTGATACGGACACAAACGAACCAGGCGGACAAAAACGGGAAAGACCTTTGACGGGGATGAGGCGGTAGCGATGGACTGTCCGCCAAGCAATCGCCTTTTCCGTCAGTGTCCGTTCCGTCCGTTCTTGTCCGTATCCAATTGTATGGGCCGGCATGGGGCAGTGGCGATCCGCGTGAAGCGCTCTGACGCTACTGCCTCAACCGTTGCGCCAGATTAGTTTTCTGTTCAGTCGCAGAGGTCGCGGGATGGGGTTCCGACTCTGCGCCTCGGCGTTCCTCTGCGATCTCCGCGGTAAGCGGATCACCCCTGATCGGGTCCTACCCGAAGTGCTCGCGTGCCACCTGTACCACGATCGATGCAGCGCGGTCGATGCCGAGCCAGCCGGTGTTCAGGCAGAGATGATAGTTCTCCTGCGCGAGCCAGGCGCGGTTCCAGTGTGAGCGTACGTACTGCTCGCGCTGCCTGTTGCTCTCGATCACGTATTTCTCGGCGTCCTTGAGCGTGAGTGACAGGCGCGCCGCGACTCGTGCGGAGAGCTCCGTTCGCGACGCATAACAGAACACGTGCAGCGAGTCTTCACGCTCGCCGAGCACCCACTGCGCGCCGCGGCCGACGAGGACGGTGGGGCCCGACGCGACGGCCTCCTCGATCACGTTGGCGGTGACCTCGAGAATGCGCTCTTCGCTCGGCGGCAGCGGCGTGGGCGTGCTGCCGCTGAGAACCTCTGGCGCTCCGAGGGCGAGCGCGTCGGCGAGCCGTTGCACCAGGGTGGGTACGCGCTCCTCGCGCTCCACGACCTCCGATACCGGAACGCCCAGTCGCTGGGCGACGGAATCAACGATCTGGTTGTCGACGAGCTGCCAGCCCAGCGTCGCCGCGACGCGCGCGGCAAGCTCCGCACCCCCTGCGCCGACCATTCGAGAGACGGTGATCAGCGGCATGCGGAGAGTGCGTGCTCAGCGAAGATGACAGACTCGGAGATGCTCGACGACCTGAAATCCGAGCGCCTCCCAGACGGAGTTGGCGGTTTCGTTCTCGACGGCGTTGTGGAGGCGCGCCTCGCGCAGTCCGCGCTCGCGACACCAGCCGATCGCGTCTGCGAAGAGCGCGCGGAGCACGCCGTGCCGGCGCGCGGCGGGAACGACGTAGACGGACGAGATGTAACCGTGGCGGGCAGGGAAGAGCAGCGGCAGCCCTGCGCTGGCGACGCAGCGCAAGATGCCAACGGTCGCACCGTCGTGCTCCGCGAGGAAGATCACTTCGCTCGCGCAGCGCAGTTGCGCGGCGAAGAGGCGGCTCGCGCGCGCGGGGGCGTCGGGACGAAGGCGGCGATAGATCGGATTCTGCGAGTGCTCGCGGAGAAGCGCGAGACGGAGCTCCACCACGATGGCGAGGTCCGCCATCGTGGCCTGGCGCACCCGGAGGGCGGCGTCGAAGCTCGCGTCCGCCTCGAGGGATGCGTTGCCGCCCGCCGGGAGATCCATCACGCCATCATGCCGCCGCCGAAGAGATCCTGATTGGGACGGCGCCGCTCCGGCGGCTGCGCGCGGCTGTACTGCCCCGTGTCCGAGCGCGAGATCTTATTGCGCGCGACCAGCGCCTCGAGCACGAGCTCGGATGCCGCGGCGACCACGGACGCGTCGCCGCTCTCACCGAGCCCGCTCTGGTAGACGACGTCGAGCAGCCCTGGAATTCTCTGAAAACCTTCGACCATTGCTCCCGATGAAACGTCGCCGTCCACCTGGAGCGCATTACCCTGATCGAACCACATCACCATGTCGTCGGTGTTGAGCGAGCCGGCGCGCTCGTGCATGGTTGCGTCGGCCGCGCGGCGAATGAGCTCGTGCGCGATCGCGTGGCCGCCCACGAGCTCGCCCTCGTACTCGAGCTCGATCTTGCCGGTGATTGCAGGCAGCGCCGCGTAGATGTCGCTGATGCGCGGCACCGCGTCGCACTCGCCCGTGAGCAGCGAGCGCCGCTCGGCGTTCGAGATTGCATTCTCGAGCACGGAGATCGGCATGCGCTGCGAAACGCCCGAGCGCTTGTCGATGCGCTTGTCCATGCGCGCTTCGAATGCGATGCGCTCGATCACCTCCGAGATGAAATCGGGCACGCGTACGGTGAGACCCCCGCGGTTCGCCCACGCCTCCTGCTTCGTGATCGCCATCCCGAGCTCCACGGACTCGGGATAGTGAGTCATGATCTCGCTGCCGATGCGATCCTTCAGCGGTGTGATGATCTTGCCGCGCGCCGTGTAATCCTCCGGGTTGGCGGTGAAGCAGATCAGCACATCGAGCGCCAGGCGAATCGGATAGCCTTTGATCTGGACGTCGCCTTCCTGCATGATGTTGAACAGGCCGACCTGGATCTTGCCGGCGAGGTCCGGGAGCTCGTTGAGCGCGAAGATGCCGCGATTCGCGCGCGGTAGCATGCCGTAGTGGATCGTGAGCTCGTCCGCCAGCACGTGGCCGCCGCGCGCGGCGCGGATGGGATCGACATCGCCGATGATGTCCGCGATCGTGACGTCTGGCGTCGCGAGCTTCTCGACGTAGCGCGAGTCGCGGTCGAGCCACGCGATCGGCGTGTCGTCGCCAGCTTCGGCGATGCGCATGCGCGCGAACTTGGAGATCGGCACGAACGGATTGTCGTTGATCTCGCTGCCGGCGACGACGGGGATGACGTCGTCGAGCAGCGTCGCGAGCGATCGCAGGATGCGCGACTTGGCCTGTCCACGCAGTCCGAGCAGGATGAAGTTGTGGCGCGAGAGGAGCGCGTTCACGATCTGCGGCGCCACCGTCTCGTCGTAACCGACGACGCCGGCGAAGATCGGTCCCCCCTTCGAGAGACGGTCGAGAAGATTCGCGCGCACCTCATCCTTGACAGAGCGGCGAGCGAGAGAGGGCGCGGCGAACGGCGACCGCTTGAGGGCGCCGAGAGTTTCTGGGTGCGACGACACGGACAGCTCCGATGTGCCAGGGAAAGACGGGCGAGTCTCAGCCTACTGCGGGGGAACCGTGCTCCGCTAGCCCTGCCCGGAAACCGCGGCAACCTCCACCAGATTGTCGTAGAAAACCGGGCCGTGGCCGAGGTCGGTTTCGCGCTGCGATGTGGTGTCGTTGGCGTTGTGGCCATCAGACGCGTACTTGGTCCACCACACCGACGGCGCCCACACGGTGCCCTCGCGAATCGCATCGGAAACGCGAGCCACCGCGCGGAAAGTTCCGCGATCGTTGCGCACCTCCACGGGTGCCCCGTCCACGATCGAGCGAAGATCCGCGTCGCCGGGATGAATTCGGAGCTCGGGCTCGTGCGCCGCGCGGCGCAGAGGATCGACGTTCACGAAGCTCGAGTTCAGGAACTGGTGTGCCGGCGATGAGATGAGCGACAGCGGATAGCGCGCGGCAAGCTCCGGTGCGCTCTGCGGCGACTCGTAGGGCGGAGTGAAAGTCGGCAGCGGATCCATTCCCATGTCCGCCAATCGCTGCGAGTAGAACTCGCACTTGCCACTCGGCGTGGGGAAGTTCCCGTTCGCGAACGGCAGATACGGGCGCGGGACGTTGAGCCGCGCCCATCCGTGTTCCAGCAGGGTGTCGAGCGTGACGCCCTCGTGCTTCTCGCTCTTGGTGTCGAGCGCCTGGCGAATGAGCGTGACGTCGTCGTCGCGCATCGCCGGATGGTCGATGCCCATGCGCGCGGCGAGCAGGCGAAAGATCTCGCTGTTCGGCTTGCACTCTCCGATCGCGTCTATCGACGGACGATTGAGCGTGACGTAGTGGTGGCCGTACGAGTAGTGCACATCCCAGTGCTCGAGCTGCGTGGTAGCCGGCAGGATGACGTCGGCCCAATCCGCAGTGTCGGTTTGGAAGTGCTCGAGCACGACGGTAAAAAGATCCTCGCGCGCGAGGCCGCGCACGACCGTGGTGCGGTCGGGCGCGACGGCGGCGGGGTTCGAGTTGTAGACCACGAGCGCGCGCACTGGCGGACCTCCAACTCCCGCGTCGGGAGTGGTGAGTGCCTCGCCGAGCCGGATCATGTTGATGGTGCGAACCGGCGGCGACAGATCGGGGCGCTCGAGGAGTGCGCGATTGAACTGGAAGTTGCCGCTCGTCGAGAGCTGCACTCCGCCGCCAGCGCGGCGCCAGTGGCCCGTGATGGCGGGAAGGCACGCGATGGTGCGCACCGCCATTCCGCCGCCGCCGTGACGCTGTAACCCGTAGTTAATACGCAGAAACGCCGCTTTCGCTGCTCCGTACTCGCGCGCGAGCATCGCGATACGCTCCGCCGGAATGCCGGTGATCTCGGACACGCGCTCCGGCGGATATTCGAGTGCGCGCGCGCGCAGCTCCGGCGCGCCCAGAGTGAAGCGATCGATGAAGTCCGAGTCCTCCAGATGCTCGGCGAAGAGCACGTGCATGAGTCCGAGCGCAAGCGCGCCGTCGGTGCCGGGGCTGATCGGAATCCACTCATCGCACTGTTCCGCGGTGCGCGTGCGCAGAGGGTCGATGGCGATCACGCGTGCACCGCGCGCGCGCG
>JANWLO010000192.1 GCA_025450815.1 Gemmatimonadaceae bacterium
CACGACGCCTCCGCGTCCGGCGGCGGCTCCTCCGCAGGCGGCCGCACCGGCGTCCTCGCCGCCACAGCAGGCGCCCGCGCCCGTGCCCCCGCGCATGTCCCCGTTCTCGCCGGCGCCGACTTCCGCACCCGCATCTTCGCCCGCACCCGCGCCCACTCCAGCGCCCGCACAAGCCGCACCGCCCCGGCCCACCGCACCGGTCGCCCGTCCGGCCGCTCCCGCCGCAAGCGCGCCCGGACAGCCCGTCGCGCGCCCTCCCATCAACCCGTTCCTCGCCAACGATCCGAACCAGAAGGCGAAGCGGCTCGCGCGCGCTCTCGTCTCCGACATCATCGCGTACTTCCCCGATCGCCATCAGCAGGCGAAGCGCGACGGAGTCCTTCGCGAGAGCTTCCGCGAGGAGATCAAGAAGAGCTATGAGGAATACGTCGAGCAGATGGGTAAGGAGTTCGCCGAGAACACGACGCACTTCCAGGATGCGCTCAACGACGTACTCGCCGGCGGCGCCAAAATCTTCTAGCCCAAGTCGGATTCGATTGGGAACTGCTTCACCGCAGAGTTGCAGAGGAACGCGGAGTCGCAGAGACGGGACATCTCCTCTGCCTGTGGCCTTCTCTCGCGACCTCTGCGGCTTTAACTCTGCGCCTCTGCGGTAAGGCGGTTAGGATGCGCGTGATCGTGCCGGGCGCGCGATCGTGCTGGGCGTGCGCCTGCGGATTATATTTCGAGTGCGAGCCGTCCCGTCGCTGGGGACGGCTCGTGTCGTTCGCGGCGGCGTCATCGCGATCCGCAAGTTCAACTCGAGTGGAGTGGATTCCGTGTCCGAAACCGAACGCACCCGGCAATTGCGCCGGCACGATGAGCGACTCGCCGAGCTCCGGGGGTTGCTTTGACTTGGAGACCAAACGCGCGGCACTGAGGGCTCGCGAGGCGCAGATGGCGGAGTCGGGCTTCTGGGATGTGCCCGATCGCGCGCGCGATGTGATTCATGAGGTCAATACGCTCAGGAACTGGATCGAGCCGTTCGACCGGCTCGAAGTCAAGCTGCGCGAGCTCACCGAGATGAACGAGCTGCTGCTCACCGAGGACGACACCGCGCTCTCTACGGAGCTCGATCGGGAGCTCGAGACTTTCGCCGATCAGCTGACGACGTTCGAGTTGCGCTCGATGCTCCAGGGCGAGGACGACCATCGCGATGCGATGCTCGAGATCAGCGCGGGCGCCGGCGGCACGGAGGCCCAGGATTGGGCCGCGATGCTGCTGCGCATGTACACTCGCTGGGCGGAGCGCCGCGGCTACGCGGTTGAAGTGCTCGACGTGAGCGACGGCGAGGAAGCAGGCATCAAGGGCGCAATGGTCGAGGTGCGCGGCCAGTACGCCTACGGCTTTCTCCACGCGGAGGCCGGCGTGCACCGGCTCGTGCGCATCTCGCCATTCGATTCGCAGTCGCGGCGGCACACGAGCTTCGCGTCGGTGTTCGTCTACCCCGTGGTGGATGACGAGATCAACATCGAAGTCCGCGACGAGGACATCAAGATGGATGTCTTCCGCGCGTCGGGCGCGGGTGGCCAGCACGTCAACAAGACCAGCTCGGCGGTGCGCCTCACGCACATCCCCACGGGCATCGTCACGAGCTGCCAGCAGCAGCGCTCGCAGTTCAAGAACAAGGAGACCGCGCTCAAGATG
Organism: Gemmatimonadaceae bacterium; assembly: GCA_025450815.1. Taxonomy (GTDB): domain Bacteria; phylum Gemmatimonadota; class Gemmatimonadetes; order Gemmatimonadales; family Gemmatimonadaceae; genus FEN-1250. The sequence continues at coordinate 1,687 of JANWLO010000192.1, forward strand.
CTGAAGAACGCGCTCTATCAGCGAGCGGTCGAGGAGCGCGACCGGAAGAAGGCGGAGATCGATTCCGCGAAGACAGACGTATCGTTCGGCAATCAGATCCGGAGCTACGTCTTTCAGCCGTACACGATGGTGAACGACCATCGTACGGAGCTCAAGATCTCCGATGTCGCGAAGGTGATGGACGGCGCGATCGATCCGTTCATCGAGGCGTATCTCAAGCGCGGGAACAGTGCCGGAGCGAAGACCGCGTGACGAGCGACGATCTGAATTTCGTCCTGAAGGCGCGCCGGGAGAAACACGACGCCCTGATCGCGCGCGGCCTTTCGCCGTACGCGTACGCCTTCGCGCGCACACATACCGCGGCCGCCGCGATCGCCGCGCTGGGTGTCGCCGATGAGGGGCCGGAGGTGCGCGTGGCTGGGCGCATCGTGGCGTGGCGCGGGCACGGCAAGACGAGCTTCGCGCACCTCGCCGACGAGGGCGGGCGCATCCAGCTCTACTTTCGTCGCGACGAGCTGGGCGAGGAACTGTTCGAGACCATCGGGCTATTCGACATCGGCGACGTGATCGGCGTGACGGGCACACTTTTCCGAACGAAGACCGGCGAGGCGACCGTGCGCGTGGCGGCCGCCGAGATGCTCGCGAAGTCGCTCCGTCCGCTTCCGTTCGGGAAGGAGGAGACGGTGGACGGCGTCGTCGTGCGCCACTCGGGGTTCAGCGATCCTGAGCAGCGCTACCGCCAGCGCGCGGCGGATCTCGCCGTGCATCCGGACGTGCGGGCAACGTTCGTCGCGCGCTCGCGGATGATCAGCGCGCTGCGCGCGTTTCTCGACGCACGCGGTTTCATCGAGGTGGAAACGCCCGTACTGCAGCCGCTCTACGGCGGCGCCGCGGCACGCCCGTTCCTCACGCACCACAACGCGCTCGACATTCCACTCTACCTCCGCATTGCGGACGAGCTCTATCTCAAGCGGCTCATCGTCGGGGGCTTCGACGCCGTCTACGAGATCGGGCACGACTTCCGGAACGAAGGCGTGGACCGCACGCACAACCCCGAGTTCACGATGCTCGAGTGGTATCAGGCGTACGCGGACTACGACGACATGATGACGCTCGTGGAGCAGCTGCTTCTCGCGGCTGCGACTGCGGTGCGCGCGCATCCGATCGTGGGCGCCCCCGTTCCGGCGCTCGTTCCACCCTTTCCGCGCGTGGCGTGGGTGCCGGCGCTCAGCGCGGCGCTCGGGCGAGATGCGCTTGCGATGTCGGCGGCGGAGCTTCGGAGCGCCGCGGAACACGCGGGTGTCGTGCACGCTGCCACGCTGTCGCGCACGAAGCTGCTCGACGAGCTCTTTCAGGCGCACGTCGAGCGCACGCTGCACGATCCCACGTTTGTGGTCGACTATCCCATGGAGCTCTCGCCGCTCGCAAAGCCGAAGCGCGGCGCCCCCGAGCTCACCGAGCGATTCGAGCTGTTCGCCGGAGGACGAGAGCTCGCCAACGCATTCAGCGAGCTCAATGATCCGATCGACCAGCGCCGGCGTTTCGAGGCGCAGGCGAAGCAGCGCGCCGCCGGCGACGAGGAGGCCACCGTCGTCGACGAGGACTATCTGCGCGCCATGGAATTCGGCATGCCGCCCACGGGCGGCGTAGGCGTCGGCATCGACCGGCTATTCATGTATCTGACGGGTATATCACATATCCGCGATGTGATTCTCTTTCCAACGATGCGCCCAGAATGAGCCGGCTCGAGCTGTCGATCGCCTGGAGGTATCTGCGCAGCCGCGGAAGCGCGCGCCTGTTCTCGTTCATTAGTGTGATCGCAATCGGCGGCGTGCTCGTGGGCGTGAGCGCGCTCATCGTGATCAACGGCGTGATGACGGGGATGCAGAACGATCTGCGTGAAAAGATTCTGGTGGGCAGCCCCGATCTCCGCGTGCTCACCTTCGGCGACGATCTCAAGCTCACGGATTGGCAGCCCACGCTCGCGCGCGTGCGCCGTAACAAGAGCGTGGTGGCCGCCGCGCCCTTCGTGCTGACGCAGGGACTGGCCACCGCCGGACACGATTACTCCGAGGGAGTGTTCGTCGAGGGCATACCACCAGCGGGCCCCGGTGTGCCCGACGTCACCTCCATTCGCCAGCACGCGTCCACGGGCGACTTCCGCTTCGCCACGGACGACGGCCAGCATCGCGGTGCCGTACTGGGGAAGCGGCTCGCCGAGCGGTTGAATGTCTTTCCGGGGAGCAAGCTCACGCTCGTGTCGCCCGCGGGCGCGAAGTTCAACGCGGCCGTAGGCGGGTACGTGCCACGCGTGTATCAGTACCAGGTCACCGGAGTCTTCGAGACCGGCATGTACGAGTACGACAACTCGTACGTCTACATCGATCTCGATCAGGCGAAGGAGTTCGCGGGGCTCGGCGATGCCGTGACCGGAATCGAGGCGCGCACGAGCAACCGGTGGCAGGCAGGCGAAGTCGCGCGCCAGCTCTCGGACACGCTCGGCTATCCGTACCGGGTGCTCGACTGGCAGGAAGTCAACTCGCAGCTCTTTCAGGCGCTGAAGCTCGAGAAGCTCGCGATGCGCGTCATCCTCCTACTCATCGTGCTCGTGGCGGCGTTCAACATCGTGAGCACGCTCACGATGGTCGTGAAGGACAAGACTCGCGAGATCGGGATTCTGAAGGCGATGGGATTGCCCGCGCGATCGGTGCGCCGGATTTTTCTCGCGCAGGGACTCGTGATTGGCGCGGTGGGCACGGCCGTAGGCGTGGCGATCGGCGTCACGACAGGCATTGCGATCGATCGCGGGCAGCTCATTCCGCTGGACCCCACCGTGTACTTCATCGATCACCTGCCGGTCACGATTCAGCTGTCCGACGTCATGTGGATAGTCTGCGCGAGCGTCGTCATCGCGGCGCTTGCAACGCTGTATCCCGCAATTCAGGCCGCGCGGCTTTTCCCCGTCGAGGCGATTCGTCACGAATGAATGTCATCGAGGCGCGGGATCTCGCGAAGTCGTACGTCGGTGGCGACGGGGGACGCGTCGACGTTTTCAGCGGCGTGAGTCTCGATGTGCGCAGAGGGGAGATGATCGCGATCGTCGGCGCGAGTGGGGCGGGCAAGAGCACGCTGCTCCACATCCTTGGCGCGCTCGATCGGCCGACGCAGGGCGAGGTCAGGCTCGACGGCGAGCCGCTGAGCGCGCTCCGCGACGAGCAGCTATCTTCGCTGCGCAATCGCAAGGTGGGATTCGTCTTTCAGTTCCACCACCTCTTGCGCGAGTTCTCCGCGCTGGAGACTGTGATGATGCCGCTCCGCATCGCTGGGTGGGATGCGAAACGGGCGCGCGC
>JANWLO010000193.1 GCA_025450815.1 Gemmatimonadaceae bacterium
AGGTTTAAGCTTCTCGGCTTGCCGAAAGATGAATTTCCGAGCTTCCCTGTTATTCGCTTCGGTGAAAGCTGGAGAGTACGAGCTGGTGATCTTCAGAAACTCATCTCGCATACCGCTTTCGCATCATCAACTGAAGAAAGCCGGCCGATTTTAAATGGTGTATTATGGGAGCTGCGTCCTGATCATATGCGAATGGTGGCAACGAATGGTCACCGCTTGGCGAAGATGGAGATTCCAATCAATGCAGCTGGAGTATCGTCAAGCGAATTAATTATTCCGCCGAAAGCATTAGAGCAAATTCGTAGACTCTTCCCTGCGGAGGAAGAACTCGAGGTTGCAAGAGGTGAGAACCATTTAGGCTTTCGATCACCGTTTACAGCCGTATATACCAGGCTAATTGAAGGACCTTATCCGAACTATGAGCAGGTCATTCCGAAGGACAATGACCGATTTGCTCTAGCAGATCGTAATGCGCTAATTCAGGCCCTAAAGAGAATGTCTGTAATAGCGTCTGATCAGACTCATAGAATTCGAATGTCGTTCAACTCTGGAATGCTGAAATTCAGCGTGCAGACACCAGACTTGGGTGAAGCACAGGATGAATTACCGATTAATTTTGAGGGTGATTCACTTGATATCGGATTTAACGCCATGTATCTGCTTGAAATTCTGCGAAATCTGCCGACCGATGAGGTGAAGCTTACGTTCAAGGCTCCTGAACGAGCTGCTACAGTTGAACCAGTTGGGTGGGATGATGCAGCGAAATACATGTGCTTATTGATGCCTCTTCGGTTAGTCGACTAGGAACTTTGAGTTTTGCCAATAAGAGTTGGCGATTTCGTACTTGTTTCCATCTCTGGCTAATTACTTTCAACTGTTATTTTTGAATGTTGCTGGAAGGGAAATATTCCTCGGCTTGTAGTTACTGATAGAAAGAGATCTGAGGTTCCAGTACTCTTGAGAAGTTCTCCGGTATCCTGATCGACAAAAAGAATTGTAGAGCTTGATCCAGTTCCACTGGTCACAATCGAGTTGGTCGAGTCTGCAGGAACTCCCTCCGTTTTTACGGATGCTGTACGTTGAAGCTGTACTACTGGCCTGTTCTGTAGCGATAAGGCTGAAAGCAACCTGTAGTTCCGAACCACGTATTGTTTTAGTGCGATTCTTCCGTGGCAGATAATCGAGGTGGAGGTATCTGCCCACTCATTTCCGATTACGACCGGATTTGGAGGTAGTAGAATTATCAGCTCGGATAGACGGACGAATCTTGGATCCATTCCGCCCTGGCAGGATATTGGTGTCGTCGAATGTAGATCGACAATCTGGCCCCGTGCTGAAAGCGTAGCAGTTGCATGCACTTTTGGCTGCATTTGTGAAGGCATGCTATTTGTGCTATCTGTGCTAATAGAGTCGAGACGCAGATCAACGGTGAGCTTCTTACCCTGCGTGAGAGCTAGACTATAAATAGTGCTGGACGCTAGAAGTACTTCTTTCCTAGTGCTGTCACTGGTGATAGAAACCGTTGAGCTATCGTCAACTCGGTACCGACTCGAGTGCGCCAAAAGCGTTGGATACCAATGAAACTCTTTTGACGTATTAAGCGACTCGGGAACAGGTCTGACTGGAGGAGTGCCAGGCTTGTTGACTGAGCTAGAACATCCCCAGGCAAATAGTGTCAACACTGAGATCATGGGGATCAGTTTTGAGTCAGGCATAACAGCATTCCTCGATGAGTCTCGCGTAAGGGATTGCCCTCCATAGCAAGTAGGCCAGTCCTGTGCCTGCTAGTGTTTACCGTTGGCAATGGTGTAAAAATGAATGATCTCCGACAATCGTAAGATTATCGGAGATCATTCGACATAGTAGACGATCTATAAGCCGGGTTCAGTCGAATGATGTCTCATTCGGACGGTCATTTCTCTCCGCACACGATCGCTCGCGTGCTCTAGCAGCCTACCCGCGGCGTCTTGATCGAGGTGGGCCACCCCTCGCCGCTTATTTGGCCTTGCTCCGACCGGGGTTTACCATGCCGTAACCATTACTGATTACGCGGTGAGCTCTTACCTCACCTTTTCACCCTTACCGAACTGTATTTCTACAACTCGGCGGTTTGTTTTCTGTGGCACTGTCCGTCATCATCTTCTTGCAAGCAAGTAGATAGTGCCCAGGCGTTACCTGGCGATCTGCCCTCTGGAGCCCGGACTTTCCTCGATGGGATTTGACTCTCATCGCGACCGTCCAATCGTCTACTACACGCTTCAATATAGCACTATTTAGACTGGTACGGACCAACTACTTGAGGGAGTGCCACATGGATTGCTTTGCACCTTGTTGACGCAACGCTGACGCACGGGAATACAGTGGAAGTGCCTCGCTTTTTCCGTCCTCACTTACCGACAAGGCACTTCCATGAGGTCCCTCCCGGATATTTCAAGCCAGCTATTGCCTCCAGTTGCAACGATGTTGATGCCTGGTGAACGATCGCGTGTAGACGCAGCTGGTGATGGCTTCTATCGGACGGTACATCGTGATTCGATCGATGACATAATCAGCGATCTTCGTGCACAACGTGTGAGTGCGGTACTCGTGTCGGTAACACGCTGTGGTGCAGAAGACGATGCTTCCCGGTTTGGACGTATCGTCCGTGAATTTCCCCGAATTCCTGCAGTCGCGCTTCTCACCCAGTTCGAAGCTGGAACACCTCGAGCTGTCCTAACTCTCGGACAGTCCGGGATACGATCACTCGTTGATGTCCGTCAGCCAAATGGTTGGCGTGAGCTTCGTGATGTTCTCATGCGAGATCGAACTCGCGACATCGAAAAGATTGCCCTGGCGCAACTCTCACTGGACCTCGTTGGCGCTCCGGATGACTGTTGGACCTTTTTTGAGACGATCTTTCAACCAGGATTGCGAACGAGTACGATCCGTACGCTCGCTGATGAATTGCGGATAGTACCTAGTACCCTCATGAGTAGATTTTTTCGTGCTCGACTACCCGCGCCAAAACGTTACCTGGCAATGGCCCGGCTCACTCACGCAGCGCGGGTATTCGAGAATCCTGGACTCTCGGTAGCAAATGTTGCCAACCACCTCGAGTACTCCTCACCGCAAAGCTTTGGTCGACACGTGCGTACCCTGCTTTCAATTACGGCGCTTGAGTTTCGGCAGCGCTACGACGGTGAGGGAATGCTTCATCGCTTTCGTGAGGAGCTCATCCTCCCTTTCCAAAGCACGTTGCGAACATTTAGCCCTCTAACTGAAAGTCTGAGATGGCTTGCAGGGACATCCAGTCTTCAACGACCACTAAGCCGAGGGAATGAGCGGCAATAGTTCTTCCACGGTAACCAACGAAACTACGGTAAGTCCCATATCCTCGATGGCCTGTCGTCCTCCCTCATTGCGATCGACGAGTGCCAGAACGCCCTGCACAATCCCGCCGGCATTCCGTATCGCTGCGACAGCCTGGAGAGCAGAACTGCCACTGGTGATGACATCCTCTACCACTACGACACAGTCTCCGGATTGAAAGGGGCCCTCGATCAACTTTCCCGTTCCGTGCTTCTTGGATTCCTTTCGCACAGTGAAAGCTCGGAGAGGCTTACCAGACTGTAGGCCACTTGTGTAGCTGATTGCATAGGAGATCGGATCTGCCCCCAAGGTCAATCCGCCAATCGAATCAGCTTTCCAGGTAGCGCGGATTGCCGCGACGCCAAGATTCCCTATCAAAATGAGCCCTTCGGGGCTCATTGTCGTCACACGAGCATCGATGTACAGTGTTGATTGCTTGCCGGAAGCAAGCATGAATTGACCGCGGCGAGCGGACCGAGTTGCCAGCAAACTGACGAGTCGGGCGTGTTCCGTCTGATCGTTCATGCGGGACTATAATGGTTTGGGAAGAACGTGTGTGGTACGAGATTGAAAGCTACGCTGCATTTCAGGAGCCTCATGCAGATACAGATCTCTAAACTGCGCCCTTCCTCCATCGCGTTAGCCGTATCACTTCTCTTCGCCCTCGGCGGAATCTTTGCAATTGATCGGGCCCTCGCCGATGCGAATAGATCACAGGTCCAGATTCAGGCCGTAGAAGCGGCAGCTCGTGTGGAAAGTTTCCTCACCGTTCATGCGCAGTCACTGCAGTCCGTTCGTGGACTGTATCTCGATTCGAGCCGTGATGTAAATGAGGAACAGTTTCGGTCATTGCTCCAGTCGCTCGTCCAGTATGCTCCCGCGTTTCGACGCGTTTGGCTCAGTGATTCGCTCGGAAACATTCGCTTTCAGGAACTTCTGGGAAGTGAGGGAGTTGCGCTGCCGGCGGGAATGAACGTCGACACCGTTCGCAAACAGCCATTCAGCGACGCGATTCAACGCGCGCGCATGTCCAAGCGAACGCAGATCTCTTCTATCGGGGATCTCGGTAGCGGCGAACGCGGACTCCTGCTCGTGCAGCCCCTCTTCATTAATAGCCGATTCATCGGATATGCAGGCGGTACTCTCACGAGTGAGAGCATCCTGCAGTTTGTCGAGCATCAGGAGCCCCAACTCCACGGTCAAGTGTTCATTGTTACGCTGTCGGATACCATACGTGGCACTACGGCTTCAGTACCTCATCGGCTGCCGGTCGATTCTGCGTCCGCGAGTATTCGTATTCCCGGTGGCGATTCATGGCGTTTGATTGCGGTTCAGCGAGCGACTAACCAGAGCATACGGTTTTTGCTATGGGGCGTTGGTCTCGCAACCCTGGGAACGCTACTCATTGGGCTACTGCACGAGCGCCGGCAGGGATCACGTCTCGCCGAGCGTAGTGCGGAACTCGAGCGACTCTCGAGCGAGTTGCTACGGGCCAACCGGGTAAAGAGCGAGTTTCTTGCCAACGTTTCGCACGAATTACGAACTCCATTGAATGCAATCGTCGGATTTGTCGAGCTGCTTCGCGATGGGGTATATGGTGATCTCAACACTCGCCAGGCCGGCCCGGTCGAAAGGATTGCATCCTCGGCAAATCACCTGCGTCAGTTGGTGGATCAGATTCTCGATCTGGCTAAAATGGCCGCAGGCCGACTCGACGTACAATGGGAGCCGCTCGAGCTTCAATCGTTCGTACTGGACCTGACGAGTGAGATCGAGGCTCTAATCGGCGAACGGGGGCTCACCCTGTCGATTTCAGTAAGCGCATCGCTTCCGCGCATTCGCACCGATCCAATGCACCTTCGGCAAATCATGCTGAATCTGCTGGGAAATGCATTGAAATTCACACCCTCGGGAGACATTGTGGTTCGGGCTCGTCTCATCGATTCCAATCCCGATAGTGCAATCGACACGGGCGCCGCAATCGATCTTCCCCATGGGATCTGGATCGCACTCGATGTGGCGGACACAGGAGTCGGGATCGCCCGAAGTGACCAAGGGCGAATCTTTGACGAATTCGAACAGGTGAATGCAGGTCCGCGAACAGACTCAGCTCAACGTGGCACCGGGCTCGGACTTCCGATCTCTCGTCGGCTTGCGCGATTGCTGGGTGGCGAGATCACAGTGATCAGCGAACCCGGCAAGGGCTCGACATTTACCGTCTGGCTACCCGTCGCGGGACAAGTGAAGAACTCCGGTGTATTCAGCGCCTGGGGTAAGGCAACCAAATCGGCGTTTCACATCCCCGGCATCGGTGATTCCTCCAGTTCGTGATCAGCCCTTGTCCGTGCGCTTGATGATCGACTTCACACGTGAAAACAGAGACGTGCGACCAGCATCCGGTGTCGGTGCGTTGATGCATGCGCGAAGAGCCGTGGCAAATGCAACGACATCAGGGTAGCGGTCGGATGGATTACGTGACAGCGCCTTCATGACAACAGCTTCCACGGGCGCCGGCACCGTACACCCCTTTCGTGCGCTGTTGAGCGGTATGGGAGGTTGTGAGAGCAGCTGCGCGAACATCTCACGCTGGGACTTGCCAGCGTATGGAAGACAGCCTGAGAGCAGGTAGTACGCGATGGTCGCCAGACTGTATTGATCGGCAGCCGATGTAACCAACTGACCCGAAAGAGCCTCCGGCGCCACGTACATAAGAGTTCCAACGAAAAAACCGGCACGTGTCAACCGTTCTTCCGGAGCCTGATCAGATTGCGCGGCGATTCCAAAATCCAGCAGCTTTGCCCGTTTGGAGGCCGGATCGTACATGATATTGTCAGGCTTCAAATCCCGATGAATTATGCCAGCAGCGTGAACCGCATACACTGCGTCGCCGATCTGGCCAATGATTTCACCGACCTCCTCAGGCGGAAGAGGAACGTGCTGCTTGGCGTACTTTTCGAGGAGCTCGCCGAGGGCCCATTCGATGGCGAGGAAGTGAACGCCTGGTCCGGCTTCGCCGATTTCGATCGTGCGAACCACATTGGGATGTGAGACACGAGTGCCATACGTTGCTTCGCGAAGAAATCGCGCAACCGCAGTTCGGTCCGTTCGCAGCTTTTCCTTCAGCACCTTGACTGCAGCTATGCCGTGGGTGGGGTGTTCGGCGCGGTACACTACTGCCGTTCCCCCTTCTCCGACCATATCCTGCAGTGCATATCCGGCGAGTGTCGTGCCGGTAAGATTTTCGCGGCTCACGCGCCGAAGCTAATCGCGCCACCGGAATGGAGCAAGCAGCCGCTACGTGCCAGGTGGCGAATGCAGCCGGAACAATCACTCGATGGGAGCAACGGGACTTATGTCGGTATCACTCTGTGGTTCACGGCGACTGTGGTTTTCGATTCTTTCCGGTTTGTTCGTATTGGGTTGCTCTCCGCGGACACACACTGGCGGGCGTGCCGGTGGCAGGGAGGGCAGCAGGGGAGCATTTCCGAGCGACTCCAGCGCCTCGCCGGATCCGAGCGCGTTCTACCGACAGCTCGGGATGATCGCACAGGGCGGCACGTTCCCATTCGTAGGGCAAGTGCGTTATCTCGCCGGAAGCTCCGCTGACAGCACCCTCGCGCTGATCACCCTCTCGTTCGCGAATCGCGTGCTGACGTTCGTCGGCGATGGATCCGGGCAGCGAGCGACGTACAACGTGTCAATCGATATTGCGCAGGGAACGACAACGATTCGGCATCTCGACGTTCATAAGGTGATTCGAGTTGCTTCATTTCACGAGACGCAGCGTGAAGACGAGAGCGTGATCTTCCAGCAATACCTGCAAGTTGCGCCCGGCACGTACTCTCTCTCGATTGCCGTGAGGGACGAAGGGGGTAGTAACGCGAATTCGCAGCAGATTTCGTTGACGGTTCCGCGGTTTGGCCCGCACAGCTTGTCGACGCCGATCAGCGTCTACCAGGTAACGCCGAGGACGCGAACTGATACCGTGCCCGCGCTGATTGCGAATCCGCGATCGATCATTGTGCTTGGCCGCGACACACTGGCCGGTCTCTATCTCGAGGGATATGGGCTGCCGGAAACCGAGCGAGTAGGAGTTGCAGTGCTCAACGATGCGCACGCGGTGATCCTGCGCGACACGGTAAACCTCGTGCGTCAGGGCTCGCTGTCGTCCGCGCTGCTGGAGTTTCCCGTTGCAAGCATTGGCGTTGGTCCCGTCACCGTCATCGCGTCGCTGGTGGGATCTTCGGACAGCGTTCAGGCTCCGCTCTTCCTGAGCTTTGGTGACGCGTTCGGCATCACTAGCTTCGATCAGCTGTTGAGCTATCTGCGCTTCTTTACGTCACCGGAGCGACTCCAGGCGTTGCGGGACACGCCAGCGGATCAGCGTGCCGCAGCGTGGGCGGCGTTCTGGAAGCAAACGGACCCGAATCCCGCGACGCCGGAACATGAAGCCTTGCGCGATTATTTCAAGCGAATCGCCACGGCCAACGGTCGTTATCAGGAGAAGGGAACGCCGGGTTGGCTCACCGATCGCGGAAAGGTTTACGTGACGCTGGGCGAACCCGATCAGGCCGGACAGCAGATGGGCACCAGCTCGGCGCGAAGCCGCGGGGAAATTTGGGTGTACACGCAATACAATCTCCGGCTCGTGTTCACGACCCAGGGTGCCATTGGGCGATACAGGCTCACCGCTTCGAGTGAGGCCGACTTCGAACGTGTCGTAAAGCGTGAGCAGTCACGGTGATCGCTCATCCTGTGGTGAGGGATAAAGGTTTTTCCACGAGGGATGTACCTCGCGGTTTGATGAAGCGCCCGGCCTGCGTTGCCTTGACAAAATCGCACTTCGTTCCTATATAGGCGCCGCAAGCCGACCGCGGCCTGCCCCTCACGTCGCAGCGAGGGCGAGGGGAGCAACCGATCCATGCGCAGGAGAATGGCGATGGCAAAGGGCAAGGTGAAGTGGTTCAACGATGCCAAGGGTTTCGGTTTCATCGAGCAAGAGGGTGGCGAAGACGTTTTCGTGCATTTCTCGTCCATCACCATGGATGGCTTCAAGACACTCGCTGAGGGACAGGAAGTAGAGTTCGAGATTCAAACGGGTGCGAAGGGCCTTCACGCGACGAACGTCCAGCGCGTGTAAGCGGCAGTCGTTCGGGCTGGCATTCGATGGATAGCGGGGCGAGCTTTCTTTCATGCAGCCCCGCCTTCCGGCATCGCCCCGACTCTTCCTCATAGACGGTTACGCGCTGATTTACCGCGCGTTTTTCGCGCTCATATCGCGTCCGCTCACCACTAGCCGCGGCGAAAACACGTCTGCGGCGTGGGGCGTGGTGAACTTTCTCCAGCGGCTCATCGATACGCACCGGCCGGAATACGTCGGTTGGGTGCACGACTCCGGTCTATCGTTTCGACACGAGCAGTATCCCGCCTACAAGGCAACTCGCGAGAAACTCGGTGAAGAGCTGCAAGCGGACTTCGATCGCGGCATGGAGCGCATCGAGGAGCTACTGCAAGCGTTCAATGTACGAGTGCTGTCGCTGGACGGATACGAAGCCGATGATGTCATCGGGACTCTCGCACGCCAGAGCGTCGACGCGGGCGTGAACGTGGTGATCGTTTCGGGCGACAAGGATTTCTACCAGCTCGTACGACCCGGCGTGTGGCTGCTCAATCCTGGCCGCGGGGGCCCTGCCAGCGTCGAAGAACAATGGGTCGGGATGGAGAACGCCAGCGAGCGACTTGGCGTCCCTCCGCACCACGTTACCGACTATCTGGCGCTGGTGGGCGATTCATCCGACAACGTGCCCGGCGTTCGCGGTATCGGCGACAAGACTGCAGGGGAGCTCATCGCGACATACGGCTCGCTGGAGAATATCCTCGAGCACGCCGGTGAGGTCACCAAAAAGCGTCCGCGCGAAGCGCTACTCGAGCACGAATCGGATGCACGCTTGTCGAAAGAATTAGTCACGATTCGCGAAGATCTCGGGATACCGCTGGTGCTCGACACGCTCACGCTCGCGGAACCGGATCACGCAAGGCTGCGTGATCTCTTCGTGGAACTCGAATTCCACGGCCTGGCAAAGGATCATGCGGTCAGTGCACCTGCGGTGCTGCGCGACACGAGCTATACCACCGTCGATACGCTGCCGGCCCTCGAGGCGATGCTGCGGCGCATCGAGTCGGTTCCGTACATCGCCGTGGATACCGAGACGGTCATCGAGCTGGGTAGTCCGCAGGTCGTCGATCCACTGCGATCGACGCTGGTCTCGATTTCCATCGCTGTCGCGGCGGGCGAGGCGTACTACCTGCCACTGCGACACCGGGAGCGTCAGAACGAGCAGCGTGAGCTGCTGACAGACGCATCGGGTGACAGGTCTCCGACAGATGCTCCGGAAGATCGCGGCCTCGTTCGGGGAGGCGATGAGCCGGAGGCCCCGATAAGGAAGAGCGTTCGAAAGAAGGCTGCCGGTGCGAGCGAGCCTTCCGGAATTGCTGCTCGATTGCTCGCGGAACGGCGGCATGCGATTCGAAATCTTCCGGCACTTCTGTCCGACGAGATGGCTCCCCTGCGCGCGATGCTCGAGGATCCGTCCGTCCGGAAGACGGCTCAGAACGCGAAGTACGATCTGCTCGCCCTTCGCCGCGCCGGCGTCACACTGCGCGGGCTCGACTTCGACACGATGATCGCCAGCTACGTGCTCGATCCCGGCAGGCGGTCGCATGGGCTCGACGTGCTGGCGCTCGAATTTCTCGAGCACACGATGACGTCGTACGAGGATCTTTGCGGCAAGGGCAAGGGCGCGGTGCCGTTCGACGAGTGTCCAATCGAAGCTGCACGGGACTATTCGTGTGAGGATGCCGACATGACGTTCCAGCTGCGTGCGGTGTTCGAGCCGCAGCTCGAGACGTATGCGTTGCTGCCGTTGTTCAACGACATCGAAATACCATTGATCGATGTGCTTGCGGACATGGAGTGGGCGGGCATCGCGATCAACTCCAGCTGGTTCGCATCGCTGAAGGAACGTTTCACGCGTGAGCGCCAACGCGTGGAGCAGGAGATCTACGCAAGCGCGGGCACCGAGTTCAACATCAATTCGAACCTGCAGCTGCGGCAGATTCTGTTCGAGAAGCTGGAGTTGCCGATGCTGAAGCGAACGGCTACCGGACCCTCCACCGATGCCAGCGTTCTGCAGCAGCTCGCCGAGATGGGCCATGTTCTTCCGGAGCAGCTCATGGAGTATCGGGAGCTCGCGAAACTCGAAAACACGTATCTCGACGCACTGCCGGCGCTCGTTCATCCTCACACCCAGCGCATCCACACATCGTTCAATCAGACAGTTGCAACGACGGGACGGTTGTCATCGAGTGATCCGAATCTCCAGAACATTCCAATCCGGCGAGAGCTCGGCCGCGACATCCGTCGCGGGTTCGTACCGCGTGAGGGATGGATGCTCCTCGCCGCCGATTATTCCCAGATCGAGCTGCGATTGCTGGCGCATCTTTCGGCGGATCCGGCGTTCGTCAGTGCGTTTCGCGCGGGTGGCGACATCCATCGGCAGACCGCCTCGATCATCTTCGGCGTGCCGCTTGAGGACGTCACTGCCGAGATGCGTGCGCGCGCAAAGACGATCAACTTTGCGACGATTTACGGCCAGGGCGCCAACGCGTTGTCGAGGCAGCTGCGCATCGAGCATGCGGACGCGCGACGATTCATCGATGAATACTTCGAGCGCTTTCAGGGCATTCGAGCGTATCTCGACTCGATGGTTGCGTTCGCGCGGGAGCACGGATACGTGCAAACGATCTTCGGGCGCCGCCGGTACATTCCCGAGCTGCGCGACCGGAACTTCAACGTGCGCGCGTTCGGAGAGCGCACGGCTACGAACTCGCCTATTCAGGGGTCCGCCGCGGACCTCATCAAGATCGCCATGATTCGAATCCATTCGCTGTTTGCGCGCGAACGGATCGAGTCGAGAATGCTTCTGCAGGTCCACGACGAGCTGGTGTTCGAGTCGCCACCGGCGGAACTGGAGGTCGTAGCAGAGATGGTGCGCCGGGAGATGGAATCGGCCGCACAGCTCTCGGTTCCGCTGGTCGTCGATCTGGGGGCGGGGAGCAACTGGCTCGAAACGAAGCAGTGAGCAGCGCGTGCCGGTGCCGGCTGAGACGTTAGAATCGCCCGGTCGTCTGTATTCTCAGGCAGCATCATTGTGCGTTAGCCAAATCGCACGTAGGATGGACGCTCGTCGGGTCCTCCCAACACTTACCGGGATTCGCCACCGATCGAATGTCGCCTCGCGGCCGTAGAGGATTCTCACTGATAGAGCTCTTCGTGGTGCTTGTAGTCATCGGCATCCTCGTGGGCTTGTCCATCCCGCGATTGCACCAATTCAAGCACCAGTTCTATCTGACCGCGATGATCTCCGACCTCCGCAACCTGGCGGCGACGGAAGAGGGATATTGGAGCACCGGTGATTCATACACGTCGGACTTCAGCGCGCTGCGGTTCAACGTCAGTCAGGGAGTCTGGGTGACTTTCGTACAAGCTGACAGCCTCGGCTGGTCCGCCACCGCGACCCACGACAATGATACTTCCACCTGTGCGATCTACTACGGCAACGCTCCGCCAGTGGCACCCGCTACGGTCAAGAACTACATAGGCTGTAGTAAATAATCCCCTCCCTGGCGCCGTTGCAGATTGCGGGATGACTGGCAAATCGACCGGTCATATGTTCCCGGCAACCATGCGCACAAAGACGTAAATGGCAGTCCCGCAAGCACTTAGCTATGCGAACTCAGCGGGGCATTTGGCTTGCTTTGTACTCCACCGCGATCAACTGAAACTCCACGGCGGAGCATCACAATGCCCAAGTCACGCAAATCCGGCTTTACGCTCATTGAGCTCTTGATTGTCGTCGTGATCATCGGAATTCTTGCGGCAATCGCGATTCCGAAGTTCTCGTCCACGAAGGGCAAGGCGTTTCTAGCAGCGATGCGCAGCGATCTCCGCAATCTGGCGACTGCTGAGGAGGGGTATTACTACGCCAATAACGCGTACAGCAACAATCTTTCGCAGCTCAACTACATTTCGTCGCAAGGTGTGACGATCATAGTTCCGGAGGCGACTGCGGGCGGCTGGTCCGCATCTGCGTCGCACTTGTCAATGGGTGCGGAAATATGCACGGTGTATTTTGGTACTGCGGCGCCCGTTGCTCCTTCTACGCTCGAGGGGCGCATCACCTGTAACTGATCCCCTCTGGCGGCTGATCGCGAGTGAGCAGTTCCTCGACCCCTCCCAGCTCCGCACCGATCGATCGTCCGTATCGCGAGTTCAGCTTGCGCCGAGAGGGGATGATCTTCGCGATGGACGGCGGACTGTGGCTGCACCGACATGTGTGGAAAGGCCGCCCAATGGCGCATCTCGTGTCGACCGACCGCGAGCGACTGTTTCAGTATGGCCGCGACGTTGGCCTTCCTGCTTTCCGTCTCCAGTACAAGCCGCTCAAGGATCCGCGCTCCGGCGTGCGTCGCGACGCGTGGCATTGGGATCTCGTGGGCGATCTGCTTCCGCCGCGATGAGCGCGCTACACGTTGACGAGTGGGATTCGGCGGGAAAGATTCATCGAATGTCTGCCCGATCGATTTTCGCGTTCGTCATCATGCTCGTCGTTCTGGGTGCATGCGAGCGCAAGTCCGCCGTGAAGTCGTCGGAGACCTCCGCGACACCGGCGCCGCCGTCGACAGGGGTGCCATCGCCACGTCCGGTGATCGCACCGTCGACGTGGGATTCGTCGGCCGGACCCATCATGTTCGTTCGAGGCAACACGGCGGCAGAGGCGTACGTCGTGTTCCCCGCGATCACGGACAGCACACCGTCGGACGACGTGCACTTTGATTCGGCGCTTGCGCGCAACACACCGGTAGAGCTCTTCGAGCGTGCGGGCGGCGGCGATGCTGCGCGCGTTGGCGCCGTGTCCGGGGGTGAGTGGGACGCGGACCAGTGCATCGAGTGGCCAGCGGCAAAGATCGTCACGACTTCCGTCAGCGCGGCATCCTCTGGCTGGACGGTTGCCTTTCTGAAAGGTCGCGCGCGAGCGATTCCACTCGACACGATCGAGACGATGGCGCACGCCGATTCCGCGCAGCTTGCCGCGGATATCACTCGCCTGGTCTCGACGGTTCCGAACGACACGGCCAGGACCTTTCGCGGAATTCCGTATGCGGTGCGAACGGCGTATCGCTTCACGCCCGTTGAGGGAGTGGAAGGCGTCGTGGCCGATGTCGTGCGCACGCTCAACCAGGAGGCGACGCCGCTCGAGGAGCACACGCTCATCGTCGGCGAACGTCCCAGCGGCTCGAACGCGCCGTATCGCCTCGCGTACCGCGAGGTTACCGCGGGCTCGGACGAGACGCTCGAGAGCTCTGATGTTCTGGCGGCGGTAATGATCGGAGCTCCGCCACATGTGGACTTGGTGCTTGCGCGAGAGGGCTACGAGTCCAACGCGTACGCGCTTCTGGAGCGGCGGCCTGACGGCAGTTGGCGACTCCGATGGACGAGCGCGCACACGGGCTGCTGATTGGCGATTGGTGCGACGCTACCTGTGCACGAGGGGCACGAGTCGCACGAGGAGAACCTCCGCCGGACAGTTCACGCGAACCGGCAGCACCACGCCGACACCCGTGGTGACGTAAAGCCTAATCGGCGATCGCGACACCCAACCGCTCGCCGATGACGCATCGCAAATGGAGCAATGCCGCGCGGGAGCACCTAGCAGTGGCAGGACGATCTGGCCGCCGTGCGTGTGTCCAGCGATCACCAGATCGGCGCGTGCGTGAGGAGTGAGCTCCAGCACGCCATCCGGATTGTGCGACAACACGACACGCGGCACCTCGGGCGCAAGCGATGCGCATCCTCCGTCCGGGTCGATGCGACCATGCGTCCAGTCATCGACACCACCAATGCCTAGCGTCGCGGCTCCGCGATGAATCACTGTGCATTCGTTCACGAGTACGTGCGCGCCCAGTGACCGAAGCCAGGTGGCGACCTTGGTGGCATCGTAGTCGTAGTCGTGATTCCCGAGAATTGCAACAATGCCATCGCGAGCACGCAACGAGCGTAACGGCTCCGTCATCGGCGGCAGCGCCCATTCGTACAGCCATCGCGAGAGCGTCGGAAAGCGCGAATGTGAGAGTGCGTAATCGCCGAGGAGTGCGATGAGATCTGGTGTGGCCTCGTTGGCGATTCGCACGGCGCGGGCGAGCAAGCGACCGGGCAGGATCGTTCCGCCGTAGTGCAGGTCGCTCAGGATGGCGATCGAGTATCCGTCGAGCTCGGGCGCGAGCAGGTCGATCGGGACGTCGATGCGGGTGAGTCGCAACGTGAGAGGCGCCGTGAGCACGGCACGGGCGATCGCGATCACGAGGACGATCGCGATGACGGCGGCGAGCGCGGTCCACATCGTCATCATCGTTCCCTCGACGAGCGTTGCGAGGGACGATCGTTCGTCACAGTCCGGTGGGAACGTCGATGAAGATGGTTGGCAGATCGAAAGTGTGACCGACGTGTTCGGCGAGCGCGCGTACACCGAGCGTCTCGGTGGCGTAGTGTCCTGCGTAGATGATGACGATTCCCAGTTCGTCGGCATCGACTGCGGTCCAGTGCGGGCCTTCGCCGACTATGAGAGTGTCGACGCCAAGTTCGACGGCTTCGCGCAACGTGTCTGCGGAGGCACCGGCGCCTGTGCAGATGGCCCAGCGTTTCGTGATTCTTCCCGGTTCCGAGTGCGAGCTGCGTGCGCTCCCGCCCCATCGCTCGGCGAATGAGGCCGCGCGCGCGAGGAGATCACTGGTAGCGACGTTGTGGTCGCCGCGCACTCCGATGTCGATTGTCTTGTAGCGCGCGATGCCGTCGGACGGCTCGAGTCCGAGCTCGCGTGCGAGCAGCACGTTGTTGCCGACGTTGGGGTGCGCGTCGAGCGGGAGGTGCGAGGAGTAGAGTGCCATCCCGGATGAGAGCAGCAAATGGATCCGTCGGTAGTACGGTCCGCGCAGCGGTTGTAGTCCGCCCCAGAACAGTCCGTGGTGGACGAGGAGCAGATTTGCGCCGGCGTCGAGAGCGCGGCGGATCGTGCGCTCGCGGAAATCGACGGCCGCGGCGACCTTCACGATTTCGGCGTCGCATTCGACCTGAATGCCGTTGATCGCCTGCGGATAGTCGGGAATATCCGCGGTGTGGAGCAGCGCGTCGAGGTTGTTGGCGATGCGAGTGAGCGGGGGCATGGGGGGTGTCACGCGTGGCGCGTGAGCGCTGTGGATATATGTGGACAACCCCCCACATCCGATGTGAATATCGTTGCTAACTCATTGTGAGACAAGAGATTACTGGCTTGTGTACAAAATCGCCGGATGGCGGGTGCGAGCGGTGTGGTGGAGGTAGGGCGAGTAGCTGGATTACCGCAGGACGGCCACGGGTGAAGGGTGGCTCTGTTCGTCGGTTCCGGGCTCTTTAGCGTCGGCGATTCTGACGCTTCCGTTGATTCGGCCGCCTTCGATCACGGCGAGGGCGCGGGTGTTGATGTCGCCGATGATGACTGATGTTCCCTGCACTTCTACGCGATCTGATGCATTGACGGTTCCCTGAACGCGTCCGCCGATCACGGCTTCTCTTGTGTTGATATCGCCGAGTACTTCGCCTTGGCGTCCGACGAGAACCTGGCGGGCGGCGCGGATGGCGCCTTCGACGCGGCCTTCGATTTTGACGACGCCATCGGTGTCGATGTCGCCGACGATTTTGGTGCCGGCGGCGATGATGGAGAGGGCGTTGCTGTTCACGGGCATGTTCTTGATGTCGTCCATCCCCTTGGAGTCTTTATTGAAGATCGCCATGAGCCGGTCCCTTTTTGATGACGGATGAAGCGTCGATTGCGACGCCGTGACGGCGCATCTCGAAGTGGAGATGCGGCTCGAGGGTTCCTGGGGCGGCGCCGGAGAGTGCGATGACGGCGCCGGCGGCGACGTGATCACCCTTGGCGACGCGAACTTCGCTCGCGCCTGCGTAGATGGTTTCGTAGCCTGCGCGGTGGGAGATGCGGATGAGTTTACCGAGTGTCGAATCGTCTGCGACTTCGACGACCAACCCGGCGCCAGCGGCACGAATGGGAGTGCCGAGTGGAACGGCGACTTCGAGTGCGCGCGAGTCGGATGGGAGGAGTGTTCCGGCGATGGGGAGTGGCCAGAGCTCGGGCGGTGGTGCGGAGTCGGAGGCGGTGGCTACGGGGGCGGGCGGTGGTGGTGCGGTATTGGTGCTTGCGGCAGTGGGAGTAGTGGAAGCGATGGAGGTGGTGGAGGGTGTGGGAGTGGTGGAGAGTATGGGAGTGGTGGAGCCGCCCATCATGTGTTGTACTTGTTGGAAGCGTGCGGCGAGCTCGTTGAGGGAATGCTGAAGGGTGTCGACGCGCGCGACATCGTGTTGGAGTTTGGCTACGCGTTGAGTGAGGAGTGGGACGCGAGCGGCTTGCGCGGCGAGGAAGACCCAGCTCACGGCGCCGACTGCGATGAGTGATGCGAGCACGATCGCGCCGGCGCGGAAGAGTCGTACTTGTCGCTGGCTGAAGATGATTGTTCGATTGGCCAATCCGCTTTCGCGCTGGACGTGAATGATCATCGCGCCCGCGTGTGGCGTGTAGATATTTCCGTAGCCGCGTTCTGCTGATTTTTCCTTATCGTCTGCCATCGGCTCTACTCGCGAGAGGACAGTACGAGGTCGAGTACGCGTTCGAAGTCATCGGCTGAATAAAAGGCGATCTCGATTTTGCCGCGCTCGTTTGCGCCGAGTGTGATGGTCACGTCGGTTTGCAAATGTCGGCGGAGCTCATCCTGTAGACGCTTCAACTCGGCGCTTAGCTTCGGGGTGCGGCGATCGTCTTTCGACTTCGTCGAGCGAGAGGAAGGTAGGAGGGCGCCGTCGCGTGCGCGTTGTTCCACATCACGCACGGTGAGACCGCGCGCAACGATTTCGCGTGCGAAGTCGAGCATCTCGCGTTCGTTGGGGAGAGCGAGGAGGGCGCGGGCGTGTCCGACGGTGAGGTGCCCGTCGCTGACCATCATCCGGATAGCATCGGGTAAGTTTAATAGCCGCAACATGTTAGATACGGTAGAACGATCCTTGCCGACGATCTCGGCGACCTCCTGTTGCGTCAAGGCGAACTCGGTAATGAGACGTTGGTACCCTTCCCCTTCCTCGATGGGATTGAGATCAGCGCGCTGAAGATTTTCGACGAGCGCGAGGGTGAGGAGTGCGCGATCGTCGATATCCTTGATGACGGCGGGGATGCGGGTCCAGCCGATTCTGGCAGCGGCGCGCAGGCGTCGCTCTCCGGCAATGAGCTCGTAGCCGACCCCGTTTGCGGCGGGACGGACGGCGATGGCCTGGAGGAGCCCGCTGTTCTTGAGGCTCGATTCGAGCTCGGCGAGCTCCTCTGCGCGGAATTCCTTGCGCGGTTGAAAGGGATTGGGTCGAATCTCCGCGATTGGCAGCGTCTGGGGGGAATCGTCCGAGATTCTTGGGGGTGAGGGCGACGGAACGGGATCGCGGCCAGCGAGGAGGGCGTCCAATCCCCTGCCCAAGCGTCGAGGCTTTTCGGTGGACATGTGAGGCACCGGTTGATTTAGGGAGCGAGAGGGTCGGTGGACCCCGATGTCGTCGATCCTAATGTCGTCTCTGGGAGATCGATCTGTGCAAGCGCGCGCGCCGGACCGGAGGCGGATGATTGCCGCTGGACGAGTTCACGGGCGACGCTGAGGTAGGCTTGGGCGCCGACGGAGGCGATGTCGTAGAGCACGATGGGCTTGCCGAAGCTCGGCGCTTCGGCAAGCCGGACGTTGCGGGGGATGATCGTCTGGAAGACTTTGGCGCCGAAATATTCGCGGGCGTCGGTGACGACCTGGCGGGAGAGGTTGAGGCGAGCGTCGTACATGGTCAGAACGACGCCATCGATTGCGAGATCCGGATTGACCGTCTGCTGGATGCGGTGGATCGTGTTGAGGAGCTGAGAGAGTCCCTCGAGCGCGTAGTACTCGCACTGAACGGGTATGAGGACCGCATCGGCGGCGGCGAGCATGTTGATGGTGAGGAGGCCGAGCGACGGGGGGCAGTCGATGAGGACGTAGTCGTAGCGATCGCGGATGGCGGATAGGGCGTCGCGCATGGCGAGCTCGCGCTGTGGCCGATCGATGAGCTCGATTTCGGCGCCGGCGAGATCGGGGGTTGTAGGAGCGACGTCGAGGTGGGCGAACTGGATCGCCCGGAGGATGACCTCATCGAGCGATAGTTGGCCAATCAGGGCGTCGTAGACCGTGCCCGTCAACCGCTCGCCCTGGAGGCCGACTCCGCTCGTCGCATTGCCCTGCGGATCGCCATCCACCAGAAGCGTGCGCTGCTCTGCGACTGCGAGGCTCGCGGCGAGATTTACCGCGGTCGTTGTCTTCCCGACTCCACCCTTCTGGTTTGCGATTGCAATGACTCGGGCCACGCACTACTCGGGAAGGGAGTGAGAAGGATTGGATTACCGGCGCCGCGGACGGATACTGAAGGGAATATAGACCCGACCATCCGAGAGGGCTATTGCCGTTTCACGTGGAACGTGAGGACAAGGGCGAAGGGCGCGGCGGACCATTCGTTTCACGTGGAACACGCGCTCGGCACGTTCAAGTGATTTGTCAAATGCTCGCCGCCTCTAATCGGCAAAATCGTGCAAATCCGCACTAACATAGCCTATTTAGCGCCTGCAACGAATCTCCATCGCGCCATGACAGCGACATTTGCGCTCATCTCGCCGATTGCTATGGGAGTCGATGCGGCCAGCTTGATCGCGAACGACATCGGACGCGGTGGCTCGATTCCCCCTCCACCCGTCGTCAACTCCATCAATTCACCCAGCCGTCCGCCCGCCGCCTGCGCCAAAACCATCGCATCCGCCTCCGCCCGGCCAAAACCATCCGCCAGCGCCACTCGGCGCAACGAATCCGGCGCCGACGAATGGAAGCTCAACGAGTTCACCTCGTTCGCGCCCTTTGCGATCGCCGCATCGATGAGCGCTCCCACCTGATCCACCTTCTTCACTTCCACCCGCACGGTATTCGACACGTTGTAGCCGGTGATGCGCGGCGCCTTGTCGCCCGCGTTCGGCTCGTACACCTGAATCGCCGTCAACGAATAATTCTCCGTGGTGATCTGATCCGCTCCAATCCCCTGCGCGCGCAACGTATCGATCACCGCGCGCTGCTTCGTCGCATTATCCGCGCTCGCTCGCGCCGCCGAAACCGCGCGCGTCTGCACGCCAAGCGAAATCGTCGCGCGATCCGGCGTATATCTCGCCTCGCCGGTCGCACTCGTGCTGATCTGCCCCGGGAAATGCATCGTCATCGCACCATTTCCCGACGCCGGCTGTTGCGCAGGTTGCTGTGCAGGTTGCGGTGCGGGTTGCTGCGCCGCTAGCGGCAGCGTGATGAACATCAGGGCAGCGAGTGAACGATGCATGGGCTCCACGAAGGAAATGGAATCGCGCCTCCGCACGTCGCGATTCGGAAGATTAATTGATACTCCGATACTAATTGACGCGCGGCACCAGGCCCGATACCGGTATCGACACTTCTACCCCGCTGCCTCGCGCCTGCTACGGCAAGACCCTCGCCGCAGCAAGCCGCCGACGCTCGATCTCCAGTACCAGATTCTGAAGATCGTTGGGGCTTACTCCCGGTACGCGCGAAGCCTGTGCCAGAGTGCGCGGCTTGAGCGCTCCAAGCTTCTGGCGGGCCTCCGTCGACAACGATCGCAGCTCGTCGTATGGAAGCGCCACCGGGAGCGGAAAGTCTCCCATGCGCTTCATCTTCTCCGCCTGCACGCGCTCCCGCTCGAAATAACCCGCGTACTTTATCTCCAACTCGGTAGTGATGAGGGGTTCCCGTTCCAGCATCCCTCCTACGCCAGTCGCATCGAACAGTGCGCCGAGCGAGATGTTTTGCCGCTTCGCGATCTCGGCGAGTCGCATTGCGTGCGGCAGCTGCGTGCTTCCCGCGTCCGACAGCAGTGCAGCTACCTGCTCCGGACGAGCGCTCGTGGCTTCCGCGAGCGCTCGCGCCTCCTCTTCCATTGCGAAACGCCGCTCGACAATTCGCTCTTCTGCGCCGGTGAGCATGTCGCGCTCCATGGCGATCGGCGACAGTCTATGGAGCGCGTTGTCCTGCCGAACCGTCAACCGAAACTCGGAACGCGAAGTGAACAGCCGATAAGGCTCGTCCACCCCGCGAGTAACGAGATCGTCCACGAGCACTCCGATGTACGATCGCTCCCGGCCGAATATCGCGGGCGAGCCGCCGCGTACCGCAAGCGCAGCGTTCATTCCCGCGACCACGCCCTGGCCGGCGGCCTCCTCATAGCCGGTCGTGCCGTTGATCTGGCCCGCGAAATACAGACCGCCAAGCGCCTTCACCTGCAGCGTCGCGTCGAGCTGTGTCGGCGGAAAATAGTCGTACTCGATGGCGTAGCCCGCACGCGTCATGCGCGCCTGCTCGAGTCCCGGAATCGAATGCAGCAGCTCGAGCTGCACATCTACCGGCAACGACGTCGAGAGTCCATTCACATAAAGCTCGCTGGTATCGTGCCCCTCCGGCTCGAGAAAGAGCTGATGCCGCTCCACGTCTGGAAAGCGCACGATTTTGTCTTCGACACTCGGACAGTAGCGCGGTCCACGCGATGAAATCGCACCACCGTACATCGCCGACTTCGCAATATTCTCGGAGATGATCCGCTTCGATTCTGCGCCGGCAAAGGTGATCCAGCAGGGGAGCTGCGCCGGGTGACGCGTAGTGCCCTCGCGGGAGCGCGGCGTCTCCCAGAAGTGCGACCATGAGTAGTCGAACTGCTCGATCTCGCTCTCCTGACGGTCGAGTTGCGTGTAGTCGACGGAGCGTCCGTCGATGCGCGGCGGGGTTCCAGTCTTGAATCGCGCTGACTCGAGCCCGAGCGCATCCAGCTGCTCGGCGAGATGAATCGCGGGCGCATCACCAGCCCGCCCGCCAGCCATCTTCGTCTCGGTGCCGATGTGCAGACGCCCGCGAAGAAAGGTGCCGGTCGTGATGACGACCGCGGATGCGCCGAACCGGCGACCCTCGAGCGTCTCGATTCCCGTGACGCGCCCCGCGTCGCGATCGACGAGCAGCCGCGCCACGGTTCCCTGGATCGTGTGCAGCGATGGGTGCTGCTCTATCAGCGAACGCACGGCACGTCGATAGAGCCCACGGTCACATTGCGCGCGCGGAGCCCACACCGCCGGCCCCTTGCCGCGATTGAGCATGCGAAACTGCAGCATCGACAGATCAGTCGCTCGGGCCATGATGCCGCCCAGCGCATCGACCTCACGCGCGACGGTACCCTTGGCGACGCCGCCGATAGCCGGATTGCAGGACATCTGGCCGATCGTCTCGAGCGCGCTGGTGACCAGACCGACGCGCGCTCCCAGACGAGCCGCCGCGACGGCTGCTTCGGTGCCGGCGTGGCCGGCGCCCACGACAATGACGTCGAGCTCGAGCTCGAACGGCGGCGAAGTCATCGCTCAAAGATACGAGGATTGGACAAGACCGGGACCCGTGCGCAGACTTGTCGCATGCCACTCGAGGTTCACCCGGACGCTCCGACGATGCTCGTGCGAAAGGCTGCGTTCGAGCGGCTGGAGCTCGCTCGCGCACACTTCGACGCGCGCTACAATCTCACGCCCGATGAATTTCGCGTCGAGGGCGAATTGATCGCCATCGGCCCGCTCTACGACGAAGAGGCCCTGGGCGCGCTTACCGGCGAGCTCGAAACGCTCGGACTGGTGTACTTCGAGGACTTCGTCGAAATGAGCGGCAACTGGCCGCAGTGGCTCGCGATGTTCGCGCGCGCTCGCTAACCACGCACTAGCGGCGGTGGCTTCGAACCTTGCTCGGAAGCGTGGTGGGAGCCTCCGTGAGATGTCCGTGTCGAAGGAGCCCACGCCATCCGCACGCGTAACACCAGCTCGTGCGGAACCAGGGCATGAGGAGGTTCCAGCCGCGAGAGTGCACGCGCAGAGTGGGCGTATCGCACTCCGGGCACCGGTCGCTGTCGGGGAGAACTGCGTGGAAAAACATCGTGGCGAAGACGATTCGCGCGACGAAGATCACGGTGAAGATGATCAGGAATATCCATCCATCAGACATACTTCACCTCGCCACGTGCCACTGCGCGGAACACATTCTCGTCGATCGCGCGCCAACGGCGACGAATCTCAGCCTGGGATCTCCAATTGCTTCTGGATATTGCTCCATAGCTCTACGTACGCAATACCGTCTTCGATTCGTTCGATCACCACTTCGGCCCCAGCGTTGATAGCGACCCTTTCGAATCCGAGTGCGGGCACCGCGTGGCGAACTCCGCCGTGCTCGTACGAAATCTCACCCGGCTGACCAATGGAAATATCCTGCGAAACTCGCGCCGGATGACCCTGGAGAGCGTAGCGCGGATCCTCGACGTGCAGCGCCGCGCTCGGCACCGCCCAGCCGGCGATTAGCGTCACCATTCCGATAGCCGCGGCCGCTGCAGCGCCGCCCGCGATGGCGAGCATCGCGGCGGTGCCCAGCGAGGAGTACTTCGCGAGCGGATAACCGACGATCCCGAACAACGCCGCCGCCGCGCCAGCCGTCGGGAGATTGAAGTACTTCACCCAGGCGCCGTGACGCTGTTTGCGGTCGATTCCCCCGATCATGGCCGTCACGCCGACGGCGAGGCCAGCGAGAAGTGCGAGCGCGAAAAGCAAGGTCATCGTGCCGGTATAATACGGGAAGTGGGTGGACAAACGCCAGCGAGCGTACTCGCGAGAAATTCCCCGGCACGCTGCTCGGCGTAGTAGATCGGCCGCCACGGCACGCGGCCGGAAATGAAGCCGACATGGCCGCCGCGATCGACGAAATCGATCTGGAGCGACGGGTTATCGTGCGCGATGACGAGTACCTCATCCAAAACGGCGGCGGGCAGGAACGGATCGTCGCGCGCGCTCAGGAGGAGGGTGGGCGTGCGTACGTGAGCCAGCCAACGAAGAGCGCTCGACTGCGAGTAGTAATCGTTTGCGTCGCGAAAGCCGTGGACGGGCGCGGTGACGAGATCGTCGAACTGGTAAAGCGTGCGCGCGCGCCGAACGACGTCCGCGCTTATCGATTGCGGATAGCGGATACTCTTGCCGATCGCCTTGCGGCGCAGCGATCGAAGGAAATGCGCCTGATAGAATCGCGAGAAGCCGCGATCGAGGATCCGGGAACCGCGCGCGAGGTCGAAGGGCACCGAGATCGCCGCCGCTCCCTTCACCTGACGCGGCACGCTCTCTCCGAGCTCACCGAGCCATTTGAGTAGAACGTTGCCACCGAGTGAAACGCCAATGAGGACGAGTGCGCGCTCCGGCTCTTCGGCAGTGAGGCGGCGGACGACAGCATCGAGGTCGCTTGTCTCGCCGGAGTGATAGAAGCGAAGCGCGCGATTAGGCTCGTCGCCGCAAGAGCGGAATATCAGGACGTCGGCGGCCCAGCCGCGCCGCTGCGCTTCGCGCATCAGGCCGCCCACATAGTGCGAGCGAATCGTGCCTTCGAGACCGTGCAAGATGAGGAGGCGCGGCGCACCGGCCGGGGCATCGAGGCGATGGAGGTCGAGAAAGTCATCGTCGGCCGTGACCCATCGCACCGCACGTGTGGCGATGCGCGAGCGAGGGCGCACAAATTTCCCCCACAGCGTGCGTAGATGCGCTCCGGGAATCCACCAGGCGGGCCGATAGGCGCGAACGGGCATCGCGAAAGTTATCGGCCGATGCGGCGAGGCGCTTGGGAATGACGTGCCGGCGGCGTTTATTTCGGCATGGACGTTCAGGTATTCGGTGTGAAGAAGAATGCGGACACGCGAAAAGCGCTGCGATTCTTCGCGGAGCGGCGCGTCAAGACGCATTTCGTCGATCTTGCGGAGCGCGCGGCGTCGCTTGGCGAGCTGAGACGATTCGCGCAGAAATTCGGCGTGTCCGCGTTGATAGACGACGGCTCCAAGCGCTATCTGGATCGCGGGCTGCGCAATGCGCGCATGTCCGATGACCGCTGGCTGGAGCTGCTCGCCGACGAGCCACTCATACTCAAGATGCCGCTCGTGCGGCAGCAGAACCGGTTGAGCATCGGGCTAGCGGAAGCGGATTGGGCGAGCTGGGTGAGTACGACGTGACGCAGCTATCGCTCTCGAACGTCGCCGTGGAATTCGGCGCAACGAAACTCTTCTCCGATATCACGTTCACGATCGCTGCGCGCGAGCGCTGGGGGATCATCGGACGCAATGGGACGGGGAAGACGACGCTCTTCCGGCTGATCACGGGTGACATGCAGCCGACGCGTGGAGTGATCGCGCGACAGCCGGCGCTGCG
Source organism: Gemmatimonadaceae bacterium (assembly GCA_025450815.1). Lineage (GTDB taxonomy): Bacteria > Gemmatimonadota > Gemmatimonadetes > Gemmatimonadales > Gemmatimonadaceae > FEN-1250. The sequence goes on from JANWLO010000193.1 coordinate 24,813, forward strand.
GGTGAATCTGCTGGAGCAGCATCGCGATTTCGGCGATGCGACGACGGTATGGGAAGCGGCGGCGGGACAGTTCGCCGAGCTGCTCGCGCTCGAACAATCGCTGGCCGATCAGGCGACCCGGATGGGCGAAATGGGCGAGTCGGTGAGCGAGGAGGTGCTCGCGCGTTACTCGCACGATCTCGAGCGATTCGAACGAGAGGGCGGATACACGATCGCGCCGCGCGTGGATGCGGTGCTGCACGGGCTCGGATTCGATCCCGTGGATGCGCGCACGCGGCCGCTGGAGCGATTGAGCGGTGGCGAGCGCGGACGTGTAGGGCTCGCGCGCCAGCTCGTGGCGCCGGCGGACGTGTTGCTGCTCGATGAGCCGACGAACCATCTGGATCTCGAGACTACGCGGTGGCTGGAGGAGTATCTGCGCGCTACTGACGAGACAGTGGTGCTCATCAGCCACGATCGTGCATTTCTGGAAAGCGTGTGCGATCACATTCTCCACGTCGAGGCGCACAGCGCAACGGCGTACGTGGGCGGATACAGCGCGTTCATCGAACAGCGCGCGCATCGGCAGCTCGAGCAGCAGCGGGCGTTCGTGCAGCAAAGGAAAACGATCGACAAGCAGGAGGACTACATCCGTCGTCATCTGGCCGGACAGAACAGCCGGCAGGCGAAAGGACGGCGCAAAATTCTCGCGCGGCTTCCGCGGCTGACGCCACCGCCCGGCGAGGAGGACTCGATGGCGCTGCGGCTCGACGTCGGCGAGCGCGGAGGCGATCAGGTCGCGGTCGCAGACAAGCTTCGTCTGTCGCTGCGTGACCGCGTGCTGATCGAGAATTTCAGCGCGACGGTGCAGCGCGGGGATGTGATCGGATTCATCGGCCCGAACGGCGCGGGGAAGTCAACACTGCTGCGCACGCTGGTGGGCGAGCGCGCGGCGGATGGCGGCGAGATCCGGCTCGGGGGCTCGATCACTCCGGCGTACTATCGTCAGGATCTCACGCAAGTGCCTGCGAACCAATCGTTGTACGACGTGATCAACGACCTGCGTCCCATGTGGGGGCGCGGCTCGATCCAGGGGCACCTCGGCCGATTCGGCTTCAGTGGCGACTCGGTGCAGCGGTCGGCGGCGACGCTATCCGGAGGCGAGCGCGCACGCGTGGCGCTGGCGATGATCATGCTGTCGCGAGCGAACCTGCTGCTGCTCGACGAGCCGACGAACCATCTGGACGTCGAGTCGATCGAGGCGCTGGAAGACGCCGTCGAGCGATACGACGGGACGGTGTTTCTCGTGAGCCACGATCGTGCACTGCTGCGCGCGCTCGCGAATCGCGTCTGGATTCTGCACGACAGTCACATTACTGATTTCGATGGCAGCTTCGCGGAGTGGGAGACCGCGAGCGCCGAGCGTGAGTATGCGGCGAGCGTGTCCGCCGCCGAGGAGCAGGAGTCGCGCCGAGTGCGCGAGCGTCAGAAGACTCAGTCGGGTGTGAAGCAGGCGAAGAAAGAGGTCGCGCCGCGCAAGCGATCACGCGACGTGATTGCGGAGGCGGAGAGTGAGGTCGCGAAGCGCGAGGCGCGGGTGGCGGAGCTCACGACGATGCTCGCGGACCCCGAGCTTTACACGACGGGGAATGGTGGAAAGCGCGCGACGTCGCTGGGCGCGGAGCTGGAGCGCGAGAAGGAGAAGCTGGAGCGCGCGTTCGCCGCGTGGGAGCAGGCGATCGCGAGCGAGTGAGCGCTAGCTTACCGCGGTGAAGCAGTAGGGTAGCCGGAATTCCCCTCCTAGAACTCGCCAACAAATCCGATTTCAGGCTCCAATTTGTGCCCGAATTTCTCTTCCACTTGCCGCTGGGCCGTCGCGATGAGCTCGCGCACGTCGCGTGCGGTCGCGTGGCCGAGGTTGATGACGATGTTCGCGTGGATGTGTGATATCTGCGCGTCGCCCACGCGAAAGCCTTTCATCCCGCACTGATCGATCAACCGGCCGGCGCCGACGCCCTCGATTTTCTTGAAGATCGAGCCTGCGCTCGGATTGATCTCGAGCCACGGATGACGGGCGCCGCGCCAGCTGAGATTCTCCTGCATCACTCGATACATGGCATTCGAGTCGGCTTTGGTGAGCGCGAAATTGACGGCCAGCACGATGTCCGCGCGGTGATGAAACACCGTGTCGTCGTAGCCGAAATGCACGTAGTCCGAGTCGACCGTTTCCCGAGTTCCCTCAGCACTAAGGATTTCGCACGAATCGAACACTTCGGCGATGAACACGGTTCGCTCGCGTTCAGGGGCCGGCGAGAGAAAGTGCAAATTCTGCCAGATTGCGCCACCGACGGTACTCGGAATCCCGACGAAGTGCTCCAGTCCCGACCATCCACGCCGCACCGACTCGGCGATGAGATTGCGCATCACCGCGCCGCTCTCCACCCAGAGCTTTCCGTCGTCGCTCCAGCGCTCGTGACTTGTAACATTGCGGATGACGAGGCCGCGGAAGCCGCGATCCCCTACGAGAATGTTCGCGCCGAGACCGAGCACGAAGTATGGAACCTCGAGCTCGCGCGCCGCGAGCACCGCGCTCGCCAGCTCGTTTGTGGACGATGGCTCGCAGAACAGGTCCGCGGGCCCGCCGATTCGAAAGGTGGTGTACGGCGCGAGCACGACATCGCTCTTAGGTTGCAGCGACTGCAGACGCGCGGCGAGCGCGGTGAGTGCGGTGGGAGTGAGAGTGCTCATGGACGGGAAAGAAAGGGAATTCCCTGCACCGCCGCCACCGTCAACGCTTCTTCTTCGACTTCCCGTCGTCCTTCCTCTCCTCGGTTCGCGGCGGCATCGCCGGCGTCGCGCGCTTCGCGAGCACGCGCTGCACATCCGAAAGCGAGCCACCCGCAGCACGCAGCGCGACCAGCGCATGGTACAGAAGGTCCGCCACCTCCTCAGTCGCCCTGGGCAAGTCGCCGTCGGCGCACGCGGCGATGAGCTCCGCCGCTTCCTCGCCGAGCTTCTTGAGGCGGAGATTTCGATCCTCGAGGAGCTGCACGGTGTAGCTCTGCTCGGCCCGCGCATCCTTTGCCTTGGGCAGATGCCGAGCGTGCTGGTTGTCCACCTCCGCGGTTGCTGCGCGGCCGGCGATGGTGGCGTCGAGGGCGGACAGCGCGTCGCCCATTGATTCGGGGCCGACGAAGCACGAGATGGACCCCGTATGACACGCGGGGCCGTTTGGCACCACGCGCGCGAGCAGCACGTCGCCGTCGCAATCGCACGCGAGCGATACCACGCGCTGCGTGTTGCCGCTCGTCGCGCCCTTGTGCCAGGGGCCGCGCGTGCGAGAGAAATAGTGCATCTCGCCGGACGCCAGTGTGCGCTCCACGGCCGCGCGATCGGCATGGGCGACCATGAGAACCATTCCGCTGGCCGCGTCCTGTGTGACCACGGTGACCAGGCCGCCGTTCTTGTCGTAATCCAAACCCGATAGATCAAGCATGCTAACCCCTCACGATGCCGGTCTTGAGCAGCGACCGTGATTCGGCGGCGACGCCCTGGTTGGTCGCCACGGCACTCCCTCCAAATGCGGTGCGCGCTCCCATCCAATCGGTGAACACGCCCCCGGCCTCCTCTACGATGGGCATGAGCGCCGCGGCGTCCCACGGCGACATGACGCCGTCTACCATGACCTCCGCCCTCCCTGTCGAGACTAGCAGATAGCCATAGCAGTCACCCCAACTACGGCTGAGGCCCGCGCGGCCCGCGAGCTCGATCCACCCGGCGCGCTGCACCGGGTCGCGGGGGAAGCGTTCGTTGGTGGTCAACACGGTAGCGTCGTGCAAAGTTGCACAGGAGGAGACGCGGCACCGCGCGCCGTTCCACCAGCAGCCGGCGCCCGAGGCTGCCGCGAGCATCTCGCCGACCGCGGGAAAGTACGCAGCTCCGGCCAGCACCCGCTCCCCCTCGCACAGCGCCACGAGCGTTCCCCACAACGGCACGCCACGAATGAAGGTCTTCGTGCCATCGATGGGATCCAATATCCAGCGACGCACGGCCGTCGGTCGCGTGACGCCGAGCTCCTCTCCCAAAATTCCATCGGCCGGAAAGCGACGCTCAATCCAGTCGCGCGCGGTCTGCTCCGCTTGGCGATCGGCGATTGTCACCGGTGAGCCGTCGGCCTTCGTCTCGACACTGATCGACGAGCGATAATGCTCGAGCGCGACATCTCCGGCGAGGCGAGCCACCTGCTCGACCGCGCCGGCGAGCGTATCCGGCGTCTCACTCATGCAACGAGCCGGATTGGAAGACCCGCCGCGGCGAGCAGCTGCTTGATCGCGCCAACTGTGGTCGAACCATCGTGAAGGATTCCCGCGACGAGCGCCGCGTCGGCGTTTCCCGACTCGAGGACCTCGCGCACATCGTTCGCCGAGCCTGCGCCTCCCGACGCGACGATGGGCACGTCGACCGCCGCGGAAACCGCGCGCGTGAGTTCGAGATCGTAACCGGAGCGCGTGCCGTCGCGATCGATGCTCGTCAACAGAATCTCACCAGCGCCGTGCGCGACGCACGCGCGCGCCCACTCCACCGCATCGAGCTCCGTACGCGTGCGGCCACCGTGCGTATACACCTTCCATCCTCCCGCCTCGCGCCTGGCATCGATGCTGGCGACGACGCACTGCGCACCGAATCGCGCCGCGGATTCGGTGAGCACCTCCGGCCGCGCGACCGCCGCGCTGTTGATGCTCACCTTGTCCGCGCCCGCGCGAAGCGCCCGCGACACGTCATCCGCAGTCCTGACGCCGCCACCCAAAGTGAGCGGAATGAACAGACGCTCGGCAGTTCGACGCGCGACATCGAGCAGTGTCGCTCGTTCGTCCGCCGTCGCCGAGATGTCGAGGAACACGATCTCGTCCGCGCCCTCGGCTTCATAGCGAGTTGCGAGCTCTACCGGATCGCCGACCTCGCGCAGATGGACGAATCGCTCGCCCTTCACGACGCGCCCACCCTGAACATCCAGGCAAACCACCACTCTTCGTGCGAGCATCACGTGACCTCGAGGCCAACGGCGCCCTTGGTGCTGAACACTCCCGCATCGCCATCTGCAGCGAGTGCCTTGCGCAGCGCGGCGCCGAGCGCCTTGAACGCCGCCTCCACAATGTGATGCCGGTCGCGCCCGCGCAGCACGCGCAGGTGAATCGTCGCGTGGGCGTTGTCGCTGAACGAGCGAAACCAGTGGTCGTACAGATTGCTGGGGAGCGGGCCGCAATAGTACGGCCGGCCGCCGAGGTCGAGCGAGACGTGGACGAGCGCGTCGTCCATGGGGATGACGCAATCGCCGTAGCGCGCCGCGCGCGGGGGTACGATCGCTGCGAGGGCGGCGCCGAGCGCGATCGCGACGTCCTCGATGAGATGATGACGGAGGTCGCCGCGCGCGGTGACCGTGAGATCGAGCGATGAGTAGCTCGCCAGAGTCACGAGCATGTGGTCGAGAAATGGGACCGTGGTAACGATGGTCGATGCGCCGGTGCCCGCCGCCAGCTCGATCCGGATCTGTGTCTCGCGAGTGTTGCGAACGACGATGGTCATCGTGCATGCTCCAGATTCATGATGCGAACTCCTCCGCCACCGCGCGCGCGTCGAGCGCACCTGTGTAGAGCGCCATCCCGATGACGGCGGCCGCGATCCCACGTTCCGCGAGCTCACGTAAATCGCCGACGTTTGCGATGCCGCCGGACGCGATCACCGGATGCACCGAGAGCTCGGCGACGTCTTCCATGAGAAAGAGATCGGTGCCGGCGAGCTGTCCTTCGCGATGCACGGCCGTAACGAGCACGCCGCCAAGAGGAATATCGTTCAGTCGCTCGACGACGTCGAGCACCGTGCGGTCGAGCGTGCGACTCCAACCGCGCGTGACGACGTGGCGCTCGCGCACATCTGCGGCGACGATGAGTTGGCCGGGAAAGGTGGACGCGGTTCCCGCGAGCCACTCCGGTTCTTCCAGCGCGCGCGTGCCGAGCACGACCCACTGGGCGCCCTCGCCGAGCAGGCGCTCGACCGTGTCGCCGCTGCGAACGCCGCCGCCGGCCTGCACGTTTGCGGGCACCTCGCCGAGGATGTCGCGCACGATGGCGGAGTTGTCGCCTCGTCCGGTGGCAGCATCGAGGTCTACGAGGTGCAGGCGCTGAAAGCCGGCGCGCGCCCAGCCGCGCGCGACCTCGAGCGGATTCTCGACGCGAAGCTGCTCGTGCGCGTACGATCCACCCACGAGCTGAACGCATGCACCATCGCGCAGGTCAACGGCGGGAATGGCGATCACGAACCCACCTCGCGCAAAAAGGCCCGAATGAGCTCGACGCCGGAGCGCGAGCTCTTCTCCGGATGAAATTGCACGCCGACCGTGCGCTCCGCACGCACGAACGCCGGGAAGGTCGTGCTTCCGTGAGTGCTCCACGCGCGAACGCTTGGGATATCGATTGGGTCGCAGACGTAGCTGTTCGCATAGTACGCGATTGGCAGGGGTGCGGCATCGAGGAGCGGGTCAAGCGCGTTCTCGATGGTGTTCCACCCGATCTGAGGAACGCGTTCGCCCTCGAGCTTGCGCACGCGTCCGGGAAAGACGCCGAGCCCGATGCCGGGGCCCTCGTCGCTGGCGTCGAAGAGGAGCTGCATGCCGAGACAGATGCCGAGACATGGCAGTCCGGCATCGATCGCGGCGCGTACGGCGTCGCGACCGGGCGCGAGGCGTGCTGCGGCGTGGCCGAATGCGCCGACGCCGGGGAGAACGAGCACGTCGGTGTCTTTCGCAGCGAGCGACGGGTCGGTTTGCGTCTCCACGCGGCAATCGTCGCCCGCGAGCGCCTTGAGGAGAGAATGGAGGTTCCCTGCCCCGTAGTCGAAGATGGTCACCTTCATTGCGCCACCGCATCGCGAAGCGCGGCGAGTGCCGTCTCCATCATGGGCCAGGGACCGAGCGTGATGCGCACGCCGTCGCCCACTCCGTACACGGCGGGGAATGGCCGAACGGCAACGCCGGCCGCGCGCATGCGCGCCGAGACCACGGCGGCATCGAAGACCGGGACGAAAACGAAGTTCGCTGTGGAGTCGAGCGGCTGCATTCCCAGGGCTCGGAGTGCATCGATGAATCTCGCTCGATTGACGATCGCATTGCGCACGTTCGCGCGCATCCAGTCTATGTCTTCCCGGAGGGCGGCGAGCGCTGCGCGTTCCGCTGCCGTGCCAACCATGTACGGCCCGCGCGCCTTCTCGATGGCGAGGATCAGCGGGGCAGCACCGGTGGCGTAGCCAACACGAAGTCCGGCGAGGCCGAACGCCTTGGACATCGTGCGCGCAACGACGAGCCGAGTGAGTGACGGCGCACGCTCTACCCAGCGCGCCCCGGAAAACTCCGCGTAAGCCTCATCGATGATTACGATGCCCGCCGCATGCTCGATCAATCGTGCTAGCCGTTCTGGTGCGACCGAGCGTCCGGTCGGATTGTTGGGCGAGCAGATGTAGGTGACTCGCGCGCGCGCCGCGAGTAGCGCGTCGACGTCGACCTCATGCCGGCTGGTCATGGGCACCGGGGTGGCCACGAGCCCGTTCATGCGCGCGAAGAGCGGCAGCATCCCGAACGTCGGCTCCGGATACGCGAGCGAATCGCCCGGCTCCGCGAACGCGCGAATTGTGGAATCGAGGATGTCGTCGGAGCCGCAGCCGGTAACTACTTCGCTCGCGCGAACGCCCGCGTACTCCGCGAGCGCCGCCTTGAGCGCGGTCGCGTACACGGTCGGGTAGCGCGTGATCGCGCCGGCTTCCAACTCGCGCAGCTCCCGCGCCGCCGCGGGCGCCGAGCCCCAGCGATTCGTATTGTCGCTGAGATCGAGCGCGCAGGGCGCGCGCTTCGGATCGTAGAGCGAGAGCTCGCGGATCGTCGCTCGCGCGGTGACGACTCTGCGCGAGCGAGTCTCTCCATCCTCCGTCGCGATGTCCCCGCCCGCAGCCGCCGCGGAGTGCGCCGGCAGTCCCTCCGCGCGCGCGAGCACTGCGACGTCCGCGGCAAGCGCCGCGGCGCCAGCGCGCGTGACGCGCTGATACGTGGTCCAGCGCACGAAATCGAGCGTCGACAGTCCCGAGTACGATCGCGCGAGACCACCAGTGGGCAGCACGTGGTTGGCGCCGGTCATGTAGTCGCCGAACGCAACTGAGCTCGTGCTGCCGAGGAATACCGTGCCGGCGTTGCGCACTCGTGTCAGTGCTTCGTCGGGGTCGCGCACTGCAAGCAGGAGGTGCTCCGGCGCGTACTCATTCGCGAGCTCGATCGCGTGCTCGAGCGACGGCTCACAGAGCAGCGCGCCCCGTGTCGCCAGCGCCTCGGCGATGATCGCGCTCCGCGGCTCGGCGGCAAGCATCGCGCGAACGCACTGCTCGATCTCGCGTGCGACGCGCTCGGTGAGCGCCAGGACGACGACTGCCGCGCGCGGGTCGTGCTCCGCCTGCGCCAACAGCTCGCGTGCGACGCCTGCTGGCGTGCACGAGTCGTCCGCGATGACGAGCAACTCGCTCGGGCCAGCCGGCGAATCTATTCCCGTGATTCCCGCGACCTGCAGCTTCGCCTCGGCCACGTAGGCATTGCCGGGGCCGACGATGCGGCGCACGGCGGCGATGGACGATGTGCCGTACGCCATCGCGGCGATGGCGCCTGCACCGCCGATCGCGTAGACCTCGTCGACGCCCGCCAGCTCGCCGGCGGCGAGGACGACCTGCGACGGGAGCCCGTTCCGCGCGGGTGGTGAGCAGAGCACTACGCGAGGAACTCTGGCGACCTTTGCGGGGATGACGCCCATAAGCACGCTGCTCGGATACGCGGCGCGACCGCCCGGCGCGTACACGCCCACGGAGTCGAGCGGATCCGCGCGTCGGCCGACGACGACGCCTGGCTCGACCTCGATCTCAGACGTGCGCGGAAGATAAGTTCGATGAACCGCCCGAATGTTCGCGGCTGCGTGCTCGAGCGCCTCGCGGACTGGCACGTCGAGGGTCGCGAGCGCGCGTGCACGCACGTCGCGCGGCACCGCGAGATCCTCGAGTGCAACGCCATCGAGCTCGGACGCGATGGCGCGGAGCGCCGCGTCGCCACTGGCGCGGACGCGAGCCACGATCGCGGAGGTGCGCGCCCGTACGTCCGCATCAGTGGAGGTGGAGCGCTCGCAGAGGGCGATGCGGTCGGCGGGCGAAAGGGAGCGGAGGCTTCCCTGCCATCGGAAGATCTCGCTCACGGCATGAGCCTCTCGATGCGGGTGACGAGGATTCCCTGGGCACCGAGCGATTTGAGATCAGCGATCGTGCGATAGATCGCCGACTGCGCGACCACTGCGTGCACTGCCACGAACTGGTCGCCGTCGAGGATATCAATCACCGTAGGCCCGTTGACGCCGGGCATCACGCGGCGCACGCTCTCGAGCGCCACGCGTGGCACGTTCGCCATGACGTAGCGCTTGTCGCGCGCGCGCAAAACGCTCGACAGCGCAGCCGCGAGCTCGCTGGCTGCGCGCTCCGCCGCGGCTGCGGGCGTTGGCGACGCGATGAGGCGCGCGCTCGACTCGAGGACGGTTGCGACTTCGTGGAGCTGGTGTACGCGAAGGGTGGAGCCCGAGGAGGTGAGATCGACGATGATGTCCGCGATCCCCAAGTGCGGAGCGATCTCGGTGGCGCCAGACACCGGCACGATCGTGACCGGGCGGCCAGCGCGAGCGAAGAATTGGCGAGCGAGATTGGGGAAGACGGTCGCCACGCGAGGAGCGTCGGTGATGTCCTCGAGTGTCGCGATGCCGCTGTCGTCGCGGGCTGCGACGACGAGTCGGCAACCTCCGAACTCGAGGTCGAGGAGCATGCCGAGGTCGCGCCCGGACTCGCGGACGAGATCCCATCCGGTGACGCCGACGTCAGCCGCGCCGTCGGCGACGAACTCCGGGATGTCCCGGGCGCGAACGAGGATCGCCTCGAACTCGCCGCCGAGTGATGCGAGGAGAGCACGCTCGCCGTGGGCGCGTACTTCGAGGCCGGCATCACTGAAGAGCTCGCGTACGTCTTCGGAAAGGCGACCCTTGTTGGGGAGCGCGACTCTCAACATTCCCTGCCCCGCGGCTGACGCATTTCTCCACTCATTTTGACCGAGGATGACACAAAAAAGGCCCGTCCGGAAATGGACGGGCCGAAGACGCCGGATTGCCTGAGGTGTTAGCCGATCACCTTGGCAAGCACGCGACGCCCCGACCCGTGAGGCCGTGGTGATGCGTGGGGTGGTGGCGAGCGATCATCTGCATGGGTTCAACGTAGAACATTGCTGCGGGAGCGTCAACAGTAACCCCTGAAAGCGAGGCTCCGGTTTGCAATTTGCGTCGGCGAACGGGTAGATTCCGAGTCTCCGCGGGTTGCGGAGCTCGCATCGCACACAGCACGTACTGGAGGCTATAAGAATGCGGTTCATCGGACGGGCGCTCTTCGCGAGCGTGTTTGTCCTCGGCGCATGCGCCGGCGGCGACAAGAATGCCAGCAAGACGGATACGAC
>JANWLO010000194.1 GCA_025450815.1 Gemmatimonadaceae bacterium
CTGGCAGTTCGTGCACTCGCGCATTCTAGAGCCGCTCCACCTCACCTCCGCCGTCGATTTCGACTCGACTGGCCCAAGCTCGGTCGAGCCGGTCGGCTACATGCGTTACGGACTCGGCTCGCTTCGCCCTGCGATTCCCACGGGGCCGGGATGGATGTTCGGCGCCGGCGAGCTCGCCATGACCGCGAGCGACCTCGCGCGCTGGGACATCTCCGTCATCAACCAGTCGCTGCTCACTCCTGCATCGTACGCCGAGATGGAGAAGTCGGTGCTGCTGAAAAACGGCGTGAGCTCGAACTACGGACTCGGTGTCGACGTCGGCATGATGAGCGGCCATCGCATGATCGAGCACAGTGGAGAGGTCGCGGGGTTCACGGCCGAGAACATCGTGTTTCCCGACGACAGCGCCGCGGTAGTCGTGCTCACGAATCAGGATGCGGCGCCGGCATCGGGTGCGATCGGGGACAAGGTCGCGAGTCTTCTCTTCAGCACCGAGGACGCCGACACGCAGAACCGTCTCGCGCGCGCTCGCTCGATCTTCTCGGGATTGCAGCACGGCACCATCGACCGCTCGCAGCTCACGCCCGACGCGAGCGCCTACTTCAGCGCCCAGGCGCTCACCGACTTCCAGTCCACACTCGGCCCGCTCGGAGCGCCGAGCGACTTCGAACAAACGGCGCAGCGCCTTCGCGGCGGGATGCTCGAGCGTGTGTACCGCGTGAAGTGCTCCAATCGCACGCTCCGCGTGTGGACGTACGAGATGCCCGACGGAAAGCTGGAGCAGTATCAGATCGCGCCGGCGGGGTGATGTCGCGCGTGCAAGTGGGAATCGCGCGGGCGCGGTAGTCGTGCTTCTAGGTCACTACGGCATCGCCTTCGCCGCCAAGCGCATGGCGCCGAGAACTTCGCTTGGAACGACGATTTTCGCCGCCGAGTTCCTGGACGAGCTCTGGCCGATGCTCCTGCTGCTCGGGATCGAGCGCGTCCGCATCGCGCCGGAGGCAGTGGGCTCGCTGCGGTTCGTCTACTATCCATGGTCACACAGTCTCGCGATGGCGATCGTGTGGTCGCTGCTCATCGGCGCGGCGTATTTCGCGCTGCGCCGCTATGGGCGGGGCGCGTGGATCATCGGCGGCGCGGTGCTGAGTCACTGGTTTCTCGACGTCCCGGTGCATCTCGCCGATCTGCCGCTCTGGCCCGGCTCGCACGTGTTCGTCGGCTTCGGTCTGTGGAAGTCAATTCCCGCGACGATCGCGATCGAGCTCGCATTCTATCTCGGCGGCCTCGCGATCTATCTGCGCACTACGCGCGCTCGCGATCGTATCGGAACGTGGGCGCTCTGGACGATGGTCGTCGTGCTCGCCGCATTCTACGCGGCGAGTCTCGTGTCGCCGCCGCCGCCGAATGTCCCCACGCTGGCGGTCATGACGCTCGGGCTCTGGCTGTTCATTCCGTGGGGCTGGTGGATCGACCGGCATCGCGAGGCCATCGCATGAATGGCGCATCGAGAGGGTCATCGTGATTGCGATCGCGCTCGTGCTGGCGGTCATCGTTGACATGGGGACGCGGCGACGGGAGCATTCCTCGGGCGCCGGCTACGAGAGCGGGGCCAAAGCCTCCGCACGCTGAGTGGAGGGGCGACCCTAACCATTGGGTGAAAAGTCCGAACGAGAAATCCTCGTATCTTGCCCTTTCGACCCCGCACATGTACTCTATCCAGAGTCTGGTAGGAGACTCTGGAGGAACGCATGGACGAACCAATGTCGCTGGTCAAGGGAACGCTCGACGCACTCGTGCTGCGAGCGCTCACCTGGGACACGATGCACGGATTCGAGATCACCTCATGGATCGAGGATCGCACGCACGGTGCCCTGGGCATCGATGACAGCGCCCTCTATCAGGCGCTGCACCGCATGGAGGAGCGAGGCTGGCTCGTCACCGAATGGGGGGTGACGGAGAACAACCGGCGTGCGCGCTACTACTCGCTAACCAGGGCGGGGCGTGCGCATCTCGCCGCAGAGACCACACGATGGGTGCGGTATGCTCAGATCGTGACCGCGGTACTGACCGCGTCGCCCCGCGGCACATAGCGGACCTCCCGATGTCCTTCGTACTGCCATCCCGCGCGCGACGATTTTTTCGTCTGGCACTGCATCGACGCGATCGCCTCGAATCCGAAGTGGACGACGAAATCCAGTTCCATATCGCGGCGCGCACCGACCAGCTCGTGCGTCAGGGGATGCCTCCGGAGTTGGCGCGCGTAGAAGCGACTCGCAAGTTCGGATCGCTCGGCGAGGCCCGCGCGTCGCTCACATACTCGGCACTGCGCCGCGATCGGCGCGTTCGTTTCCGCGAGAAGTTGGAGGCAGCGGCGCAGGACGTTCGCATATCGTGGCGCGGCCTTCGTCGCTCGCCGTCATTCCTCGCGGTTGCGGTGCTCTGCCTCACGCTCGGCATCGGTGCGAACGCAGCGATCTTCTCGGTGATCAATGGCGTGTTGCTCCGGCCGCTCCCCTTCGCGCACCCGGAGAAGCTCGTACGCGTGTGGCGCAGAGGCGCCGTGCCGCCGGGGATCTACCTGCTTGTGAAGGCGCAGAGCCGATCGTACGACGCGCTCGGCGGCTTTCAGGACGCTCGATTGGTCAACGTCACCGGGGCGGGCGCGCCCTCGCGCTACAGCGCGTCAGACGTCACGGGCAACTTGTTCGAGGTGCTGGGCGTCCGCGCGGAAATCGGGCGCACGCTGTTGCCGGGCGACAACAATCCGGGTCGTGATCGCATCGTGCTGCTCGGCGATGCCATGTGGCGTGAGCGATTCGGCGGCGACCCCGGGATTGTCGGCCGCACTGTGACGATCGATGGCGTGCCCCGCACGATTGTTGGCGTGTTGCCTCGTGGCTTTCTCTTTCCGAGCGCGGACGTTCAGCTGTGGACTCCGGCGCTCTTCGCGCCATCCGATCCGTACTACTGGTGGGGCAGGCCACTCAGGCTCGTTGGCCGGCTTGCGAGCGGCGTCTCGCCATCGCGCGCCCGCGCCGAGGCAGCGACTGTCTTCGCGCGCGCCCGCAGCGCGTTCCCAATGCGCATGGCGGATGATTGGGGGAGCGACGTCGATGTCGTTTCGCTTCGCGAATCCATGGTGGGCGGCGCGCGCTCCACGCTCCTGCTTCTCTTCGCCGCAGTTGGTCTGGTTCTCCTGATCGCGTGCGTGAACGTTGCCACGCTGTACATCGATCGCGCATTGGAGCGCGAGCGCGAGATCGCGGTTCGCGCCGCTCTTGGGGCGGGACGCGGACGCATTGCCGTTCAGCTTCTCAGCGAGAGCCTCCTGGTCGCCGGACTCGGAGCGGCCGGAGGACTCGCGCTCGCTGTGGCCGGCGTCCGGATACTCGTCGCCATGCTCCCGCCGGGAACGCCTCGAGCAGCCGGCATCACCGTCGATGGCCGCGTCCTCGCGTTCACACTGGTGCTCGCGATTCTGAGCGGACTTGCCTTCGGAATGCTACCCGCACTGCGCGCAGGCCGGCTCGACGTTCAGTCGTCGCTGCGCAAGGACGGCCGTACGGGCGATTCACCGCGGCGGACGAGCCAGAGCCGAATGCTCGTCGTGGCGCAGGTGGCACTAGCCGTCATCATCGTCTCGGCAGCGGGACTCTTGCTCAAGAGCTTCTGGCTGCTCCGCCAGGTGGACCTTGGCTTCGACTCCAGTCATGTGATTGCCGCGGAGATTCCGCTGCCGAGTTTCGATCGCGATACCGCCGCACGCGCACCCACCTTCTACGACGCCGTGCTCGAGCGCGCGCGCTCGATTCCAGGGGTTCTCATCGCGGCTACGACGTCGGCGGTGCCATTCGGCGCTACCGCGTTTCCCGCCGCGATGGAAGTGGAGGCGCATCCAACTCCACCTGGCGGCGAACCGGCGATGCCGATCCGTACAACGGTGAGTCCCGATTACTTTCGGGCGCTTGGCATTCCTCTGCTGCGCGGCCGTGCTTTCACCAATGCCGATCGCGAGGGTGTCCCGGCCGTTGCCATCGTCGACGCAGCAGCCGCGAGGAGGTTCTGGCCTACCGAGGACGCGATCGGTCAACGCATTCGATACGTGTGGATGCATGACTGGATCACCATCGTCGGTGTCGTCGGCACGGTGAAGCGCGATAGTCTCAGCGGCGCAGTACAGCCGTCGCTCTATCGGCCGATGGCGCAGGGGTTCGGCGAAGAGATGGTCATTGTCGCCAAAACGACGGCCGGAGCCCGCGACGGAGATGTCACGTCGCAATTGCGCCGAGCCGTTGCCGCGGTCGACCCAACCGTTCCCGTGAGCGATGTCCATGCGCTCAACGGACTGGTCGCAGCGTCTGCGTCGCGAACGCGCTTTTCGGTCGTGCTATTGTTGATCTTTGCTGCGGTCGCGCTGCTCCTCGGTGCGACCGGCATCTACGGAGCCATGACGGCCAGTGTCTCGCGCCGCCGCCGCGAGATCGGCGTGCGTATGGCGCTTGGCGCGACCGCCGAGAGCGTGCTTCGGCTCGTCCTTCGCGAGACGGCTCGAGTCGTCGTCCTCGGCATGTTGATCGGCATCGCCGGTGCCATCGCTTCCGGTGGCTTGTTGCGCGGGTTGCTGTTCGGCGTCGGTACGGTCGACGCAACAGTACTCGTGGTGGTAGCCGTGCTGCTGATGCTCATCACTCTGCTCGCATCGCTCCCGCCCGCGAGACGAGCAGCGCGCATAGATCCACTCATCGCGATCAGGTCCGAGTGAGCGGAGCGCATTAGAACGGCCTAATAATCATTACCGGGCCCATTGCCGCCGCGTCTATTCCTCTCGCCGCGCCGCCGGGATGAGAAAAAGGCCGGGGACCGAAGCGCCGCATTTTCGCGACGCCCAATCCCTCGGCCCTTTTCCCCGCGCGAAGGAACTCGCCTACGGCGTTCCCACGATCGCGAACATTCCCGTGCTTCCCACCTGCGCGAACACGATGTGCGACGTCGTGTTCACACCGCTTCCCGCAATGGGCTGCCAGCTACCCGATACGAGTTGGTAGATGCGCAACGAGCTCTCCGAAATTCCGCTCGGCAGCGTGAGCGGATCGTAGCCTATGCCAAGTGCGGCGTTGGTGGAGAAGGTCACCGCGGGAGCGATCATGTGCGCGCTACCCACGAGTCCTGCGGGCGGAGATGGCGGAGTTGCAACGGGCCACTCCTCGAACAAGGTCGTCGTGTTTATCGCACCGGCCGGAACGAAGAGCGAGAGGTGGCATGCCTCCACGCAGAGCGATCCGCCGGCGGATCCTATGGACTGAGTGTACGCGAGCGTGAATGTCACCGTCGCAGTTCCCGTGGCGCCCTTGCTGTCCTTTGCGGTGAGCGTCACCGTGTGCACGCCTGCGGCCAGCGTCGCGAGCGAGAACGATGTTCCGGTTCCAATCTGTCCGCTCACGTTATCCGTCCACACGAGCGAAGCGCCCGTGAGCGCACCGTCCTCGGGATCGCTTCCGGTGCCGGCGAACGATACCGATGAGCCGGGAGTGAGCACCGCGTTGTTCGACGGCGACGTTATGTGCGCCGTGGGCGGTTGATTCGTCGTCGGGCCCGTGATGATGACGGTTACGGTTGCCGTCCCCTTGGCGCCCTGGCTGTCCGTGGCGGTGAGCGTGATCGTGTGAGTGCCAACCGAGAGCGA
>JANWLO010000195.1 GCA_025450815.1 Gemmatimonadaceae bacterium
GATCTGCGACACGCGGCTCTCCGTCACCTCGAGCACCGACGCGATCTCGTGGAGCTTGAGCTCCTCGAAGTAATACAGCGTGAGCACCGTGCGCTCCTGCTGCGACAGCCGGAGAATCGTCTCGCGAAGGATCGACGTCTCCTGATCGAGCGTGATCCGATCCTCGACCGTCTGAAACTCGTCGGCCGCCATTGCCTGAGCGTGCGGCGCCTCGTCGGCATCCTCGGTGCTCGCGCCATCCAGCGTCACCCGCATCGTACCCTCGGCCTCCGCCTCGAGCTTCCAGAGTGCCGGGAGGTCGAGACCGAGCATCTCGGCCACTTCCTCGCCGACAGGCTCGCGACCCAGCTCGTGGCGCAGCGCCTCGCGGGCGGTGGACAGCGTGCGGGTGCGGCGGCGCATCGACGACGGCACGTGGTCGATCCGGCGCAGCTCGTCCAGAATCGCCCCTCGAACGCGCGGCACGGCGAAGGTACTGAAGGCCAGTCCACGTGTGGGCTCGAAGCGTTCCATTGCCTCGATCAGCCCCATCGTGCCTGCGCTGACCAGCTCGTCGAGCTCGACGTCGGAAGAAACCCGGCGGTGGATCTGACGGGACACGTGGTGCACCAAGCTGATGTGCTCGGCAAGAAGCTCTGCGCGGGCAGCCGGGTCACCAGCGGTGAACGACTGCCACAGGGTCAAATCCGACATGGTATTGCTCCGTTGATTGCGTTGTCGTCGAGTTCGTTCTACTGCCGATCTCGGCCGCTATAAAGGCAATCGGAGGTCCACATGGCGGGCACAGCAAAAAGGCGCGAAACCGGGGGTTCGCGCCGCTCTTTTCAATATGGCTAACTCATTGTTTTATAAGGGACTACGCCGCTATCCGGATCGCTATTTCGCGCGCTCTCGCCATCCCGATCCTATCGGCTAACAGTGCGGAAGAAGGCGCCGACCGGCACGATTTGCCGAGCGGTAGCGGTCAACCTTGCCGGAGGAGGTGAGGCTCACGTTGCGGGAACGGCACTGCTGCGGCCGGTGCCCGACTGGGCCCATTCAGCTTGTTTCGGAGCGTTCTGACGCTGATGCCGAGCAGCTCTGCCGCGCGCGTCCTGTTATTTCCCGCAGCCGCCAAGGCGTGCTGGATCAGCACCGCCTCGGCCTCCCCCACGTCCAGGGTGTGGAGCACGATCCCGCCCTCGCGAGTTTCGATGGCGTCCGGAGCCTGCTGGGCTGCCGGGCCGCCCGCTACGTTGGCCACCGGGCCCAGTCGCTGCCCCTCGAAGGATCGGACCCCAAGCACGGGCCCGGCGCTCAGGATCACCGCCCGCTCCACAGCGTGCTCCAGCTCGCGCACGTTCCCGGGCCAGGGGTACCGCTGCAGTAGCTGGATCGCCTCCGGCTCGATGGTCGTGATCTCCTTGCCCACGTCCCGCGCTGCCCGCATAGCGAAGCGGTACGCGAGCATCGGGATGTCCTCCAGCCGCTCGCGCAGCGCCGGTATTCGCACCGGGATCACGCTCAGCCGGAAGTAGAGATCCTGCCGGAATCGTCCCGCGCTCGCGTCGGCCGCGAGGTCGCGATTGGAGGTCGCGATGACGCGCACGTCCACGTGGATGGTGCTGCTTCCGCCAACGCGCTCGAACTCCTGCTCCTGCAGCACGCGCAGCAGCTTCGCCTGCAAGTCCAGTCGCATTTCCGAGATCTCGTCGAGCAGCAGCGTGCCATTGTTCGCGCGCTCGAAGGCGCCCTCAACGCGCTTGATCGCGCCCGTGAACGCGCCCTTCTCGTGACCGAACAGCGCACTCTCGATCAATCCTTCGGGGAGCGCCGCGCAATTGAGCTTGATGAACGGCTTGTCGCGGCGATCGCTCATGTCGTGTATCGCCCGCGCGAAGAGCTCCTTGCCCGTGCCCGATTCACCGAGCAGCAGCACCGTCGCGCGAGTGGGCGCCGCGGTGGATACCGACTGGAGCGCCTGCCGCATCACGACGCTCTCGCCAAGTATCTGTCGCTCATTTCGGACGACGCTCATCTCGCGTCGCAGTGTCGCGTTCTCCGTTCGCAGTCGCACCAGCTCGAGCGCCTGCTCCACCGCGAGCACGAGCTGTTCGGGCCGCACCGGTTTGGTGATATAGTCAACCGCACCCGCCTTGATCGACGCGACCGCGTGCTCGATGCTCGCGTAGCCGGTGAGCATGATGAGCGGAATGTCGAACCCCTCGCTCGTGAGCAGCTCGAGGAACTCGAGTCCCGAGAGCCCGGGCATCTTGTAGTCGGAGATGATCAACTCGACGCCGCCCTTCGCCAGCACCTGCAGCGCCTCGGGCACATTGCGCGCGCCCACGCTCTCGTGTCCAGCGTCGCGCAGCGTGTGCTCGACGATCATTGAGACCGCTGGCTCATCATCGACATACAGGATTGACATGCGGCTGCTTCGGAAGGGTCGCGTACGGTGAATCGCCTCATTCCCTAGACGGAATCGGGCGCCCCCCGGCAACAATTTCCGGCTAAAGATTTCCGTCCGGGAGCCGATATTCTCTTATGTGGAGGACACCATGACTGAGCAACACGACGAATCACGTCAGGAAGACCGGAGATCCGAGGTTCGCCCCATCTCGGCTCGCCGCCAGCGGCTGACCCCCGAGCGCACGGCCGAGATTCGCCTGCGGATTCTGGAGCGGGCGTACGACAGCCCGCAGATCGCCGCCACGATCGCCCGGCGCCTGCTACAGCGCGGAGAGCTTTAGCTCGCGTCCGCGGGCGACGCCGCGGCTGAATCGCGGAGCATCTCGCCCACCTTGGCCACCAGCGCCGCGGGCGAGAATGGCTTCTGCAAATACGACGAATGTGGCGCGAGGATTTCCTCTCGAATCACTTCGTCGTCGGTAAAGCCCGACACGAAGAGAAAGCGGCTCTCAGGCCGCAGCGCGAGCATGCGACGGGACATCTCGAGTCCACCCATCGTCGGCATCACGATGTCGGAGACGACGAGATCGATCTCGCCCTGGTGCGATGCGAATCGGTCGAGAGCCTGCGCACCGTGCTCCGCTTCGATGACAACGTAACCACTTCGTTCCAGAATGCGCTTGACGAGCCCGCGCAGCGCGACCTCGTCCTCGACCAGGAGTATCGTCGCAACGGTGCCCGCCGGCGCACTGCGTGGCCGCACCGTGGGCATGTGCTGGAGTGGCGCTTCCACGATTGGCAGATAGATCGTGAACGCCGCGCCTTCATCGACCGCGCTTCGCACGAACGTGTAGCCGCCGCTCTGCTTCATGATCCCATACACTGCGGAGAGTCCGAGCCCCGTTCCCGTGCCGCGCTCCTTCGTGGTGTAGAACGGCTCGAAGATGCGTCCGTGCACCTCGCTCGCTATTCCGCGCCCCGTGTCCCGCACGGTGAGCCAACCGTACGTGCCGGGGGCGATCGGCACCCCACCGCCGGTGGGATCGT
Organism: Gemmatimonadaceae bacterium; assembly: GCA_025450815.1. Classification (GTDB taxonomy): domain Bacteria; phylum Gemmatimonadota; class Gemmatimonadetes; order Gemmatimonadales; family Gemmatimonadaceae; genus FEN-1250. Next base: position 3,439 of record JANWLO010000195.1, read on the forward strand.
GCTCGAGCCGGCCGCGTCCCGTGCTCACCGTCACGCGCCCGCCGGCGGGCGTGGCCTCACGCGCATTCACGACCAGATGGATGAGCGCCTGCTGCAGCTGCGTCGCGTCCGCGCGCACGTGAATCGGAATCGCCGCGAGCTCGTACTCGAGTCCGATCGCGCTTCCCGTGATGCCAAGCAGCATCCGCTCGGCCGCGCGCGGCACCTCATTCAGATCGAGCACCAGCGGCACCAGCACCTGCTGTCGCGTGAACGCCAGCAGTTGGCGTGTGAGCTCCGCCGCGCGCGCGGCCGAGCTCTCGATCGCCCTCACGTCTCCCGCCCGCGCGTCGCCGGGCGCGAGCGACTCGGAGATGAGCTCGCAGCTGCACCTGATCGCGGCGAGCACGTTGTTGAAGTCATGCGCGATGCCACCCGCGAGGCGCGCTACCGCTTCGAGCTTCACTCCCTGCACGACGTTTTCTTCCAACCGCTGGCGATTGGCCAGGTCGCGTCCGATCTCGATCGTCATCGCGGGCGCGCCGCGGCTCGCGATTCTCTCCCGCGTTACCGAAAGGTGCACCACCGCGCCCGATCGCGTGACGCGTTCTACGTCGTGCGGCTGCGTGTTGGTGGCCGGCTCTCCGCGCGCGAACGGCGCGATGTGCCCCAGCACCTCCGTCGCGCTCCACCCCAGCAGACGCTCCGCCCCGGCGTTCCAGAGCAGGATTCGCCCCTCGTCGTCGAACGCGATGACGGATGCCGGCGCGTGCTCGAGAATGGATGCGAGAACCGCCGAGTCGCTTTCGGCCGGGAGGCGGGACACGTTCACGCGCTGGGTTGCTCCCTCGACAGGGCGGGCGCCCAGCGTTTGCTTCCACACCACTGGACGATCAACGCTAGTCGTTTACCTCTGACCCTGCTACCCGCATCGCCATGCATACGCTCCTGACGGAATTGCTCACGCCGGGCGAGCCGCTTGTCGCCAAGGTCATCCGCACGATCATCGTGTATGTCTTCCTTCTCATCGGTCTTCGACTCGCCGGGAAGCGCGAGCTCGGCCAGCTCAATCCATTCGACCTGGTGGTGCTGCTCGTGCTCTCGAACACGCTCCAGAACGCGATCATCGGCAATGACAACTCGATCACCGGCGGGCTGGTTGGCGCCGCGCTGCTGCTCCTGATCAACTACGTCGTCGTGCGATATCTCTTTCTGCATCCGAAGATCGACACGATGGCCGAGGGGGACGCGGTGATCCTCGTTCAGAGCGGCGAAATAATCGAGGACGCGCTCAAGCGCGAGCTCATCACGCGCGCCGAGCTCTCGTCCGCCGCGCGGCGGCAGGGGATCGACAATCTGAACGAGATCGAGTGCGCGCGACTCGAGGTGGGCGGCGCGCTCACCTTCGTGCTCAAGCATCCATCGAGCGACGAATACTGGCGCAAGGAAACGTCGGACCGGCTGCGGCGCATCGAGGAGCTGCTGGCGCAACGGGCGTGACGCTACCGCAGCCACTCGTCGACGTTGGCGGCGACGAACGCATCGTCGGTGAGCTCGGGATGCACGCGCAGCACGCGATCGATCTCCTCGAGCTGGCCGTGCGAGAGTGTCTCGTTGGGATCGAGGCACCACGGTCCGGCCATGAGCCGCTGCCGTCGAAGGATCTCGTGCAGGCCCGCAATGCATCCCGCGAATGCGTGCCGCGCGTCAAATAGCGCTCCGGTTGCATCCGTGATCGCGGCGGCCCTTCGCAGCCACCCTGCGTCGAACTCGCGCTCGCCACGCGCCATGCGAATCTCCTCCAGCATCCTCACAGCTGCGTGCGTCCACACGGACCACTGTCCCAGCAATCCGCCCACGATGCGGAGCTCGAGCGGGTTGTCGCCAAACGCCGGGAAGGGAGTGAGCAGGTCCAGCACGATCTGGTCGTCGTTGCCCGTGTAGAGCGCGATGTCGGTGCGGCCGGAGTCCGCGACCGCGCGCAGCACGTCGAGCGTCTGGTAGCGATTGAACGGCGCGATCTTGATCGCGATCACCTCCGGCAGCTCGGCGAGCGCACGCCAGAACTCGTAGCGCAGCACGCGGCCACCCACGGCGGGCTGCAGATAGAATCCGAAAATCGGCAGCACCTCGCCGACCGCGCGGCAGTGATCGACGAGCGTCCCTTCGGGCGCGTCGTGAAGCGCGCCGAGGCTCACGAGTGCCGCGTCGTATCCGAGATCGGATGCGAGCCGGGCCTCGTCGACCGATTGCTTCGTGTTCCCGCACACGCCCGCGATGCGAATGAATGGCCGCGGGTTTGCGCCGAGCGCCTCGGTGGCTGTCGCGGCTGCGAGCGACAGTACGGGGGCGAGCAGCCCGTGCTGCGGATCGCGGATGCGGAACTGAGTGGTGTGGACGCCCACGGCGATGCCGCCCGCGCCCGCGGCCACGTAGTAGCGCGTGAGTGCGCGCTGGTGCCGCTCGTCGAGCGTGCGCTCCGCCGTGAGGGCGAGAGGGTGCGCGGGGATCACCTGTCCCGCTGCGAGATGGCTTCGGAGATCGCTCATGGTCAGAATGCGCCCGCGCGCTCCTCGAAGTGCGTGGATTTTCCGAGCAGTGGCTGTCCGGCGAGCTGCCACGCGCCCACCCACTCGATGAGCGTGTTTGTGGACACCACCGGTGCACCAAACATCGAGTGTGCGAGCGACGCGTTGCTGAGCAGCGCGTCCGGAGCCTCCGTGCCCGTGAACAGCGGCTCGCGGCCCATAAGCTCGCCGAGTCGCGCGGCGACGGCGCGTACGGAGAGTGTTTCGCGTCCGGTGACGTTGACGATGATCGGTGGCGCGCTCGCGTGCGCGAGACAGCGCAGCGCCCAGTCGTTCGCGTCGCCCTGCCAGATGACGTTCGCGTGTCCCATGCGCAAATCGATCGTTTCGCCGCGCGCGATGCGCTGCGCGATGTCCACCAGCACGCCGTAGCGGAGATCCACCGCGTAGTTGAGGCGCACGATGGCCACGCGCGTGCCGCGGCGCGCGGACGCATCCTCGAAGATGCGCTCGCGGCCGAGGCACGACATCCCGTACTCGCCCAGCGGAGCGGGGAGGTCACCCTCGCGCGAGCCGCCAGCCGCGACGGGAGTGAGCGGATAGACGTTGCCGGTGGAGAACGCTACGATGCGCGCCGCAGAGTAGCGCTCGACTACCATCGCGGGGACGACGACGTTCATCGCCCACGTAATGGAGGGTGCATCGCTCGTGCCGAACTTCTGTCCCGCCATGAAGATCACGTTGGGCGAGTTGGGGAGCGCGTCGACCGCGCTCCGATCGAGCAGATCGCACTTGATCGTCTCGATTCCGTGATCGGCCAGCGCGCGCTCGGAGCTTGCGTGCGAGAATCGCGAGACGGCGATGACGCGATCGCGGCGCCCGAGTGCATCGAGGGTGCGTCGTGCCATGCGCGCGAGAGTGGGGCCCATCTTGCCGGCGGCGCCGAGCACGACGATGTCGCCGGGGGTGGATCGCAATGCGTCGAGCGTGCCCGGCGAGGGCGCGGAGAGCGCGTCCTCGAGCGCGGCTTCGCTCGCGAAGGTCATGCCCGTTTCAGGCCGCGTAGCGTTCAGCCTCCGTCGCGTATCGCTTCACGCGCGTGACCATTGCCGAGAGCCCTGTCTCGCGTGCGCCGAGGCCGATGTTCTCCATCATGGTGCGCACGAAATCGGATGGAATCGCGAGCGTGGTCTCCGGCGGCTGACCGTTGATCGCGGAGAACAGAATCGAGAGAAATGCGGCGATCGTCGGCGACTGGCGGATGTTCACGTCGGCGAAGAAGTGGAGCTTGCCGTCGCGATACTCGGGGAAGATGTCGACGCGCGTCTGGCATTCCGGAATCGTGAAATTGGTGCGATCGATCGCAGCGTATCGATCGGGAAGCGGCTCGAGCTTTTTCGCGTACGACAAAAGCGCCTGCATTTTCTCCTCACGGCCGAGCGAGCGAAACTGTCGCAGCACGCGATCGATCGAGGGGGGAACGGGAATCGGTGCCGTTTCATCGGTCATGCGAGAAGACTAACCGCGCTCGAACGGAGCGGGGAGCGGGCGTTGGCCGGCTGCGCATTCGTGGGTAGCCTTCGCAGTGCGCGCGGAATAACACGCGCGGAACTTTCAAATGGAGCTTGTCATGCCGACACGTAATGCGACGGCCACCTGGGAAGGCGGCCTGCAGAAAGGGAAGGGGACTTTTTCCGGAGCGAGCGGGAAGATCGGCGGGACGTACTCGTTCGGTACGCGCTTTGGCGAGGAGCCGGGAACGAGTCCGGAGGAGCTGCTCGCGGCGGCCGAGGCTGCCTGTTACAGCATGGCGTTGAGCCTGGGGCTGGAACAGGCGGGGCATCCACCAACGAAGGTGGAGACGAAGGCGGCGTGCACGATTGACAAAGTGCCCGAGGGTTTCAAGATCACGACGATGAAGCTCGTGGTGCGCGCGACGGTACCGGGGATTGCGAACGACGCCTTCAAGAAGATCGCGCAGGCCACGAAGGATGGATGCCCGGTTTCGAAAGCGATCAAGGGCAACGTGAAAATCGAGTTGGACGCGGCGCTGGCGTAACGCGCGCATGCCGCGTCGCGGGCGCCTTGCGTTCGCGGCACGGCGTGCCCAATGTGGAGTCGCCTCCGGCGGGGATTCGGAGGCGACACGCCCGCTTCCTCCACAGAGGCCTCTTGCCCGCCATCGAGATTCGTCCGCGCCGCGCCACTGAGCTCGTGGATGCGGGTTTCCAGCTGCTGCGCCGCTATTACCCGCAACTGTTCACTCTTGCGGCGATTGCGATGGCCCCATCGGTGATCCTGCGCGTGCTGATGCGGGATTCACTGAGCGATCCAACCGTCATGGTGTCGCATCCGGGGCCGGCCATCTTTATCTCTCTGCTCGCAATCGTGTGCAGCACGATCGCGGATGCTGTGCTCATCGTCATGGCGTCCGATGGGTACCTCGATGGAGCGGTGGATCCCTCGCGGTCGCTGGGGAAGGGAATGAGCAGGCTCGGGTACGTATTCATCGCGTCGATCTTCCGGTGGTTCATCATCGGCAGTCTCGCTGTCGCGCTGACGGTATCCGTTCCGCTCCTCACGGCTGTCCATCTTCAGGTGCTCCTCATCGTGATCGTCCCTGTGGCCTTCTGGGCGCTGTTTTACGTCATGCTGCGAACGTTCGCGGTGAGCCAGGCGGTATTGCTGGAGGATAGTGGTCCTCTGGAGGCGTTTGGCCGCTCGCTAAGGCTTTCGGAAAGCTGCGGCGCGCACGTTTTTTTCACTCTCGCTCTCGTGTGGCTGCTCTATCTCATCGCCTATTTTGTCACACTCGGCGTTGCGACAGCGCTGGTCACGAGGACGATTGCGGAGATCGTGGCCGGGGTCATCACCGTCGCGATCTACCCGCTGGTAGCGGTCGTGTCGACGCTGCTGTACTACGATCTGCGAGTGCGGAAGGAGGGTTTCGATCTCGAGGTGATGTCGCGCGAGCTCGGCGGGGATGCGCGGGCGGACGGCGGCGCGCCGCTGCCGGCGGCCTGAGCGCTGCGGCTTTGGCCTGACTTCCACATCGCCACGCGTGCGGGCATCGCGATGTGCACGGTGGGCCCAAGCAGATAGCACGAGAGCCGATAGCCTCGAGACTTGAGCCCTTACCGCCCCTCTCGAGCATCCCTTTCCTACTCGCCATCGGCACAAGCTCAAGGCTCAAAGCCATCAGCTCACAGGCTTATAGCTTGGGCCCGCCTTCCGCCTCTCGATCCAGACCGGCCTCGCGATGCTCACGTAGGCAAGCTCATGACTCAAAGCTGTCGGCTCATAGACTCCCAGCATTTACCCCTTCACCGCACGAGTGTCCCGCCTCGCCCCATCCGCGACTCCGCCCGAGACCACGAACGCCATCAGGTCCGCGCTCTCGCCCGCCATTCGCTCCACCTGCGTCGCCGGAACGAGCAACAGGTGGCCGGCGAAGGCGTACGCCTGCGGAACGTAGACCGCCACGTATCCGGGAAGTCCGAACGAGTCGAGCGACTCGCGCGTGACGAAGCCGATCACCTTCGTGCCGCCGCCGGCAACGAGCGAGACGGTCACCGGAATGTCGAAGCGGCGCTTCTCGCCAACGAATGCGTTCAGCAGATCGCGCGTGGACGAATACACGAGTCGTACGAACGGAAGCTTCTCGATCGAGCTCTCGATCACCGACACAATACCGGCAGTCACGAGCGACGACGCGATCATGCCGACGAGCGTGATCGCCACCACCGTGACGACGAATCCCGCGCCTGGAATGGACAGGTGCAGCAGCCCATCGATGCGCTGGAAGACGACCCAGCAGATCCAGAGCGTGATGACCACGGGCGCCGTGACGACGAGCCCGCGCAGAAAGTAGTTGACCAGCTTGCGCATTCCATAGAATGGGCGCGCGCGGGCGTGGGCGCCAGTAAGTTTCCGCGGTGAACGACACGAACACATCCCGCACGTTTTCGCAGCGTGCCGCGGTTCGCCATCTGAAGCGCAGCGACCCCGTGCTTGGCGCAATCATCGAGCGAGTTGGACCGTGCCGGTACACCAGCCGCGCGGCGGGCTCGCATCTCGACTCACTAGTGCGCGCGATCATCGGCCAGCAGCTGTCCACCAAGGCTGCGGCCACCATCCACTCGCGCGTCGTTGCGCTCGTGCACGCGGAGCAGCCGCTCCCGGAGCACTGGCTCGCGCTCGACGATCCGGCGATGCGCTCGGCCGGACTGTCGCGGCAGAAGATCGCGTACATTCGCGATCTCGCGCGCCACGTTCAGGACGGCTCGCTTCCTCTCGCGCGCCTGCACGATCTGGAGGACGACGAGGTAATTCGCGACCTCACGGGTGTGAAGGGAATCGGCGTGTGGACTGCGCAGATGTTCCTGATGTTCAGGCTCAATCGCCCCGATGTTCTGCCCGTGCTCGACCTCGGCATTCGAAACGCGTTCAAGCGAGCGTACCGGCTGCGCAAGGATCCGACGGCGAAGCGCATGAACGCGATCGCGAAGCCGTGGGCGCCCTATCGATCCGTCGCGTCGTGGTATCTCTGGCAGAGCCTCGAACTGCCGGCGCTCGAGCGCGACAAGTCGAATGGCCGCTAAGGCGCGCGTGCCCCGCGGCCGATCGCCACGAGGCGCGCCATCGAAGCCCGCGCCGCGCGCGGAGCGCTACGATCTGTTCGCTATCTGCGCGCCCGGACTCGAGCGTGTGCTCGAAGTGGAGATGAGCGCGCTCGGTCTCGCAGTGGGCAAGAGCGACGTGGGCGGCGTCGCTTTCGCCGGCGGTTCGAGCGCGCTCTTTCGCTCGAATCTCTGGCTCCGCACGGCCACGCGGGTCATCGCGCGCGTCGGCGACTTCCACGCGCGCCTGTTCGACGAGCTCGAGCGACACGCCCGCCGCCTCGAGTGGTCGCGCTTTCTCTGCGCCGGCCAGCCCGTACGGCTGCGTGTGTCGACGAGCAAATCGCGGCTGTACCACACCGGCGCCGTCGCGCAGCGCATTGCCGAAGCGATGGAGAAGTCGACCGGCATCGCGCCGACCGTGGCGGCCGGCTCCGAAGATGATGAGGAGACGGACGAGGCACCGCTCGTGATCGTGCGGCTTTTTCGCGACCGCTGCACGGTGAGCATCGACAGCTCCGGCGCGCTGCTCCATCGGCGCGGCTACCGGCTGGCGACGGCGAAAGCGCCGCTTCGCGAAACGCTCGCGGCGGCGCTCGTGCTCGCGAGCGGATGGGATCCGGCCACGCCGCTGCTCGACCCGCTGTGCGGCGCGGGCACGATCCCGATCGAGGGCGCGCTGCTGGCGCGCCGCATTCCGCCGGGACTCTCGCGGCGATTCGCCTTCATGGAGTGGCCGGGCTTTCACTCTCCCACGTGGGACCGCGTGATCGACGAAGCACGCGCTCAAGTCCTCCCGTTCGCTCCCGCCCCGATACTCGGCTCCGATCGCGATGCCGGCGCAGTGACGGCCGCGCGCGCGAACGCCGAGCGTGCGGGCGTCGCCGCGGACATCGTGTTCGAGGAGAAGGTGATCTCGCGCGTCACGCCGCCTGCGGGCGACACGGCCGGCGCCATCGTGGCGAATCCACCGTACGGGGTGCGCGTGGGGGATCGCGACGCGCTCAGAAATCTCTACGCGCAGCTCGGGAACGTGGCGCGCGAGCGATTTCCCGGATGGAGCGTTACCGCGCTTTCCGCAGATCCGAGGCTCGACGGCCAGATCGGCGGCAACATGGAGACGGTGCTGCAGACGAAGAATGGCGGAATCGCCGTGCGAGCGGTGCGCTCTACTAGCTGATCCAGCCGATCCAGCTCGCGATGAGCGCCAGCGCGGAGCCGGACATGATGAGCGCCGCGATTGTGCCACCCGCGTTGAGGAACCACCCGTTCCGATGCTCGCCCATGATCTTTCGATTATTGGAGATCACGAGCAGGATGATGATGAGAGGTGGAGCGAGCAATCCGTTGATCACGGCGGACCAGAGCAGCAGGCGAATCGGATCGATGGGCGAGAAGGTGAGCGCGGTGCCGATGAGCATCGCAGCCGCGATCAGCGTGTAAAAGTGCCGCGCCTGGTGCGGCTGAGCGTCCATCCCTCGCCGCCACGCCGCCGCCTCCGCGATCGCGTACGCTGCGGATCCCGCCAGTACTGGCACGCCGAGCAGGCCGGTCCCTACCAGGCCGAGCGTGAAAAGCAACGCGGCGGCGTTACCAGCCACTGGTTTGAGCGTGGCTGCCGCATCCGCGGCGGTCTGCACGTTTGTGTGCCCGTGGGCGTGCAGCGTCGCGCCGGCCGTGAGGATGATGAAGTACATCACGACGTTCGACACGAGCATGCCGGCGAGTACGTCGGTGCGCGCGCTCCGCAGCTCGCGCTCGATCGCGCGCTTGGGGCGATTGCCGATGTCGTGATTCAGCGCTTCGTCCGCCTCTACTTCCTGCGCCGCCTGCCAGAAAAAGAGATAGGGACTGATCGTCGTCCCGAAGATCGCGACGAATGTGAAGAGATAGTCCTTCGTCGCCGTGATCTGCGGAATGAACGTCCCGCGAAACACCTCGCGCCACGCCGGCTTGGCCAGAAACGCCGCGGCAACGTACGCGAACAGCACGAGCGTGAGCCACTTGAAGATGCGCAGCAGCATCGAGTAGGAGCCGAACATCAGGAAGAGCAGAATCACGATCGCGAACACGGGGACGAACCAGACGCGCGGGATGCCGGAGAGCAGCTCCGCACCGGCCGCCATGCCGGAGAGATCGGCGGCAATGTTGATCGTGTTACCCACGAGCAGCAGCAGACAGGCGAACCAGAGCAGCCACGGCGAGTAGTATTTCCGCAACACGGACGCGAGCCCGCGGCGCGTGACGAGACCGAGCCGCGCGCACATGAGCTGTATTGCGAGCATGAGCGGGAAGCTCAGAATCGCCGTCCAGAGCAGTCCGTATCCGAAGGCGGCTCCCGCCTGCGAATACGTGGAGATCCCCGACGGATCGTCGTCTGCGGCGCCGGTAACGAGCCCCGGCCCGAGATCGCCCAGAAATGCGGCAACCCCGCGCGGTCGCTTTGTGTGGGTGTTCTTCTTTGGGCGGTTCTCGAGCCGGCGATCCTGGCGACGCGTTAAGATCTTCATGCGTCGCGCCAACGCACGGTCCAGGCCACGCGCGACCGGCAGGCGGTCAGCGCGCTTCTTCCTTCCCGTCGCCGCGAATAAAGATCGAAAGGAGGAAGCTCACGATACTCACCACGATCGCGCCCCAGAATGCTGCGCGGAAGCCGCTTACGTGAAAGTCGAGCCCGAACCGGGAAGCGAGTCCGCTCGTGAGCATGAGCATCAGAGCGTTCAGCACGAAGATGAAGAATCCCAGCGTCACGATGAGCAGCGGAAACGACAGAAAGGTGAGGATGGGCCGTACGAAGGCGTTCAGCAGGCCGAACACGATCGCGACGCACGCAAGCGCGAGGAAGCTGCCGTGAAAGGTGATCCCGCTGACCAGCCGCGTCGCCGCCCAGAGCGCGACCGCGGTGACCAAAGTGCGCATGAGAAATTTCATCATCCCTCCGCCGGTGAAGAATTGGGGACCAGCTCCGCGAGCCCGCGCATTTGGCGCAGCTCCGGCCACACGAGCGCGATCACTCCCACCACGGCGACGGTGATGATGCCGCCGCCAACCACGGATACTACTGGGCCGAGGAGTGCCGCGCTCGCCCCCGACTCGAATCCGCCCATCTCGTTCGACGTGTCGATGAACACACTGTTCACCGCGGACACGCGCCCGCGCATCTCGTCGGGCGTGCGCAGCTGCACGAGCGTTTGCCGCACGACCACGCTCACCATGTCGAAGCCGCCCGCGAGCACGAGCATCGCGATCGAGAGCGCGAATGACCTGGACAGTCCGAAGACGATCATGGCCAGTCCGAAGCCGGCCACCGCGAACAGCAGCGAGCGTCCCGCGCGTTGCATTGGCGCGCGCCTCGTGAGCGAGAGCGCCATGAGCACGGCGCCGATGGACGGCGCCGCCCTCAGCCATCCAAACCCCTCGGCGCCCACGTGCAAAATATCCTTCGCGTAGATGGGAAGCAGCGTCGTCGCGCCTCCGAAGAGCACGGCGAACAGATCGAGTGTGATCGCCGCGAGAATTACCTTCGTCTGCCAGACGAAGCGCACTCCACCAAGAAGCGATCGCAGCGTGACTTCCTTTCGGGCGCGCGCAACCTGCTGCCCGCGAATTCTGCTCAGGCAGAACACGAACACGACCATCAGCGCGGCGTCCAGGACGTACACCGTGCCCGCGTGATGTCGCCAAGCGATGATCATCCCGCCCACCGCGGGGCCGGCGACGCTCGCGAGCTGCCAACCGACGCTGTTCCACGTCACCGCATTCGCGAAATGCTCCGCCGGCACCAGTTGCGGCAGCAGCGCCGCGATTGCGGGTCGGTGGAACGCGAGGCCGACGCCGATGCCGAAGAGCGTCAGGTAGACGAGCGGCACCGGCGCGACCGTGAACGAGATTGCGGCGAGCGCGAGCGAGCAAGCGATGAGCAGGCCGAGCGTGGCAATGGCGATGCGCTTGCGATCGAAGCGGTCAGCCACGTGGCCGGCCGGAAGCGCGAGAAGGATGATCGGCACCACCTGTACGAGTCCCACCAGTCCGAGCGCGAGTGCGCGGTGCGTGCGCTCGTAGAGCTCCCAGCCAATCGCGACGTCGATCATCTGCGAGCCGACCACCCCTGCGAGCCGTCCTGCGAGAAAGTAGCGATAATCGGAATAGCGAAGAGCCGCATGGGGGTCGTGCGCCGGCGCGTTAGCGGAGGCTCGGATCGCCATAGACTTCGTGTCCGTCGAGCAGGGTGAGGAGCACGTGCGCGCGAGAGATTTGCTCCGGCGGAATCGCGAACAGGTCGCGGTCGAGCACGATGAGGTCGGCGGCCTTCCCGACCTCGATTGAGCCCGTGGTGCGCTCGTCGAAGGCGAGTCGCGCACCTTCGATCGTGTAGGCGGCGATCATTTGCGCGAGCGACACACGCTCCCGGGGGAGCCACGGCTCGCCGGCCGGCGAGCCCGGCGCGCGGCGCGTCACTCCCACCTCGATCGCCTCCAGCGGATTGAGCGACGTCACCCCCCAGTCACTCCCGCCCACGATGGTGCCACCCGCCCTCGCCACGCTCCCCAGCGGATAGAGCCGGCTCGATCGCTCAGCGCCCAGCACGGGCTCAGTGAGATCGGAGATGTAGCTGTCGCGGTACGCCCAGAGCGCCTGAAAGTTCGCGAATACGCCGAGTGCCTTGAAGCGAGGAAGATCGAGCGTGTCGACCATCTCCAGATGCGCGATGTGATCGCGCGCGTCGTGCGCGCCGTTCGCCAGCTGCGCAGCCGCGATCGCGTCGAGCGCCATGTGTACGGCGCGGTCGCCGATCGCGTGCACGTGCACCTGGAATCCCGCGTGGTCGAGCGCCGTCACCAGCGTGTCGAACGCGCCGGGTGAGAGATTCGCGGGGCCGCGAGTGTGCGTGTCCGCATAGGGCTCGAGCAACGCCGCCGTGTGAGACTCGATCACGCCGTCGGCAAAGATCTTGGCCGAAGTGGCGCGAACGCGGTTGCCCGCGAAGTACGCGCGGAGGTTGCGCATCTCCTGGATCTGCGCGACGCCGGCGGCGGGGTCCACGTGGATGGAGGCGACGACGCGCGCGGTGAGCGTGTGCCGGTGATCCAGCGTGCGGTACGCCGCGAGGATGTCGCTGTCGGCGTCCGCCTCCTGCAGCGCGACGATGCCGAGCGAGTTCGCGAGGCGGAGCGCGCGCTCGAGCCCAGCGACGCGATCGGCGAGCGTCACTGGAGGAAGTATCGACGAGACGAGGTCGGTAGCGCCTTCGCGCAACGTGCCTGAAGGATTTCCCCGGGCGTCTCGCTCGATGCGCCCGTCCGGCGGATCCGGCGTGGCAAAGCTCACGTGCGCGAGCGCGAGCGCGCGCGAGTTCACCCACGCGGAATGCCCGTCGGCCGCGCGCACGTACGCCGGCCGGTTGGGGACGAGACTGTCGAGTAGCGCGCGCCCGGGATTGGCGTGCGGGAACACCGGCAGCTGCCACCCGTGCCCGCGAAACCACGTATCGCCGGGATGCTCGCGCGCGCAACGCGAGATCGAATCGGCTACCTGCGCCGCGGACGTCAGGTCATCGAGCGCGCACTCGGTCATTCGCATGCCCGCCGTGACGGGATGCACGTGCGAGTCGTGAAAGGCGGGAAGGAGCATGCGCCCGCGCAGCTCGACGATCCTCGTGGATGGTCCGATGAACCGCGCCGCGCCGGCATAGTCGCCCACGTAGACGATGCGCGTGCCGGTAACCGCGACAGCGGTCGCGTGCGGATGCAACGAGTCGACGGTGTACACCGGACCGTCGCGAAAGACGATGTCTGCGTCGGGGCGACGCGCGCACGCCGCCATCGTGGCGAGCCCGATCAGCCACGCGACGCGCGCGCGACCCATCACAGCTGACTTTCCAGCTGCTGAAAGAGCAGATCGACCTGCCGCGTGGCGTAGATGCCGGCGATCGTGAGCGCGATGCCAACCACGATTGCAACGACGTTCCACGCGGAATAGACATCGTTCGGCGAGGCCTTCGGCGCCTCGATCGCGTTCACCGCCTGCGCGGTCGCGTGTACCGGCAGCACCGCAAATACGCTCGCGAGGGCCAGCAGCCACCACGGATACGACAGGAAGCACGCGATGTTGAGTACGAAGTAGATCACCGCGAGCCCGCCTGCGCTCCACCCCACCGTGATGAATCGCGAGCGCGCATCGAGTCGCACCTGCGCAAAAAGTCCCTGCGCCGTGATCGGCGCGAAGAGAGCACGCCAGAACGTGGACCCGTTCTCCTTCTTGCGCGCGGCCATCATCTCGAAATTCCGGTAGAACCAGTACAGCTGATACGTCGACAGCGTCGCGAGCGACATGACGATGAGCTTGTGGCGGGCGACGGGAAAGTACGGCGGCGCAGGGTCGGAGCTCGGAGTATCGAACGCGTGTGACGTCATGGATGGTGGCCAAGGCTCACCAATGATGGCGAGCGCGACGCCATCGCGCACCCACCGGCCGGCCGGTTGTGTCCAATCGACCTTCTTGTCAGCGGTCGCAAGTCGCGGTAGCGTAAGCGCGGCTCAGGCGGATGAGACATATGATGAGAGCGACGAAGGTGCCAAGTGCGGGGAAATGCAGTTCGCGTCGCGTGGTCGCGACATGAACATCGGTGTCGCGAAAGAGCGTAGCGACGGCGAGCATCGCGTCGCGCTCGGCCCCGACAGCGTCGCGAAGCTCGTGAAGGGGGGCGCCGCGATCCTGGTGGAACGCGGCGCGGGCGCGGCGGCGGGATTCCCAGACGCCACGTTCGAGAAGGCGGGCGCTACGATGATCGGCGACGCGACATCGCTGTACGCGAAGTCCGACATCGTCCTTCGCGTGCAGCCGCCCTCGCTCGACGAGAGCCGGCTGCTCCCCGAGGGCAGCGTCCTCATTTCGTCGATGCCAGCGGCGAGCAGCGCCGGGCTGCTCACGGCGCTCGCCGCGAGGCGCATCACCGCCTTCGCGCTCGAACGCGTGCCGCGCATCACTCGCGCGCAGTCGATGGACATGCTTTCGTCGCAGAGCACGGTCTCCGGATACAAGGCGGTGCTCATCGGCGCCGCGGCGCTGCCGAAGTTTTTGCCTTCGCTCACCACCGCTGCGGGGAGCATTCCGCCCGCGCGCGCGTTCGTGATCGGCGCCGGAGTGGCGGGACTCCAGGCAATCGCGACCGCGCGCCGGCTCGGCGCCGTCGTCTCCGCGTTCGACGTGCGCGCCGCCGCCAGGGAGCAGGTGATGAGCCTCGGCGCAACATTCGTCGCATCGGACCTCGTGTCGCCGGACGCCGAGACCAAGGGCGGCTACGCACGCGCGCAGGGGGAGGACGAGCGCGAGCGCACCCTGGCCGCCATCGCGCGCCACATCGTGGACCAGGACCTCGTCGTGACGACCGCCCTCATCCCGGGGCGCGCGGCTCCGGTGCTGATCACGCGCGCGATGGTGGAGTCGATGCGGCCCGGCTCCGTGATCGTCGATCTCGCCGCGGAGGCGGGCGGGAACTGCGAGCTCACGAAGCCGGGCGAGACGATCGTCGTGAACGGCGTCAGCATCATCGGCGCGGTAAACCTTCCGAGCACCGTGCCGTTCCACGCGTCGCAGATGCTGAGCCGCAACGTGCTCACGCTGCTGCAGCATCTCATCAAGGACAACACGCTCACGATCGACCTCAGCGACGAGATCACGAAGGCCATGGTCGTTACTCACGATGGAGCGGTGTTATGAATCCGACGTCCTTCATTCAGCTGTACGTCTTCGTGCTCGCGGCGTTCGTCGGCTATCAGATCATCACGCGCGTGCCGCCGCTGTTGCACACGCCGCTCATGTCGGCCACGAACGCGATCTCGGCGATCTCGCTAGTAGGCTCGCTCGTCGCGGCCGGCTCGAACCGCGGTAGCGTGAGCACGATACTAGGCTTCGCGGCCGTCACTGCGGCGACGATCAACGTCGTGGGCGGATTCGTGATCACCGATCGCATGCTCAAGATGTTCAAGCGCGATCCGGCGCCGGCGAGCAAAGAGGCGAAGGCGAGCGGTGCACCGCCAGAGAGCGGTAAACGATAGTGCGAGAGACCTTCACTCAGGTCACCTACCTCGTAGCATCCGTCCTCTTCATCCTCGGTCTCCGGAGCCTGACCAAGCCGGATACCGCGCGACGGGGAATGCAGTACGCGGCGGTCGGCATGCTGCTCGCCATCATTGGCACGCTCGTGCAGCACGAGATCGTTCGTTACGACTGGATCGCCTACGGTCTCATCCTCGGCACCATCATCGGCATCCCGATGGGCACCGAGGTGCCGATGACGGCGATGCCGCAACGCATCGCGATCTCGCACATGGTCGGCGCGCTCGCAGCGACGCTGGTTGGCGTCGCCGAGTACTGGCTGCACGGCGCCTCGCTCGGCACGGCGAAAATCTCGGCGATCGGATTCGAGGTGCTCTTCGGCTCGCTCACCGTGACGGGCAGCTTCATGGCGTTCGGGAAGCTGCAGGGGATCATCACCGGCCGTTCGGTGACGTACAAGGGGCAGAATGCGGTGAACATCACGCTCTTCGGCGTGACGCTCATCATGTTCATCTACCTGATCGTGAATCCGGGAAACGCGCTGGTGTTCTACGCGATGATCGCGCTCGCGCTCCTGATCGGAATCTTCATGGTGCTCCCGATTGGAGGCGCCGACATGCCGGTGGTGATCTCGCTGCTCAACTCGTACGCGGGGCTCGCGAGCGCGGCGACGGGATTCGCGATCGGGAACAACGTGCTGATCATCGCGGGCGCGCTCGACGGCGCATCGGGGTTCATCCTCTCGATCGTGATGAGCAAGGCGATGAACCGCTCGTTCAACAACGTCATCTTCGGCGCGTTCGGCGCTGCGCCCACGGTCTCCGCGAAAACCGCGACGGGGCTCACCGTGCGGTCGATCAGCGCCGAAGATGCAGCGATCCAGCTCGCTTACGCCAAGCTCGTGATCGTCGTTCCCGGCTACGGGATGGCGGTGGCGCAGGCGCAGCACCAGGTGCGCGAGCTCGCTGAGCTCATCGAAAAGAAGGGAGGTGAGGTGAAGTACGCGATCCACCCGGTTGCGGGCCGGATGCCGGGACACATGAACGTGCTTCTAGCCGAGGCAAACGTGCCGTACGACAGGTTGTACGACATGGAGGAGATCAACGGCGAGTTCGAGCGCGCGGACGTTGCGCTGGTGATTGGCGCGAACGACGTCGTGAACCCCGCCGCGCGCAACGACAAGTCGAGTCCGATTTACGGAATGCCGATTCTCAACGCCGACAAGGCGCAGAGCATCATCGTCCTCAAGCGCAGCATGAATCCGGGATTCGCCGGCATCGAGAACGAGCTGTTCTACGACGACAAGACGACGCTACTGTTCGGCGACGCGAAGACGTCGCTGTCGCGGCTCGTGACGGAGGTGAAGGCCGTGTGAGCGTTTCCACTGGTTGCGGGCGGAGTTTAGAGAACTGCCGTTCGGGCTGGCGTAAACAATATGAAAAACGGATGAAACGGACTTGGCGGACAAGACGGAACAATTTGGGAACTGTCGCCCGGGCTGGCTCGAGTTGGAGCGCGATTCTCCTGTCGTTGCTCGCACTCGCGTGCGGCGCGCACGACTCCCCCGCCGCGAAGCGCGCCGCTTCTCCTGACTCCGCGCGCACTGCGGGCGCAGAGGTCGCGCAGGCCTCGGAGACCGACGAGTGGACCAGGGGAGAGGTGGTGAAGCGTCTCGATGAGGCGGGGCTAGTCGTCGTCGACAGCGATCGCGTGGTCCACCACCCAGGGATCAGCTCGCCCGGATTCCTGCTCAACGTGAGCGGGCGCTCGCTCGAGCTCTACCTCTTCCCCACCGCCGCGGATCGCAAGCGCGAGACGGCGTCGCTCGACACGATGCCGCCGGCCGTGCCGAACGCGAATAGCCCGCGCTACATCGTGTCGGGAAACCTCGTGGCGATCCACGTCTCGCCGCGCGACGTGCTGGCGGAGCGGGTGGCGAACGTGCTCACCGCGCGCCACGCAGGCGCGCCGTGAGCGGGGATCAGGTTAGCTCGCCCGCCCCAACGTTCGCTGGAAATCCACCAGCGACGTGTCCAGCGGTGCGAGCCGGATCGCCTGACTGATCGCCTTCCGCGCCGCAGCACTGTCACCCCGTGCCAACGCGATCTCCGAATGCATTCGCAACAGCGCCTCCGGCCGCGCGCCCTTGAGCGAGTCCGCGATCGCGAGCTCCGCGCTCGCCCCCGAAAGGTCGCCCCTCTCCCGCAGCAGGCTCGCCAGCAGGTAGTGCAGATTGCCGGCGTGTGGCTGCACGGCGAGCGTCGCACGATACGTGGCGATCGAGGAGTCGGGCATGTCCTTGTGATAGTACGCCTCTCCCTTCATCACCGCATGCCAGTTGATGCTCGCGGAATCGTGCGCCGGAACACGTGCGAGCTCCGCCAGCACCGAGTCCGAGCCTCGCCTGGTGCCCAGCGCAACCAGATACATCACCCACGTCTGCTCGGACGTCGGGTTCTCATTCGCCGCATCGCGCAGCATCGCCAGCTCGCCCTCGTACGCGCCGATCGCATGCAGCTCCTTCGAGTAGAAGAAGACGATATTATCGTTCTTCGGCTCGAGAGCGTGCGCGCGCTGCAGATACTTGATCGCCTTGTGGTGATCACCCTTCTCCGCGTACAGGTCGCCCATGAGCTGCCAGGGACGAGACGCCAGCGGCGCCGTCTGAATCCCCCACAGGAAGAGCGTGTAGTTGTCCTGCCACGGAATCACCGACGGGTACGCCACCAGCAGTCCGCCCGCCACGATCGCCGCTGCCGGAATCCCGGTCGCCAGCTGTGCCGCGAGGTTGCCGCCCAGCGAGCGCGCCGACGCGTAGAGCCTGTCGATCCCCCACGCTGCCAGGAGCGCCACCCCCACGCTCGGCAGATACAGCGTGCGCTCCGCCAACAGCTGACCCGTGGGCACCAGCAGGTTCGACGCGGGGAGAAACGCGATCGCGATCCACCCCAGCGCCGCGAGCGGGCGACGGTCGCCTCGCCGCGCGA
>JANWLO010000196.1 GCA_025450815.1 Gemmatimonadaceae bacterium
CGGCACGACGGGCGGCGCATTGGCGTCGTGACCGGCGTTGCGATGGGCGGGGCGATGATGGCGGAGCTCCTCTTGCAGCTCGAGAGTGCAACGGGCGCGAGCTTCGAGCAGATCGTCGCCGAGAACTCGCTGTTCGGCCCCACGACAACCGCAGCGGGCCTGCTCGTGGGCGCTGACATCAGGCGCGTGCTCGCGGGACGCTCCGATCTCGACGTCGCCCTCATCCCCGCCGAGACGATCAACGACGACGGTCTTTTTCTCGACGACCTGACGTTCGCGACGCTGCGAGACGAGTCTCCGATTCCGCTCATCCCGTCCTACGATTTTCTCGACGTCCTGGCAGTTGAAGATCTGCGCGGCGCTCCGCAGCAGCTCCAGGCATTGGGGGTCGCATGAACGAATCCGGAAACATTCCCGTCGTCGCACTGGTCGGCCGTCCGAACGTCGGCAAGTCCGCGCTATTCAACCGGCTCGTCGGCAGCGACTCCGCCATCGTCAGCGAGGAGGCCGGCACCACGCGCGACCGGCACTTCGCGCGCGCGGAGTGGGCAGGGCGGGCGTTTTGGCTCGTTGACACCGGAGGGCTCACCGACGATCAGTCGATCCCGATGGACGCCGAGATCCAGAAGCAGGTGATGCAGGCGATCGCCGAATCGGATCTGCTGCTCCTGGTGGTCGACGCGAAGACCGGCCTTCATCCGCAGGATCATCGCGTCGTCGATCTTCTGCGCGACGCGCGCAAGCCGTGGCTGCTCGTCGCGAACAAGGTGGACGATCCCAGGTCCACCGACTTCTACGAGTTCTATAATCTCGGCGCGGGAGACCCGATTCCGGTATCCGCGGTGAACGGCAAGAACTCGGGCGATCTCCTCGACGCTGTCGTCGCGCGATTTCCGGAGCGCGAGGTGGAGGAGGATAGTGCGCTTCGCATCGCGGTGATCGGCCGGCCCAACGTCGGGAAGTCATCGCTCGTGAACCGGTTGCTGGGCGAGGAGCGGCTGGTAGTCGCGGCGGAGGCGGGAACCACACGCGACGCGATCGACACGCCGATGCAGTATCACGGCCAGACGCTCACGTTCATCGACACCGCGGGGCTGCGCCGCCAGTCCAAAATCGACGACGGCATCGAGTTCTATTCGTCGCTTCGCACGCGACGCGCGATCGAGCGCGCGCAGATCTGCGTGCTCATGCTCGACGCGGTCGTGGGGCTCGAGAATCAGGATCTGAAAATCGCGACGCTCGCCTGGGAAAATGGGTGCGGCCTCATCATCGTCGTGAACAAGTGGGACATCAAGGAAGAAAAGACCGACAAGTCTGCGGCGAAGTTTCAGAAAGAGGCGGGAGAGAAGGCGCCCTTTCTCAAGTTCGTCCCTTTCCTCTTCACGTCGGCGCTCACTGGACAGCGCGTGTCGAAAGTGCTCGAGCTCGTGCTGCAGGTTGACGCAGAGCGCAAGAAGCGCATCTCCACTTCGCAGGTGAACACCACGCTCGGCGAGCTCACGGCACGGCTGCAGCCGCCACAAGCCGCGGGGCGCGAAGTGAAACTGTTGTACGCGACGCAGGTCGAGGTCGAGCCGCCCACGATCGCCGTATTCGGAAACCATCCGGATCTCGTGCCGGAGCACTACGTGCGATATCTGCACAATGGCTTCCGCGAGGCGTGGGGATTCAGCGGCAGTCCGCTGCGCATCATTCTCCGGAGCCGCGCCGCATAGATGCGTCCCTTTGCGGGATTGCTGATCGCCTATCTCGCTGGCTCGATCCCATTCGCGTTTCTCGCGGGAAAGCTCTTCATGGGGATCGATCTCAGGCAGCACGGGTCGGGAAACCTGGGCGCGACGAACGTATTCCGCGTGATGGGATGGAAGCTCGCGAGCGTCGTGATGATTCTGGACATGGCAAAGGGCGCGCTGCCTGTGCTGCTGCTGCCGCCGCGTCTTGCGCCGAGCTCGCCCGAGCTATGGGCGATCGCGTTCGGCGTCGCGGCGATCGTCGGGCACGTGCGCTCCGTATTTCTTCTCTGGAAGGGCGGAGGGAAGGGCGTCGCCACTGCCGGCGGTGTGTTCCTCGCGCTCGCGCCGGTTCCGTCCGTGATCTCGATCGCGGTGTGGGGAATAGTGCTCTACATCTCGGGCTTCGTGTCGCTGGCGTCGCTCACGAGCTCCGTTGCGCTCGTGGTGGCCGTATTCGTACGGTACGGCGCGCGCTCGCCGATCGCGATCGCATCAGCCGTGATTTGCCTGTTCGTGTTCTGGACGCATCGCGCGAACATCGCACGGCTACGGCGGGGCGAGGAGAATCGGTTCCGTCGCGCGAGGCCGGCACACTAATGCGATGCGCCGTTGTCGGTGCTGGCGCGTGGGGGACGGCGCTCGCGGACCTCATGGCCAGGAACGGACACGACGTGTCGTTGTGGGCGCTCGAGCCGGAGGTCGTGCAGTCGATCAACACGGCGCACGAGAATTCGCGTTACCTCGCGGGCGCGCCGCTGGATCCGGGCATCGTCGCGCACGAGGGACTCGGCACGGCGTGCGTACGCGCGGACTTGGTGCTGTTCGCGACGCCATCGCACGTCCTCCGCGGCATCGCGGGCTCCGCCCTTCACGCCATCGAGCGCGACGCAACCCTGGTCGTGGCGACCAAGGGTATCGAGCGCGGATCGCTCGCGGTGATGAGCGACGTTCTGGCCGAGCAGCTGCCGGGGCATCCGGTGGTTGCGCTGTCGGGGCCGAGTTTCGCGGCGGAGGTGGTAGCGCGCCAGCCCACAGCGGTCGTGGCAGCGTGCGCGACTCCCGCGCCGGCGGAGATGGTCCAGCGTGCTCTGAGCGGGGATGAGTTTCGCGTCTACACGCACGACGATGTGATCGGCGTCGAGCTTGGCGGCGCGCTCAAGAATGTCGTCGCGGTGGCGACGGGAATGGCGGAAGGGCTGGGGATGGGCTACAACGCGCGCGCGGCGCTGATCACGCGCGGACTCGCCGAGATGACTCGGCTCGGCGTGCGCATGGGTGCGTCGCCGCTCACCTTCGCGGGACTTGCTGGCATGGGCGACCTCGTGCTCACCTGCACGGGAGCGTTGAGCCGCAATCGCTCGCTCGGGGTCGAGATCGCGCAGGGCGTTTCACTCGATAAGGCGCTTGCGCAGCGGCACACGGTGGCAGAGGGCGTGATGACGACCCACAGCGCACGCGCGCTCGCCGCGCGGGAGGGAATCGAGATGCCGATCGTGAGCGCAGTCTACCGGATACTCTTCGAAGACCAATCACCGCGCGCCGCGATCGCGGAGCTTATGCGGCGCGAGCTTCGAGCGGAGGGGGACACATGACCGCGGAGCCCGTGCAGGAGTTCTTCTCTATCGGCGAAGTGTGCGAGCTCACGGGACTCAAGCCGCACGTGCTACGCTATTGGGAAAGCCAGTTCAAGTTCCTCAATCCGGCCAAGAATCGGTCGGGCAATCGCGTGTACCAGCGGCGCGAGGTCGAGCTCGTGGTACTGGTGAAGCATCTGCTGTACGTCGAGAAGTACACGATCGACGGTGCGCGGCAGAAGGTCGACGAGCACCGGAAGAAGGGACAGCTCAAGCCGAGCGCACGCAAAGCGCTCGATGTGCATACGCTCGCGTCGATCGAACACGAGCTCGGCGAAGTCATGAGCATTCTCTCGGGAGAGCCGCCTCGCTCGTGACAGGCATCGCCTGCGTGATCCCCGCCTACAACGCCGCATCCACTCTCGCGGCTGTCGCGAGCGGACTGCGCGCATCGCTCCCGGGCGTGCTGTTGATCGCGGTGGACGACGGCTCGTCCGATCCCACGCACGCCGTGGCGCTGGCGAGCTGCGATCGCGTCGTGCGCCACTCCGCGAATCGCGGCAAGGGCGCTGCGCTGCGTGCGGGGTTCGCTGTCGCGCTCAACGAGCAGGTGTGGGCGGTGGCGACCGTGGATGCGGATGGCCAGCACGATCCTGCGCGCGCTCCAGATCTGCTCGACGCGTTATCCAGCGCGGACATGGCCATCGGCTCGCGCGAGCGCACGCGAGGGAAGATGCCCTTTCGACGACGCATCACGAACGCGCTCGCGAGCGCCGCCGTGGGCAGGATTGTGGGCACGCCGGTGCCCGACGCGCAGTCCGGCTATCGTGCGATGCGTCGCATCGTGCTCGAGCGGGTGCACGCGGAAGGAGATCGCTACGAATACGAGACCGAGTTTCTCATCGAGGCGGCACGAGCCGGATACTCCATCGCGAGCGTAAGCGTGCCCACCGTGTACGGCGTACCGAGCCACTTTCGTCAGTGGAGTGACTCGATGCGCGTGGTGCGCGCGATCTGGCGCTACCGCTCGCCGCGGAGAGGGTGATGCGGCTGCTCTGCACGAACGACGACGGCTACCTCGCGCACGGGCTCGACTGCCTCGTGCGCGCCGCGCTCTCGCTCGGCGAGGTCACCGTAGTGGCGCCGGATCGCGAGCAGAGCGCGACGAGCCACTCGCTCACGCTGCATCATCCCATTCGTCCCGTGGCGCGCGGCGACGATCGGTGGCAGGTGGACGGAACACCCACCGATTGCGTGATGCTCGCGGTGGAGGCGCTCATGCCCACGCGCCCGGACTTCGTGTTGAGCGGCATCAACCATGGCCAGAACATGGGCGAGGATGTGCTGTACTCCGGCACGGTAGCCGCCGCGATGGAGGGCGTGACGCTCGGCGTGCCTGCCATCGCGCTGTCGTTCGCGGGTGGAGAGCTCAAGGCGGATCCGCAGCTGCTCACCGATCAGATCCCGGCGGTGGCGGCGCTGCTGCGGCATCTCACTGCACTCCCGATGCCGCGCGACACGCTGCTCAACGTCAACATGCCGGCGCGACGCGCGAGCGAGATTCGCGGCGTGAAGCTCACGAGGCTAGGGCGGCGCGTGTATTCCGATTCGCTCATGAAGATGCAGGATCCGCGCAAGCGAGAGATCTTCTGGATCGGCGGCGGCTCCGCGTCGTGGAGCGGAGCGGCGGATTCCGATTTTCGCGCGGTGGCGGACGGCTTCATCTCCGTCACCCCACTCACGCTCGATCTCACGCACCTCCGCATGCTCGACGAGGCGAAGCTCTGGTGGACCGAGCCGTGAGCGGAGAGCAGCCCGGAGGCAGGAGGCGGCTCGTCGAGGCGCTGCAGGAGCGCGGGGTGCGCGACCTCGCCGTACTGCGTGCCTTCGATCTCACACCGCGTCATCTCTTCGTGCCCACGGGGATGCGGCATCGCGCGTACGAGGACAGCGCACTACCTATCGGCAATGGACAGACGATATCGCAGCCGAGCACTCACGCGCGCTATCTCGAGCTGCTCGCGCTAACGGGTAACGAGAGAGTGCTGGAGATTGGCACAGGCTCGGGCTATCAGACGGTGCTGCTCTCGCACCTGGCGTCGCAGGTGTTCTCCATCGAGCGAGTCGGCACGCTCGTAACCCAGGCGCGTGACGCGATACGCGCGGCCGGAGCGTCGAACGTGTCGCTGCTTGCGGGCGACGGAACGCTGGGTTGGCGCGAGTACTCGCCGTACGATGCGATTCTCGTGACCGCGGGCTCTCCCACGGTGCCGGCGCCCCTGGCCGAACAGCTGCAGGAAGGGGGGCGGCTGCTGATCCCGATCGGCGAGAGAGAGGAGCAGATTCTGACGCTTTTCACGAAGCATGGCGGCGAGCTGGAGCGGCGTGACATCGGGGCGGCGCGATTCGTCCCGCTCATAGGGAAGTACGGCTGGCCCGCGTAG
>JANWLO010000197.1 GCA_025450815.1 Gemmatimonadaceae bacterium
ATTGTGATCACGCCCTCGCACAATCCGCCCGAAGACGGAGGGATCAAGTACAACACCCCCAATGGCGGACCAGCGGACACGGTGGTGACGAGCTGGATCGAGGCGCGTGCGAACGAGCTCCTCGAGCACGGCCTGAAGGGCGTCGAGCGCGTGACGCACGCGCGCGCGCTTCGCGCGCCGACCACGCATCGACACGACTACCTGAATAGCTACGTTGCCGATCTCGCGAGCGTCCTCGACATGGAGGCGATCCGCACATCAGGAATCCGCATGGCCGTCGATCCGCTCGGCGGGGCCGGCGTGCACTACTGGCCAGCGATCGTCGATCGCTACCATCTCGATCTCACCGTCGTCAGCGAAGTCGTCGATGAGACGTTTCGATTCATGACGCTCGACTGGGATGGACGCATCCGCATGGATCCGTCATCGCCGTACGCCATGCAACGACTGGTCAACCTCAAGGACGACTTCGACGTCGAGTTCGCGTGCGATACCGACCACGATCGATTCGGCATTGTCGGCCACAAGGGCGGGCTGCTGCCGCCGAATCATTATCTCGCGGTTGCGATCGACTACCTCTGTCAGCATCGCCCGCAGTGGCGACCGGAAACCGGTGTTGGCAAGACGGTGGTGAGCAGCTGGATGATCGATCGCGTGACGAAGAAGCGCGGGCGATCACTCTGTGAGGTGCCCGTGGGCTTCAAGTGGTTCGTCTCCGGACTCGGCAACGGCTCGCTCGGCTTCTGCGGCGAGGAGAGCGCCGGCGCGTCGTTCCTTCGTCGCGATGGCACCGCGTGGTCCACGGACAAGGACGGTATCATCGCGGCACTGCTCGGCGCGGAGATCACGGCGCGTGCGAAACGCCACCCTGACGAGCTCTACGCGGATCTCACGCGCGAGTTCGGCGCGCCGGCTTACGATCGGGTGGAGGCGCACGCTACCATCGCGCAAAAGAAGGTGCTCGCGGCGCTCTCGCCCGCGCAGGTGAGGTGCGACGATCTCGCGGGGGAGAAGATCCTCAGCATCATCACCAAGGCTCCGGGAAACGGCGCACCGATTGGCGGAGTGAAGGTTTCCACCGAATCCGGATGGTTCGCGGCGCGACCGTCGGGGACCGAGGACATCTACAAGATCTACGGAGAGAGCTTTCGCGGAGAAGCTCAATTGAAACAGATTCTCGAAGAGGCGCAGGCGATCGTCGATGCCGCGCTCGCAACGGTAACCGCTGGCGCTTCCCAGTGAACCCGCAGTCGCTCAATGACGCCTGGAGCTCGACATGAACCACATGAATGGCCGGCCTGCTCCATCCGATGCGCTCGTGCTCTTCGGGGTCACGGGCGACCTTGCGCACAAGCAGATCTTTCCCGCGCTCTACTCGATGGTCAAGCGCGGAGTGCTCACCGTGCCAGTGATCGGCGTGGCCGCATCGCCGTGGAGCATAGGTCAACTCCGAAAACGAGTGACGGACAGTCTCAGGCACTCGGGGATGACGATCAATCGGCGCACGTTGCGCGTTCTTCTCTCGCTGTTTCAATACGTATCGGGAGACTACAACGACCCGAAGACATTTCAGACGCTCAAGTTCGCGCTCGGGAAATCACGTCGTCCCGCGCACTATCTCGCAATTCCGCCCGCGTTGTTCGAAACCGTGATTCAGGGGCTTGGCGACGCCGGCCTGGCGCGGAACGCGCGCGTGATCGTGGAGAAACCGTTTGGTCGCGACCTCGCATCGGCGCGCGAGCTCAATGCGGTCGCGCGCGCGGTGTTTCCCGAGGACTCCATCTTCCGGATCGATCACTATCTGGGGAAGGAGGCGATCATGAACATCCTCTACTTCCGTTTCGCGAATTCCTTCCTCGAGCCGATCTGGAATCGCAACTACATCTCGAGCGTGCAGATCACGCTCGCCGAGGAGTTCGGAGTGAACGGGCGCGGCGCATTCTACGAGAGTGCTGGCTGTCTTCGCGATGTGGTTCAAAACCATCTTTTTCAGATTGTCTCTCTTCTGGCAATGGAGCCGCCCGCGTTTAGAGGTTACGGAGCGGTGCACACCGAAAAGGCAAAGGTGCTCCAGTCCATGCGCCCGCTCACTCGCCGGGATCTGATCCGCGGACAGTACACCGGGTACAAGCGGGAGCCTCACGTCGCGCGCGATTCCGACGTCGAGACATTCTGCGCTGTGCGCCTCCACATCGATTCCTGGCGCTGGAATGGCGTACCGTGGTATCTGCGATCCGGTAAGTGCCTTCCGGTCACGGCCACCGAGGTGATGGTGGAGCTCAAGCCGCCACCGGCACAGCTGTTCGCCGACTCCGCACCGCTAACGGGACCCGCGAACTATTTTCGCTTTCATCTCTCTCCCCACGCCGCCGTTGCGCTCGCTGCTCGAGTGAAGCGCCCGGGAAAGGAGTTCATTGGAGACCAGGAAGAGCTCTACATGTGCGAGGAGTTGCTCGGCGCGGAAGCGCCCTACGAACGATTGCTGAGTGACGCCATGATCGGGGATGGAGCGCTGTTCACGCGCGAGGATGCTGTCGAGGCGGCTTGGATAGCGATCGATCCGGTGCTCAGGAATCATCGGAAGGCCCTGCCATATCGCTGCGACACGTGGGGACCGAAAGCCGCGGATTCGCTGCTCGGAGCAAACGGCACGTGGCACAATCCCACGGAGTCGGGAACGAGCGAATGAGCGAGCTCCACGGTATCGTCTTTCTTCTCGATTGCGACAACACGCTGCTCGACAACGATCGCGTGCAGGATGACCTCAGCGACCACCTCGCGCGCGAGTTCGGCCCGGAATGTCGAGACCGGTATTGGGTGATCTTCGAAGAGAGGCGCGCCGAACTCGGCTATGCGGACTATCTCGGCGCGCTTCAGGTATATCGCCTGCGCCACGTTCGCGACACGCGACTGCTGTCGATGTCGTCATTCCTCGTGGACTATCCGTTCGCGGATCGTCTGTATCCTCACGCCCTCGACGTGATCCGCCATCTGAGTACGATCGGGTTGACCGTGATCCTCTCCGATGGCGATGTGGTGTTTCAGCCGCGCAAAGTCGAGCGCTCGGGGCTGTGGGACGCCGTAGAGGGGCGCGTTCTGATTTATATTCACAAGGAGGAGATGCTCGACGCCGTCGCCGCCGCGTATCCGGCGCGGCACTACGTCATGATAGATGACAAGGTGCGCATCCTGGCAAAGATGAAAGCAGAGTGGCGCGATCGTCTAACGACGGTGTTTCCGCGCCAGGGTCATTACGCAACCGACGCCAAACTCCTCGCCGCCTATCCACCCGCTGATCTCGCGGTGGAGCTAATCGGCGACCTCATCACGTTCGAGCGATCCGCATTCGCCGGGGCTGCGACGGCAGGAGGATTGCAATAGGAGTGGTTGTGAACGCGACACGACAGCTGCACGACCTGGGTCAGAGCCTCTGGCTCGACAACATCACGCGCGGGATTCTGCTCGACGGCACGCTTCGGCGCTACATCGACGATCTGTCGGTGACCGGACTGACATCCAATCCCACGATCTTTCTCCACGCGCTGGAGAAGGGAGACCTCTACGATGATGCCATTCGACGGCACGCCGCAGAGGGTCTTTCGGGGGAGGCGCTGTTCTTCCAGCTTGCGATCGAGGATCTCAGGCAGGCCGCCGATCTGTTTCGCCCCGTGCACGACGCCACGAGCGGTGCGGATGGTTGGGCATCGCTGGAGGTATCGCCGCTCCTCGCCAACGACACTGCGAGCACCATCCGGGCGGCAGTCGAGCTGCAGCGCGAAGCACAGCGTCCCAACCTGTTCATCAAGATTCCGGGCACGGCTGAGGGCGTTCCGGCAATCGAGGAGTCGATCTTCCGAGGCGTGCCGATCAACGTGACGCTCCTCTTCTCGGCCGCGCAGTACATCGCCGCCGCGGAGGGCTACATGCGCGGAATCGAGCGTCGCCTTGCGGCGGGACTGGACCCGCGCATCCATTCCGTGGCATCGCTCTTCGTGAGCCGGTGGGATGTGGCGGTGCAGAATAAAATACCGCCAGCGCTTCGGAATCGGCTTGGGATCGCGGTAGCGAAGCGCACCTACCGAGAATACCGCAAGCTGCTGGCGTCGCCGCGCTGGCAGGCGCTCGCCGCGGCGGGTGCGAGCGCGCAGCGCCTCCTGTGGGCGAGCACCGGCACGAAGGATCCGAATGCGCCGGACACGATGTACATCGAGGAGCTTGCGGCTCCGGATACGATCAACACGATACCGGACAAGACCCTCGCGAGCTTTGCGGACCACGGGCGCGTGGATGGAGTGATGCCGGTCGACGGCGGCGACGCCGAGTCGGTGATCGCGGAGTTCGCGCGCGCGGGCATCGATGACGCCGCACTCGCGGCGCAGCTGCAACGCGAGGGCACCGAATCGTTCGACAAATCATGGAAGGACCTTCTCGATCGCGTATCGACCAAGAGCCGTACGCTCGAGCACAGCGCGACATGACGGTGCCGCTCGGAACGCTCGATGATATCTGCATCAACACCATCCGCACTCTCAGCATCGATGCGGTGGAGCGCGCGAACTCCGGTCATCCGGGATTGCCAATGGGAGCTGCACCCATGGCGTATGTTCTCTGGACGCGCCACATGCGGTACGACCCGGCAAATCCGGAGTGGAGCAATCGCGATCGATTTGTACTGTCCGCGGGGCACGGTAGCGCGTTGCTGTACAGTCTCCTGTATCTCACGGGCTACGGTCTCACGATCGACGATCTTCAACACTTCCGGCAGTGGGGGAGCAAGACGCCGGGGCATCCGGAATTCGGCGTCACTCCGGGAGTGGAGGTCACCACCGGTCCGCTCGGACAGGGATTCGGAAACGCGGTAGGCCTGGCGATGGCGGAGCGGTGGCTCGCCGCGACGTTCAATCGGCCGAACCAGAGGATCGTCGACCATCACACGTACGTCATCGCCAGCGATGGCGACTTGATGGAAGGCGTGTCGGCGGAGGCGGCGTCGCTCGCAGGCGATCTGCACCTTGGACGGCTCATCGTACTCTACGACGCGAATCAGATCACGCTGTCTGCCACGACGAACGTCACATTCTCGGAAGATGTCGGCGCGCGATTCGCCGCTTACGGTTGGCAGGTGCAGGAGATTGACGGGATGGATGTTGGCGCTGTCGACGCGGCACTCACTGCGGCGCGCGCCGACGAAGCTCATCCCTCGCTGATCGTGGCGCGCACGCACATTGGTTTCGGCAGTCCGAACAAGGTCGACACCTTCCAGGCCCATGGCGAGCCGCTCGGCAAGAATGAGACTCGGCTAACGAAGCGCGCCTACGGTTGGCCGGAAGACGCGGAGTTTCTCGTTCCCGACGAAGCGAAGCAGGAGTTCGCGAAGGTTCGCACGCGCGGTGAGGAGTTGCAGGCGGAGTGGCAGCGGCTGATGGATGGGTATCGCGCGGAGCATGGCGACCTCGCTCGTGACTTCGATCGCGCGATGGCAGGCGAGCTCCCGCCGCAGTGGGATGCGAAGCTCCCCGTGATCACGCCAAAGGACGGCGAGATGGCCACGCGCGATGCCGGAGCAAGAGCAATCGCGGTGATCGCCGAATCCGTTCCGAATCTCGTGGGTGGATCGGCCGATCTCGATCCGTCCACGCGCACCATGATGAAGGAGAAGGGTGATTTTCAGAGTGCGCGCGTGCCGGAAGGGGGACAGACTCCACCCACGCAGGGTGCGGCTGGCGGTGAGTGGGGTTATGCGGGACGAAACATCCACTTCGGCATCCGCGAGCACGCGATGACGGCGATCCTCACGGGGATGGCGCATCATGGCGGGGTGATTCCCTTCGGCGCAACGTTCCTGACGTTCTCCGACTATATGCGGCCGAGCATTCGGCTCGCGGCGCTGAGTCAGGCGCGCGTGATCTATGTCTGGACGCACGACAGCCTCGCGCTCGGCGAAGACGGGCCGACCCATCAGCCGATCGAGCA
>JANWLO010000198.1 GCA_025450815.1 Gemmatimonadaceae bacterium
ACGAGAAAACCCGTCTCGCCGTCGCGAACCGATTCCCGCAACCCGGGCGAGCTTGACGCAACGACCGGCGTGGCGCATGCGGCTGCCTCGAGATTCGTGATCCCCCACCCCTCTTTCGGCGACGTGAACGCAAGCACCCACGCACTCCTGAGCAGCGCGACTTTCTGCGCCTCGGAGATGAACCCAAGAAACTTCACACGATCGCCGAGGTCAAGCGAGGAGGCCAGGCGCTCGAGCGCCGGACGATGGTCCCCGGTGCCGGCGATCGCCAGCTGCGCGGTGGGATGTTGCATGGCCGCGAACGCGCGTATCACGAGGTCCACGCGCTTGTATCGCTTGAGGCGCCCCAGGTAAGCAACGAGCGGAACGGGCGAGCGCTCCGACGCAGCTGGCGTGTACGCCTCGGTATCGATGCCCGGATGGATGACGACGATGCGCGATCTCGGAATCCCCCGCGCCACAAGATCATCCGCGGTGCTCTCACTGATCGCCTCGAATGGCACGCCGCGGTACACGCGGCCGATCGGCCGCTCCTGCAGCCACACCGCGCACGCAAGCGGCGCTGACACCTCGGTGAACGCGGTCGTCCCGAAGAGATGAGGAACCAGCGCGACCGTGCGCGTCGCGCCCCAGCGCGGCGTCCAGAGCGGCACCTTGTTGATGTCCTCGACGAGCACGTCGGGCGCCCCCGCGGCCAGCACGCGACGATAGTAGCGGCGAGCGACGAACTGGAACGTGTACCGACCCCCCACCCGGTGGACGTCGATGCCGTCGATGCGCGCGCGCGGTGAGCAACCGCGCCACCCGCTGCACAGGAGCTTCACGTCATGGCCGCGCGACACGAGACGGCCGAAGATCTCGTGCAAGTGAATCTCGGCGCCGCCCGCGTGAGGGTTTTCACGATCCTGCCAGTTGACGACGACCACCTTCACTAGAGCTTTCCCATCTGCCGCGCCAGCGCATCGAGTACGCCATTCACGAATCGGGCGCTCTGAGCGCTGCCGTATCGCTCCGCGAGCTTGACTCCCTCCTGGATGACGACGCGCGGCGGCGTGTCATCGAGCCCGAGCTCCGCGCTCCCCAGACGAAGCACCGAGCGCTCAATCGCG
Source organism: Gemmatimonadaceae bacterium (assembly GCA_025450815.1). Classification (GTDB taxonomy): domain Bacteria; phylum Gemmatimonadota; class Gemmatimonadetes; order Gemmatimonadales; family Gemmatimonadaceae; genus FEN-1250. The sequence continues at coordinate 1,110 of JANWLO010000198.1, forward strand.
CCGATGCGCTCGAGGCGCCAATTCACCGTCACCTCGCGCAGCGCCCGGTCGATTTCCGCCCCCTCCGAGATCACCGCACGCACGAGCACCGCCGCGCGTGTGCGCTCGGGGGCCGGGACGTGGAGGTCGTCCCAGATCTGCGCGGCAACGCGCTCCAGCTGCTGTCCGGGTCGCATGTCCCACGCGTACAGCGCCTGCAGCGCGCGGGCGCGCGCCCTCGTCTCAACTTTCGCGCGCACGCAGCCTTTCGAATAGGTCGATCATCTCGAGCGCGGCCAGCGTTGCATCCCACCCTTTGTTCCCGTGAGAGCCGCCCGAGCGCTCCTCCGCCTGCTCCATCGTGTCTGTCGTAAGCAGCCCGAAGCCGATGGGCACGTCGAAGTCGGCACCAGCATCCGCAAGTCCGCGCGACGCTTCCCCCGCAACGAAGTCGAAGTGCGGCGTCTCGCCTCGGATCACGGCGCCGAGCGCCACGATGGCATCGTAGCGTTCAGTAGCAAGCAGTGCGCGCGTCGCCGCCGGAAGCTCCCACGCCCCCGGCACCCACACTACGTCCGCCTGGTCCGAGGCGCCGCCATGCTTTCTGAGCGCATCGAGCGCGCCCTCCACCAGCCGGCGCGTCACGGATTCGTTGAATCGGCTCGCAACTATTGCTACGCGACGACCGGTCATGTGGACAGTGCCCGCGTATTCCGTCATCCGTGCGCAAGCAGGTGGCCCAGCTTGCTGTGCTTCGCGAGCAGATAGTCGCGATTTTCCGCCGTCTCCGGCGCGTGTATCGGCACGCGATCCTCCACGTGCAGCCCGTAACCTTCGAGCCCGACGATCTTTCGCGGATTGTTGGTCATCGGCCGGATGGAACGCAGCCCGAGGTCGAGCAGGATCTGCGCGCCGATACCGTAGTTGCGCAGATCCGGCTCGAAGCCGAGCCGGGTGTTCGCCTCCACCGTGTCCGCGCCACCGTCCTGCAGCGCGTACGCCTTGATCTTGTTGAGGAGCCCGATGCCGCGCCCCTCCTGATCGAGGTACACCACGACGCCCTTCCCCTCGTCTGCGATCTGCTTCATCGCGGCGTGCAGCTGCCACCCGCAGTCGCAGCGCAGCGATCCGAACACGTCGCCGGTGAGACACTTGGAATGCATGCGAACGAGTATGCTCTCGCCCTGGTCCACATCGCCGTGCACCAGCGCCACGTGCTCGCGCTCGTCGACGTCGTTGCGATAGCCGATGATCCGCCACACGCCGAATTCCGTCGGCAGCTTTGCCTCGGCCACGCGATGCACGAGCCGCTCGGTCTGTAACCGATAGGCGACGAGTTGCGCCACGGTGATGAATTTGAGATTGTGCTTTGCCGCGAACTCCTCGAGCTGGGGCCGGCGCGCCGGCGCACCGTCGTCGTCCTGCAGGATCTCGCAGATCACGCCGGCCGGCGCGAGCCCCGCGAGACGCGCGAGGTCCACCGCCGCCTCCGTGTGTCCAACACGCTGGAGCACGCCACCGTCGCGCGCGCGGAGCGGCTGTACGTGGCCGCCGTAGCGCAGGTCCGACGGACCGCTCTCGGGGTCAGCAGCGACGCGGATCGTCTGCGCGCGGTCTTGCGCGCTGATGCCCGTGGTGATGCCGAAGCGCGGCGCCGCGTCGATGCTCTGCGTGTACGCCGTGCGGAGCGCGTCGACGTTGTCCTCCGAGATCAACGTGAGGCCTAGCTGGTCGCAGCGTTCTCCGGTGAGTGCCAGACATATCAGGCCGCTCGCGCGTTTCGCCATGAAGTTGATGGCCTCCGGCGTCACCAGCTCCGCCGCGCAGATCAGGTCACCCTCGTTCTCGCGATCCTCGTCGTCCGCGACGATCAACATCTCGCCGTCGCGAAGGGCCCGGATCGCACTCTCTATGCTTGCAAATGCCATGGTCAGTCCTGAGCGTGCAGTGAGGACGGAATCTGAAAACCCGTTTGATAGGGCGTAAGCATGCGCCGCGCGTACTTTCCGATCACGTCACCTTCGATTTGAACGCGGCGCCCCGGGCGCAGCTCGCCGAGCGTCGTGTGCGACAGTGTGAACTCGATGAGCGAAAGCTGCACCGTATCCGGCGCCGGCAACTCGTTCACAGTGAGGCTCACGCCATCCACGGTGAGCGAGCCGTGCGGGATCATGAGCTCCGCGAGCGACTCCGGAATGGTGACGTTCACGATGCGCGCGTCGCCATGCGTCTCGACGTGCGACACGACGCCGACGCCGTCAACGTGGCCGAGCACGAGGTGGCCGCCAAACCGCGCGCCAGCAAGCATCGCGCGCTCGAGATTCACGCGCCGGCCCGCGGACCAGTCGGCGATCGTGGTTCGGTCCAGCGTTGTTACGACCGCAGCAACGGTAAACCAGCCACTCCCGATTTCACGCACCGTGAGACACGCGCCGTCGAGCGCGACGCTGTCGCCAGCCGAGAGATCGTCGAATCGAGAGCGTACGCGCAGCTCACGCCCGGCGGGCGTGTCGCGCACCTGTTCGATCATTCCGACATCCTCGACAAGCCCAGTGAACATGCGAGCCCACGATGCGATGATTATTTCAGTCGTTCGAAGGCGGCGCGTACACCGTCATCGTGTCCGCGCCAACCTCGCGCCGCTCGAGCACTCGCCATCGCGGCGCGCGCTCGACCTCCATTGGCGGAACGAAGTCGAACGCGCCAAGCGCGCCCGCACCGAGTACCGCCGACCCCTGAAAGATAACCAGCCGGTCGACGCATCCGGTTCCGATCAGCGCTCCAGCCAATCGTGCGCCCCCCTCTACGAGCAGCGAACGTATCCCGGCGTCGCCCAGCGTGTCCAACGCGACGGCGAGCGATGCGGCGCGAACTACTCGTACTCCGAGCGCCTCCAGCGCAGTCACGCGCGCCGCGGCGGGAGCGTCGGACACGATGAGCGTTGGGACCTCGCGCGCCGAGCGGGCAAGCTCGGATCCCACCGGCAGGCGCGCGTGCCGGTCGAACACCAAGCGCGTGGGCGGCACCCTGGGCGCCGGTGCGTCGCGCACGGTGAGCGACGGATCGTCAGAGAGCACGGTGCCGATGCCAACAGCCACTGCATCGCTGCCGGCGCGCATTTCGTGCACGATGCGCCGCGATTCCTCTCCCGTGACCCAACGAGAGCGTCCGCCCGCATCGGCGAGCGCGCCGTCAAGCGACATCGCGAGCTTGAGCGTGATCCACGGGCGCCGCGCGGCGAACGAGTGGAAGAACGGCGCATTCAGCTCGCGCGCCTCACCCTCCACGACGCCTACGTCCACCGTGATTCCCGCCTCGCGAAGCCGTTCCACGCCGCCCGCAGCCTCGGGATTCGGATCGCGCGCCGCGACAACGACGCGTGATACACCGGCCGCGATGAGCGCGTCCACGCACGGTGGTGTCTTGCCTGTATGCGCACAGGGCTCGAGCGTGGCGTACACCGTCGCGCCGGCGGCGCGCTCGCCCGCCGCGCGAAGCGCTTCCACCTCCGCGTGCGGCGCGCCGAAGCTCGTGTGATGACCGGTGCTCACAATCTCGCCGCTTCGTACGACGACGGCGCCGACCATCGGGTTCGGCGCCGTCTGCCCCCAACCCTTCCGCGCCTCGGCCAGCGCGCGATGCATGAAGGCCGCATCGTCGCGCGCGCTCGCGCCGCTGGTGGGCGCTGCCGGCGAGTCAGAGTCCAATTCGAATTCCGAGGGAGCCGTACGTGCGCGCGGCGCTCGCGTTGGTGGAGAATGTGTTGAAGGTGCCGATGTCGCCGCCGCTCACGCGTCCGATCTCGGCGACGAAGTGCGCGAGCAGGAAGTTGAAGGAGACGTCGCCGAAGACGTTCGTGCGCGTGGGCGAGATGTGCAGCGAGATCGGCGCATTGGGCGTGCTGCCGTTCACATCATACGTGAGGGACGCTCTCGTATCGTACTTGTCCTGTCCAATTCCCGCCGCGAGTCCGAGAAAGAGCACATTCTTGCTCGCCGTGAGGCGCCATTGTTTCGTGCGAATGCGGTAGTCGCCGATGCTCACGGAGTTCCCCGAGTTGTCCTCGCCGCTGAGCTCCGCCGTGGGCAGATCGCGCACCATGTACGACACGCCGATGCCGGGCAGGAGCAGCGATTCCTGGATGATGCCGAGCCGACCACCGAATCCAAGCTTCCACCTGTTGTCGGACGCGCCGACGTGCAACGAGTGCTGCGTGTAACTCGGCAGGTACGACACGTTCACGAGTGCGTCCACACCACCGACGCGCGTGATCCCCACGGGGAAGCCATTGAACAGGCCGATCGCGACGTCCACCACCGGAAGTCCAACCCATTTGTCGTCGCTCGGAATCCGCGTCGATACCGGCGGCCCCGACTGCACCTGGATCTGGTCGACGGACGGAATTGTCGCCCGCATTACGTTGGCGCGCAGCCCCACGGAGATGTGTCCGAGCCCACCGAGAGTGCCGCCCTGCCCCATCGTGGGATTGCCTCCGGCCACCCACGTGCCGAGCTGCATGTTCATGTAGTTGAACAGATCCGCAACCTTCTGGCACGCATCACCGCCCGCATGCAGTGGGCCCACGATCGCGGGATCCGTGCAGTGCGGATCGATGGACTGCGCGGGGAGCGCCATCGCGGTTACGATCACGCATGCAACGAGTAGTGAACCGTGACGAGGTCTCATGCTATCTCACGAGTTCGGGTGTGGTACTTTAGCGTGTCACTTCTTCACCACAGAGACGCAGAGGTTCACTGCAGAGACACAGAGGGTTCGATAAGAAAACAATTCCACACGTCAGAAAGTACGAATGCGGAATTGCAAGTCTCCGCGTCTCCGCCTTTCCTCTGTGTCTCTGCGGTCCGCAGTTGCCCTTCTCCTCCCTACCCGATAACCACGTCGCCCGTGCCGCGTCGTGTCTCGCCAAGTACCCACGCGGGCACTCCAGCTGCGGCCGCGTGAGCGATCACAGCATCTGCCGACGCGGCCTCCGCAATGACGATCATGCCGACACCCATGTTGAACGAGCGCAGCATCTCGTCGCGCGCCACACCGCCGGCCTGCTCGAGCGCGAGGAATACTTCGGGCACCTCCCAGCTGTCCGCATGCACCACCGCATCCACATCCGCTGGGAGCGCGCGCGCGAGATTCCCGGGAATTCCGCCTCCCGTGATGTGCGCCATTGCGTGAACCATGCCGAGCGCCGGCTTGAGTGCCGACAGATAGGATCGGTGCACGCGCAGGAGCACGTCCGCTACGGTACCCGTTTGCCCCGGAAAGGTGTCGTGGGGTCCCAGTCGCATGCGCTCAGACACGATCCGGCGCGCGAGGGAAAATCCATTGGTGTGCAGCCCGGAGCTCGCGAGGCCGATGAGCACGTCGCCCGAACGCACGCGGCCGGCGCCGAGCACGTCGGCCTCCTCGACGTAGCCGACTATGAAGCCCGCAAGATCATAATCCGGCGGCGTGTACACCCCGGGCATCTCGGCAGTCTCGCCTCCTACCAGCGCGCATCCGTTTTCGCGGCAGCCGGCCGCGACGCCGCGCACGATGCTCTCCACCACGGATGGAACGAGCGCGCCGAACGCGACGTAGTCGAGAAAAAAGAGCGGAGTGGCGCCCTGCACGAGGATGTCGTTGACGCAATGGTTCACGAGATCGTGCCCGATCGTGTCGTGCCGGTTCGCATCGATCGCGAGCTTGATCTTCGTTCCCACGCCGTCCGCACTCGACACTAGCAGCGGGGCGCGGGTGTTCTCGGGCATCCGGAACATCCCGCCGAAGCCGCCGAACGCTCCGCGCGAGCCGGCGGTGAACGTCGACTCTACGAGCGCCTTGATCCGGTGCTTGGCATCGTCCGCCGCACCGATGTCGACGCCGGCGCCACGATAGTCGAGCGGAGCGCTCACGGGACGATCTCTCGCTCGAACGCGACGAGCGCGCGGAACTCCTCGATGCGCGCGAAGAGATCATCCGCCGTGATCTCGAAGAAACGGTCGACGGAAAACCGCTCGACGGCGAAGGAGCCCATG
>JANWLO010000199.1 GCA_025450815.1 Gemmatimonadaceae bacterium
AGATCTCGAACACCACGCCGCTCCCGGCCAGGATCTACGCGAACGAGGGCATCGCGCAGGCGCTGTTTTTCGAGGGCGACGAGGCACCCGAGACGTCATACGCAGACCGGAAGGGGAAGTACCAGGGCCAGCGCGGGGTGACGCTGCCCAGGTTGTAATCGTGTTGATAATCCGCGGCCGAATGGGTCTCGCATTGGAGGGATCTAATTTATTTGACCCCTGTGGGGAGGGCTCGTCACTCAAGGAGCGCAACGCGCTCGCGCGACGCTGCCCGCGGACAATCGGCAGCCTCCCCGACTTTGCGAGGCAGGATGAAGAAGCAGCTCGTCATCGTGGCGCTAGGCGCCATTGCAATCGGTTGTGGCAGCGACTCGAATAGCGCGACTGGTCCGAACACCGACCCTGCCGCATGCAGCAAGGGCTCCATCACCACCGGCGACACCAAGTCCGGCCAGCTCGGCAGTGCGTCGTGCCTCCGGTACGACTTCGCGTATTCGGAAGACAGCGTCTACTACGATACGTACAAGTTCACTGCGAAGGCGGGACACGGCTATCAGTTTCTTCTCGACAACGCCGCCGAGGGAGAGCAGTTCGACGGGGTGCTCGAGCTCGCGACGATCAATCCGAACACGGGTGAAGAGCAGCTCGTTGCGATAAGCGACGACGAGGGGCCGCACAATTACTCCCGGCTGTCGTTCATCGCGCCGGTGTCGGGCACGTTCACGCTGCGCGCGTCCGGCTACGACCGAAGCGACACTTCGGCGTACACACTCTCCGCGAAGTCGTGCGACTCACCGCTGCCGCAGATCACAGGCGACTTGGCGAGCACGAATCAGACGCTCTCCGCGTCGGACTGTGTGTTGTACGAGCCCGAATTCTCCTCCGGGGACAGCACGCACGTGAAGTTCTACTCCCTCGAGATCGGTCCGAACGAGTCGCGCACGATCACCGTGACGTCGAGCGACTTTGCTCCCGGTTTCCAGCTCTATGGTCCGGCGTGGGGGGTGCCATGCTACTACGGCTATCAGGGTTGCGGCAAGGCGATCGCAAACGTGCAGGATGGCAGTAGCGTCACTGCGACCATCACGGTGTCGGGTGATGAGAACTGCAGTGGTCAGGATGCCTGCAACTTCAGTTTCTGGCCCGGCGAATACACACTCGCAGTGGGGACGAACGACACAAACAACTCCGGCGCGTTCACGATCCAGGTGAGCAGCGCGGTGCAACTGGGCCGCGTCGTGGGAACTGGCCCGGTGCGAGAATACACGCCAACGCTCCAGTGGCTCACGAAGAAGCCCCTCTCCGCGCGCGACTATCTCCGCAAGGTGCACTGAGTTTCCGCTGGCATGAATTGAAACGCGGGGTTCGGCGGAAATCGCCGGACCCCGCGTTTGCATCGCGCATGTGTTGGCGGCAATGCTATTCAGTTATAGGCCTTCGAGGAATTAGCGCAGGGAGAGACGGGCGGCATCTCCTCCTCCGTCGTGTGCTCGCGCCACGGAGCGATCAATATCAACATCGCACGACTGCCTCCCGCGGCCTCTCCGCCTAAACAGAAGCAAAGCCGGCGCGACGGCTGAGGCGATAGCATCAGCGCTATTCGCCGCGTGCTTGATGCGCCGGGGTCGGCGAAGCCGGTGAATAACTCCGCGGTAAGCAGTTTCCCATCGCAGCTGATCTCGAGTCACTGATGCAATAGTCCGGATGGTAAATCGTCGGTAGAGTATCGGTGTTAGTGGCAGCTCATCCCACGCCGCTGCCCGAGCGCTCTTCTCGCGTCGTTGCCGCGCCCACGAGGAAATCGCGATGCATGCGCGCGATCGTATCGATGCTGATCTCCTTTGGACACGCCAACTGACACTCGCCATGCAGCGTGCATCCGCCAAATCCCTCCGCGTCGTGCTGCTCCACCATCGCGAGCGCGCGACGATAGCGCTCCGGCTGCCCCTGCGGGAGCTGTCCCAGGTGCGAGATCTTGGCTCCGGTGAACAGCGAGGCCGACCCGTTCGGGCACGCAGCCGCGCACGCACCGCAGCCGATGCACGCCGCCGCGTCCATCGCGAGATCGGCGTCCGCCTTCGACACGAGAACGCTGTTCGCGTCCTGCGCGCCGCCGGTTGCCGCGGTGATGAATCCTCCTGCAGCGACGATGCGGTCGAGTGCGCTCCGATCGACGCACAGGTCCTTCACTACAGGAAACGCGCGCACACGCCATGGTTCGATGTAGATGAGCGCGCCGTCCTCGAAGCTACGCATGTGCAGCTGGCAGGTTGCCGTGCCTCGATTGGGTCCGTGCGCGACGCCGTTGATCATCATGCTGCACATGCCGCAAATCCCCTCGCGGCAGTCGTGGTCGAACGCTATCGGCTCGTCGCCACGCAGCGTGAGTGTCTCGTTCACGACGTCCATCATCTCGAGGAACGATGCCTCCGGGCTTATGTCCGCCGCCTTGTACTCCACCATGCGGCCGGGAGCTTTCGGGCCGGCCTGCCGCCACACGCGCAAGGTGAGATTCATTTGTAGCTCCGCTGCGCGAGGTGCACGTAGTCGAAGGTGAGCGGCTCCTTGTTGAGCACCGGCCGCGCGCCATCGCCAGCGTACTCCCACGCGGCCACGTACGCGAAGTGCTCGTCATCGCGGAGCGCTTCACCATCGGGCGTCCGATACTCCTCGCGGAAGTGGCCGCCACACGATTCCCGACGCTCGAGCGCATCGAGACACATGAGCTCCGCGAGCTCGAAAAAGTCGGCAACGCGTCCGGCCTTCTCGAGCGCCTGATTGAGCGTGTCGGCGCTTCCCGGCACGTTGACGTCGCGCCAGAACTCCTCGCGCAGCTTCGGGATCTTCTCGAGCGCGGTCTGCAGCCCCTCAGCCGTGCGGGACATGCCGCAGTACTCCCACATGAGATTGCCGAGCTCGCGGTGAAAAGAGTCCACTGTGCGGGTGCCCTTCGCTGCGAGAAAGCGCTTCGTGCGCGCGGCCACATGCGCCTCGGCATCGCGAAACTCCCCTCGCGATGTGTCTACCGGTGGCAACTTGGCCGTCGCGAGGTAGTCGGCGATGGTGTTCGTGACTATGAAGTAGCCGTCTGCGAGCCCCTGCATCAGCGCGCTCGCGCCGAGACGATTCGCCCCGTGATCGGAGAAGTTGGCCTCGCCGATGACGTGCAGTCCCGGGATCGTGCTCATGAGATTGTAGTCCACCCAGAGTCCGCCCATTGTGTAGTGCACGGCCGGGTAGATGCGCATTGGCACCTTGTACGGATTCTCGTCCGTGATGCGCTGATACATCTCGAACAGATTGCCATAGCGCTCGCGGATCGTTGCCTCTCCCACGCGCTCGATCGCCGACGCGAAGTCGAGATACACGCCGAGCCCCGTCGTTCCAACCCCACGACCTTCATCGCAGATGCTCTTGGCCGCGCGAGACGCGACGTCCCGTGGCACGAGGTTGCCGAAGCTCGGATACCTGCGCTCGAGGAAATAGTCACGCTCCTCCGCCGGAATCGTATCTGGAGAACGTGTGTCGCCCTTTTTCAACGGCACCCATACTCGCCCGTCGTTCCGCAGCGACTCCGACATCAGCGTGAGCTTGGACTGATACTCACCGCTCTTGGGAATGCAGGTGGGATGGATCTGCGTGAAGCAGGGATTGGCGAACGCCGCGCCCCGCTTGTACGCGCGCCAGATCGCGGTTGCATTCGATCCCTTCGCATTCGTCGACAGATAGAACACGTTGCCGTAGCCGCCCGAGCCGAGTATCACGGCGTCGGCCGCGTGCGACTCGATTGCGCCGGTGACCAGATTCCGCGTAACGATCCCCCTCGCCACACCATCGATTACGACGAGATCGAGCATCTCGGTGCGCGGATACATCTGCACCATCCCCTTCCCGATCTGGCGCTCGAGCGCCTGATAGGCACCGAGGAGCAGCTGCTGTCCCGTCTGTCCGCGTGCGTAGAACGTGCGCGACACCTGCGCTCCTCCGAACGACCGGTTGGCGAGCAGCCCACCGTACTCGCGCGCGAACGGCACGCCCTGCGCGACGCACTGGTCAATGATGTTCACGCTGATCTGCGCGAGCCGATAAACGTTCGCCTCGCGCGAGCGGAAATCCCCGCCCTTCACCGTGTCATAGAACAGTCGGTAGATCGAGTCGCCGTCATTCTGATAGTTCTTCGCCGCGTTGATGCCGCCCTGCGCCGCGATGCTATGCGCGCGCCGCGGCGAATCCTGGAAGCAGAAGCACTTGACGTTGTAGCCCAGCTCCGCGAGCGTCGCCGCAGCGGAGCCGCCAGCGAGGCCGGTGCCCACCACGATGATCGTGTATTTACGCTTGTTTGCGGGATTCACCAGCTTCATCTCGAAGCGATGACTGTCCCACTTCTGCTCGATCGGTCCCTCCGGAACGCGCGCGCGCAGCTCCATCGTCACGATATCCAGTGGAAGAACACGGCCACCGGTACGATCGTGAAGCCGGCCCAGATGAGCACCGCCAGCGTAACAGCTACTGGACGGTGAAAGGGATCGCTGTGTCCCTGCTCGAAGCCGAGCGTGCGCGCCGAGCTCCACGCGCCGTGGTAGAGGTGCAGCCCGAGCGCGATCATCGCGATCACGTAGAACGCCGTCACCCACCAGATGCGGAAGCTTGCGATCGCGTTGCCGTAAACATCGCCCGCGGCCATCGGCGCCGGCTGCAACGTGAGCGTGGTGAAGTGCAGTATGTGGAGCACGATGAACAGTGCGAGTAGCACGCCGCCCACGCGCATCGTTCGAGAGCCGATCGTGGCTGCCTGGAGCTTCTTCTGCGCGTACGGCACCGGACGCGCGGCGCGGTCGAGCATCGTGAGCTGATACGCGGACACGATGTGCGCGATCACCGCCACGAACAGCACGATCCGCACGACCCAGAGCAGCTCGTTCGCGGGACCGTGCAGAAAGGCGGAGTACGTATTCAGCTTCGCGGAGCTCTCGAAGATCTGGAGATTCCCGGCGGCATGTAAGATCAAAAAGCCGATCATGATGATACCCGACACCGCCATCACGATCTTCTTGCCGACCGTGCTCCTCCAGAAGCGTGTCGCTCGATTCACCGACTCCTCACAGCGATACCGCCGCCATGGGCTCGCGCACGGCATCGGCGCTCTTCGCGAGCGCCGAGCGCTCCTCGTCGGTGAGCGTCACCTGCAGGATCTGCTCCAGCCCGCTGCGACCCAGCTTGCACGGTACGCCAAGGAATATTCCCTCGTGGCCGTACTCACCCTGCAGCCACGCGGCGCACGGCAGGATGCGCTTCTGATCGAACGCGATTGCCTCGCACATCTGCACGGCCGCGGACGATGGTGCGTAGTACGCCGAGCCGGTCTTGAGAAACTTCACGATCTCACCGCCCCCGCCGCGCGTGCGCTGGACGATCGCATCCAGCTTCGCCTTGTCGAGCAGCTGCGTCACCGGAATCCCGCTCACGCTCGTGTACGAGAGCAGCGGCACCATCGTGTCGCCGTGGCCGCCGAGCACCATCGCCTGGATGTCGCGCACCGAGACGTCGAGCGCCTCGGCGATGAATGATCGGAAGCGCGCGGTGTCGAGCACGCCCGCCATGCCGATCACTCGTTCACGCGGGAAGCCGGTGGTCTTCATCGCCACCCAGCTCATGACATCGAGCGGGTTCGAGACGACGATGACGATCGCGTTCGGCGAGCTCCGCTTTACGTGCTCCGACACCTGCTTCACGATGCCGGCATTCGTGTTGAGAAGATCGTCGCGCGACATCCCGGGCTTGCGCGCAATGCCCGCGGTAATCACGACGATGTCCGAGTTCTCCGTCGCCGCGTAGTCGTTCGTGCCGACGAGCCGCGAATCGAATCCCTCGATCGGCGCCGATTCCCAAAGGTCGAGACCCTTGCCCTGCGGTACGCCATCGATCACGTCCACCAGCACGATCTGTCGCGCCAGCTCCTTCTCCGCCAGTCGCTGCGCCGTGGTCGCACCGACGTTCCCCGCCCCGACTACCGTGATCCTGTTCAGCATCCGCGTCCGTTTCCTCTGAAAGAATTCAAAGAGGAAAGATAAGAAGGGACGACACGCCGCGTAATGGCAGTACGCGCGCGATGAACGGTCAGCCGCCGATCTCCGAGAGTGCGCGGAGCCCGCCAACTTTCATCTGCAAGAGCGCGTGCTCGCGTGGCTTCGTTGCAAGCGCGGCAGCGTACAGCGGCGCAAGCGGCTCTCCCGCGCGCAGCGTGTCGCGGAAGTTGACCTCTTCGTCGCCGTACAGACATGTGCGCAGCCGGCCATCGGCGGTGAGTCGCACGCGATTGCAGTCCCCGCAGTACGTGTGGGTCATCGGCGTGATGACGCCGATGCTCCCCGGCGCGCCCGGAAATCGATAGTACGCCGCTGGTCCGTTGCCGCGCTCCGGCCCTGCATCCGCGCCGAGCGGCGCGATCGCCGACAGCCGCGCGAGAATCTCATCGCTGGGCACCACGTGCTCGAACGTGAGCTCACGCATCTCGCCCACGGGCATCAGCTCGATGAAGCGAACGTGCCACGGATGCTCGAGCGTGAGACGGGCGAAGTCCTCGATCTCGTCGTCGTTGATGCCGCGCATCACAACGGTATTGAGCTTTACCGGCCCCAGCCCCGCACGCTCGGCCGCCATTGCCGATTGGATGGGATGGAACGACAGCGAGCGTCGCGCGATCTCTCGAATGCGCTCGGGACGCAGACTGTCCGCGCTCATGTTCACGCGATCGAGTCCCGCCGCCTTCAGCTCCTCCGCCATCTGCGGCAGCTTCACGCCGTTGGTCGACAGCGCGATGTCCTCGATGCCCGGCACCGCGCGCAGCATGGCGATTAGCGTGGTGAGCTGCGGGCGAATCGTGGGCTCGCCGCCAGTGATGCGCAGCCGGCTCACCCCCAGCGGCGCCAGCTGCCGTACGACCTCCGTGATCTCCTCGTACGACAGGATATCCTCGCGCGGAAGCCACGGCAGACCTTCGAGCGGCATGCAGTAGGTGCAGCGGAAGTTGCACCGGTCCGTGACCGAGATGCGCAGATACTCGATGCGCCGCCCGAACTGATCGATCATCCCCGTTGTCATTGCGGCCCCTGGGTCGCCACTCCGTGCGCGTTCACCCACTCGCGCGTGCCGTCTGCGTACTGCTCGCGCTTCCACACGGGAAGCCGCTTCTTGACCTCCTCAATGACGAACCGTGACGCAGCGTACGCCTCGGCGCGGTGCGCGTGAGCGACCACGATCGCGATGCTAGCGTCGCCGAGCGGAAGCTCGCCGAGTCGGTGCACGATGATGATGTCGGTTACACCGGTGGCGGCGATGGCGCCGGTGGCGATGGAAGCGAGCTCGCGCTCCGCCATTTCGCCGTAGGCCGTGTACTCGATGCCCGTCACCGCGCGGCCGTCGTTTACCTCGCGCACGTGTCCGAGAAAGAGCACCGTGGCGCCGTTCGCGGGATCCTGGATTTCCGCCAGCATCGCCGCGACGTCGATCGGATTGCGCACGATCGCGGTCCGGACGCTCATCCGCCCGCCACGGGAGGGATGATCGCAATCTCGTCGCCGCTCGCGAGCGGCTGGTCCGCGTCCGCGTACTCGAGGTTGACGGCCACGAGCAGCGTCGAGGGCAGCCCCGCTCCGCCCGGGAGCGCGCGCAGCCGAGCGACCGCATCGCGCACCGTCGTCCCTGCATCGAGGGAGAGCTCGACCCGATCGCTGCCGAATGCTTCGGCGTATGAGGCGAAGAGCAACGCGGTTACGGTCATGGGTCGAATGTTGTACTGGAGCCACCGGCGGTACAAGGAGAAACAAAAAAAGCGCCCCGACCGTGCATGCACGAATCGGGGCGCCGGATTCTTCGAAACGCTCAG
>JANWLO010000200.1 GCA_025450815.1 Gemmatimonadaceae bacterium
ATGATGACCACGACGATCAGAAGTTCGATCAGGGTAAAGCCCTTGCGCATACGCGACATTTTCTCTCCCGAAGCTGGTTGGTAACCCTACCTGCATCCCCCACATTCGGGTGGGTGCCGTTGTGTTTCACGGTAGCCTCTAAGGCACGCGGAGTGCCGTTCTGCAGAGCTCGGCTAACGTGCTGTCAATTCATCACTTGCGACATTGATGCTGCTCTAATGAACTCGTTTTTCCGTGGCATATTGCGGGCTGCGTTGCAGATTCCGGCATCTGTTCCCGTAAAAGACGTCCTGGCCACCCTCACCCGTTTCCGGTAGCATAGCCCAGTACTGCAAAGAAATGACACACGCTTCCGGCCGCCACGAACAGGTGCCAGATCGCGTGTCCGTACCAGAGGCGGCGGTCCGTTGAGTAGAAGACGATCCCGGCCGTGTAGCACAACCCTCCCGCGACCAGCCATAGTAGGCCCGCCCGCCCCACGTGCTCCATGAGCGGCTTAATGGCCACTATCGCCAGCCACCCCATTCCCACGTAGATCACCGTGGAGAGCCGAGGGTATCGAAAGCCGACAGTGGCCTTGAGGATCACTCCGCCAACCGCGAGCGACCACACCACCGCCAGGAGCGACCAGCCCCATGGCCCCCGCAATGCCCCTAACGCGAATGGCGTGTAGGTGCCCGCGATGAGCAGGTAGATCGCTCCGTGGTCGAGCACCCGAAAAACCCGCTTCGTGCGCCCCGGCGGAAACGAGTGATAGAGCGTGCTCGCACCGTACAACAGACAGAGCGTTGCACCGAAGATGGCCGCGCCCACCACGCGCGCATCATCGTGGCTTTGCGCCGCGGACCATACCAGCACCGGAAGCGCGATCAGGCTCGCGACAAGTCCCGCGCCGTGCGTGATCGCATTCGCGATTTCCTCTCCCAGCGATGGATCGTGCTCCGTCACTTCATTCCCGGAAACATGGTTTGTTCTCGACTCCTCACGTCGCAGTCGGTCGAAATCTGATCGATGCGCTCGCGCGCGTGCGCAAAGGCGCTGTGACTACCATCACCGCGTTCGCGCATCGTTCGCGCTTTCTTGCACGGCGGAGAACGGTTAGTGTTCTACTTCTATCCAGCTCAGGAGCCACATGATGTTACGCGCGCCAATCTATCTGCTGCTTGGCCTCACGCTCGTTGCGTGCGAGAAGATCGGATCCGGTGGAAGCACGTCCGCTGCCGCGCCGGATTCGATCTCGGTGCTGAGCAGCCAACTCGCGCAGGCGCGCGCGGTGTCGGCGCAGCAGGACTCGCTGATGCAGGGCTTCCAGCAGACCACGCAACTGCTGGCCGACATGGACAAGGAGCTGTCCAAGGTGAAGGGACTGCAGTCGCACCTTCCGCTCAACGTGAAGGGCGAGGATAGCAGCGATCCGCAGGCCGCCTATCGCGCGAGCCTGCTCGGCAAAGTGCAGGAGGTTACGTCGCTGCTCAACAAGAGCCGTGCGCGCGTGGCGTCTCTCAACTCGCAGAACCATGGCATGAACGCGAAGCTTGCGAGCTACGACTCCACGATCACGAACCTCCAGTCGATGCTAGAGCAGAACAAGCTCGATCTCGCGGCGCTCAACATGCGCGTCGACTCGCTCACCACCGCTAACACGTCGCTCGCGTCCACCAACGCCGCGATCGTCGACACCGTTACGGATCTGCGCAAGGTCGCGAACACGGTATACTACGTCGTCGGCACCAAGGACGATCTCAAGAAGCGCGGGATCATCGTCGAGGAGGGATCGAAGTTTCTCTTCTTCGGACACAAGGCGCTCGTCCCCGCGCGCAAGCTCGATCCGTCCTGGTTCACGCCGATCAACAAATGGGACGACACGCCGATCGCGCTGCACATCACGGACAAGCCGTACAAGGTTATTTCGCGCCAGGATCCATCGCTCATCGAAGAGGCGCAGGGATCCGATGGCAAGCCGACGGGCGAGCTGCACGTCTCCCAGCCCGCGGAGTTCTGGGGGCCGTCGAAGTACCTGATCATCGTCGAAGGGGCCTGATTCACCGCTGGCGCGCGCGCGGCCCGTGGGTCGCGCGCTGCGTCAGTCGCCGCGGGGCGCGTGTGCGAGCGGGCTCGGTTCCTCTGGATCGCGCTTGCTCCGCTTCTCCTCGTACATGAGCGAGTCCGCGCGCGCGAGCAGGTCGTCCAGGGCCGTAGGGAAGTCGGGATCGTAGTAGGCCACGCCCATGCTCACCGACAGAGCGTAGCTGCGGTTGAGACGCCGGTTGCGCGAAGCGATGTTCTCCTGCACGCGCGACGACCACGTGTCCTCGAGCTGCCCCGCGGCATTGTCCATCGCCAGCACCACGAACTCGTCGCCGCCGATGCGCGCGATGATGTCCGAATCGCGGAAGGTTTCCTTGAGCATCTCCGCCGTCTCGATGAGCGCCTGGTCGCCGTGGCGATGGCCCATGGTGTCGTTGATGCGCTTGAGACCATCGAGATCGACGAAGATGTGCGACACGCGCTTGCGAAGCCGGTCCGCCATCTTGAGCTGCTGGCGCGCCAGCGTCAGGAAGCCGCGGCGATTATAGAGTCCCGTGAGATCGTCGATGAGCGACATCGCGTGCAGCGCCATCTGCAGCTGGTGGCGCTCGATGGCGTAGCGAATCGCGCGCACGAGCAGGTTGCCGTCGATCTGCCCCTTCACGAGCGAGTCCTGCGCGCCAGCCTTGAGCGCGCGCACGGCCAGCGTCTCGTCCTCCATGCTCGTGAGCACGATGATCGGCACATCCGGCGCGTGCTCGTGCATGCGCCAGAGCGGCTCGAGCGGATGCGTGTGCGCCACCGCAAGGTCGAGCAGGATGGCGTCGAAGCGCACGTCCCCGAGGCGGCGCACGGCCGCGCCGACGTCGAGCACGTGCGTAAGCTCCACGTGGCTCGCACCCGGAACGGACACGACGCCCTGCAGCCGCCTCACATCGCGCTCGGTGGGCGTGATCAGGAGAACCTTGATCGGGTTACTGGTCATGCTTTCCCGCTGCGAACATGCCCTACCTGCCGATCGAGGTTATGCTCCGGGGCCGAGAGAGCCCCGGAGTATTGTACGCTCACTCGGCTCGCTCGGTTCCCACCGTGGTGAGTCCATACTCTCGCATCTTGCGCGCCAGCGTGGGCCGCGAGATGCCGAGAATTCGTGATGCCGCGCTCCGGTTGCCGCGGGTGATCTCGAGTGTTGCAGATACTGCTTCTTTTTCTATCATGTCGAGCGACTTGCCTTCAGGCGGGATCTGAATTTCACGCATCGCACCGTCGGTTCGCGCAGCCGAGTGCGAACGGCGCTGCTGAATCATGAGATGTGACGCGCTGATCACCTCTCCCTCGCACAGAATCGCCGCGTGCTCTATTACGTTCTTGAGCTCGCGAATGTTGCCCGGCCAGTTGTGCGCCTTTAGCGCGGCAACAGCGCCGGCGTCCAGCGATTTCGGATCGAGCTCCTGCTGTCGCGCGAGCTCGGCGAGAAAATAGCGGCCGAGCAGCTCGACGTCGCCGTCGCGATCGCGAAGTGGAGGAAGCGCGACGCGGAACACATTGAGCCGGTAGTACAAATCTTCGCGGAACTCGAGCCTTGCGACCGCATCGTGCAACGAACTGTTCGCTGCAGCGATGATGCGACAGGTGATCTCGACTTCCTGTAGGCCGCCGAGCCTGCGCACGCGGCGCTCCTCGAGCGCGCGGAGCAGCTTCGGCTGAAGCCGCGGCGGCATCTCCCCAATCTCGTCGAGAAAGAGCGTGCCCTGGCCCGCGAGCTCCATGAGCCCGCGCTTCTGCGACCGCGCGTCGGTGAACGCGCCCCGTTCGTGGCCGAACAACTCACTCTCGAGCAGAGTCTCCGGAATGGCCGCGCAGTTGACGGCGACAAACGGCTCGCCGCGCGCCGGTCCGGAATAGTGGATGCCGCGGGCGATGAGCTCCTTGCCGGTTCCCGTCTCGCCGACGATCAAAACGGTGGTCATTCGGCTGGCGGCGACCTTTCGCGCACGATCGAGCGCGTCGCGCAGGGAGTCGCTCTCTCCGACTATGCTCTCCAGCCCGAACTCTGCACCTGGCGCAGGTTTAGGTTCTGGCGAGGAGATGTCGGAGGGGGCGCGCTGATAGCTAGTGACGGCTGGATTGACCGTCCGGCGGGCCTGCGAGTTTTGCGACATAAGTGGGCGGGCTCTGCGCAGCATGGGTGGGCGCCAAAGCGGGCGCGAACGACGCGGGCAGACATCCCTACAAGCAATGCATGTGCCCGCTGTAACCCATTGTTACACAATGTGTTTCAATTTCGCCCTACCCGGAACTTTGCCATTTCGCACAACATTTCGTTGCAGAACGGAAACTTTGTTGCGGGCGGCATGGGTGGTGCCGCGGCGCCAGAATCACGCCGAGGGAGCCTTCCCGAGCGCGTGCGCGTATACCAGCTGCGAGATGTCGGCGATCAGCTTGTGCGACACGTTTTCGTCCTTGATCCCCCGCGTGAGCACCACGAGTACGTACGTTGGCCCGTGCTCGGGGTAGACGATCGCGGCGTCGTGCATGATCTCCGTGATCGATCCGGTCTTGTGCGCCACGCGAGTTCCAGGCGGCAACTCCGCCGGAATCCCCTCGTTGAATTCCTGAGCGAGCAACACGTTTCGCATCGCCTCGCAGCTCTTCTTCGACGCTGCGCGATTCTCCTGAATGGCCGTGAGGATGATCGCGAGGTCACGCGCGGTCGTGGTGTTGTTCAGCCCCTGATCGAACGCCTTCTGATCCTCCACGCCCCGCAGAACGCGAATGCGCATCGCGCCCAGCGACCGCATCGTAGCCTCTGCCTGCTTGGCGTCGGCGAGCGCGACGAGCGTGTTGGTGGCGAGATTGCTCGACCGAGTGATCATGTGCGTGATGAGGTCGCGCACCGACACCTTCGTACCCACGAGCGCGTACATCGCGCTGTCCGAGTCGTCGTTCTCATTCAGCGTGTACGGCGAACCGTCGACGATCGAGTTGAACTGATTCACCACGGGCAGCTGCTGGTCCAGCGAGAGCTTTCCGGCGTCCACCCTCCGGAAGAGCTGGATCATGATCGGCACCTTCATCGTGCTCGCCGCGTGAAAGCTCGTGTCGGCGTTGAGAAAGAGCGAGTCGCCGCTGCCGAGCTTGTGGTATGCCACGCCAACCTGCGCGTCCGGAACCTCCGCGACCCGCGCCTCGATGCGCGCGGCCAGGGAGTCGTTGGACGGTGTAACGGAAGGGGCTGAGACGGTCGCTCCGAGCGCGAGTGCTGCAATGAAAGTGATCATGGATGCGAATATGAGCCGCTCGCCGGTGGCGCGCCAGCGCGTTGCTTTCCCCTCTGTCATTCGTGATTAGGATGCCGGCACTACCGAGCGCCGACGCAGTCCCGCCGCTCCCCATATATGCCGGACCCTCAGATGTCCCCCACATCGAGCAGCGCGCCTCAGGAACTGCAGCAGCACCGGCAGCGCCTGCGCTTCAGCGACTTCAAATTCCACCGCACTCCGGGTGGACGCTGCACCGCCGAAGTCGAGCTCGAGTGGATCGAGGGGATCAAGGTTCGCGGCTCGGCTTCTGGACAGTCGAGCCCCACCGTAGATTTGCGCGTGGCGGCCGAGGCGGCGCTCCGGGCCATCGAGCGCTTCTCCGACAACGTTCTGCAATTCGATCTCGCTGGCGTGAAGTCCATCCGGGCTTTCGACGCCAACGTGATCATCGTCTCGATCACCAATCGCGCGGAGGGGCCTCCCAAGCTCCTCGGATCCTGCCTCGTCGAAGATGACCAGGCCCGCGGCTCGGTGATCGCAGTGCTCGGCGCGACCAACCGGGTGCTCGGCAATTTCATCGCGATGCGCTGACCCAACGCATCATCACTGAGCGACAGATGACGAATTTCGCAGTACTGCACGCGCCCGGGCCGGTCGCGCGGGGAAGTTGGTGAGGGGGCGCGTTTCCGGAGTGATGCTGGCACTGGTGCTTGCCGCCTGCCACAGCGCCTCCACTCGCCAGGCACCGCATCCGGTCGCCGCAACACCAGTCGCTGGCGACACGACGTCCTCCGTCGCCAACGCGCTCCCAGACAGCTCGCAGCGCGACTCCCTCGCGGTCGCGCAGCCTGACGTCACGCACGAGGCGGTCAAGATCTTCGGCGACTCCGTTGCGAGTGCACCGGTAGTCGCGGCCGAGCCGACGTGGGACATCGACGTGCGATCGTTCGAGACGCACGAGCGGGTGGTCTACTTCGTGGGCCGATTCACCGGACCATCGAGCGACCGCTTCGAGGAAGAGCTCGCGCGCGGCGGTCGGTATGAACCGCTCATCCGTCGCAAGCTGCACGCGGCCGGGATGCCGGAGGACATGACGTATCTCGCGTTGATCGAGAGCGGCTACAATCCTCACGCGTACTCGAGCGCGGCAGCGGTAGGGCTCTGGCAGTTCATGGCGAGCACCGCTCGTGGCACGGGACTGCGCGTGGACTGGTGGATAGATGAGCGTCGCGATCCCGTTCGCTCCACCGACGGAGCGATCAAGTTCCTGGGATGGCTCAAGGACCAATTCGGCTCGTACTATCTCGCGGCCGCGGCGTACAACGGCGGCGCGGGCCGCGTGTCGCGCGGGCTCAAGCGCTACGCCGACGAGCTGGAAGGCGAGAGCGGAGACAGCGCGTTTTTCGAGATGGCGGAGAAGGATTATCTGCGGGCAGAGACCCGCGACTACGTGCCGAAGCTCATCGCGGCAGCGCTGGTTGCGAAGGAGCCACAGAAGTACGGGCTCCACGTTACCTATCTGCCGGAATTGGCGTATGACAGCGTGCAGGTAGGTCCCGCAACTCCGCTGGCGGCCGTCGCGAAAGCCGCGGAGTGCACTGTTGCGAGCATCCAGGATCTCAATCCCGAAATACTGCGAGGCATGACGCCGCCCGGTCAGCAGTTCATCGTGCGAGTCCCTACCGGACATGCGGATGGATTCGACAGCGCCTTCGCCAAGCTCGCGCAGGCCGATCGCTCGGCGCTCACTCGGTCGCAGGTGAGGAAGGGCGAGACGCTCACGAGCATCGCGCACCGCGCGGGCGTGTCAGTGCGCACGCTTGGCTGGTACAATCGCGCTCTCAAGCCGAGCAAGCGCGGACGTCTGCCGGCAGGCGAGGTGGTGTTCCTGCCGTCGTCAGCCGTCGTCGCGGGAGCACTCGATGTGCCGGATCCATCGGTGGAGAAGTGGGGCTCGTCGCGCAAGGGATCGAGCATCACGCACGTCGTGCGAAAGGGCGAGACGCTTGGCGCCATCGCCTTACGCTATCACACGACGGTGTCCGGGATCATGCGGTTGAACGGGATGAAGAAGAGTCTCCTGATTCCCGGACAGGTGCTCGTGGTGCACTCGGCGCCGGCGTCGCGGCACAAGTCGAAGACGCGACGAAAGGCCGACTGATCGCGCACGAGTGGAGCACACGGACGGATGAGACGCTCGCGTCGAAAGCCTCGTCCATTCCCGTCCGTTTGATCCGTCTCCGTCCGTATTTCACTTTGTTATCGCCTGCCCGAGCGGCAGTTGCCGATGCGGCTAGCAAATACCCCATGCAGGCTCGCACAAATTGATGATACGTATGGAACGGAAACGAACGAACCCTGATGGCTGAGCTCCCAAACGCGAAATGACAACGAATTTGCAGTTCACTACATTGGTCAAGTGACGAAGGGCTCGCCGGCAGCGCCGGCGAGCCCGTCGTGCTACCTGGAGATGCCTCGCGGTCAGTTCACCACGCCGGTTCCGTGGTAGCCCTTGGTTACCGCGGCCTCGTATCCGTTGCGCGGATCGAGCCCCTGCGCGCGCATGCTCTCCACTACTACCGGCCCGCGGTTGTAGACGGTGAGTGCCAGATTGACGTTCCCCTTGTACTGATCGATCAGCCCGCGCAGATAGCGGAATCCGATCTGCAGGTTCGTGGTGCGATCGTACAGCTGATCGTGCGTGATCCCCGGAATGAAGTCGCGCGCGGTCGCGGGCATCACTTGAGCCAGGCCGAGCGCACCGGCTGGGCTGGTGGCGTGCTCGTTGAACTCGCTCTCCACGCGCACGAGGCGGAAGCCAAGGTCGGGTTCGATCCCCTCGGCTAGCGCTACGTCGTAGATGCTGCCGGCTATGTCGGCGCCAACCTTGTACTGCGTTGAGAACCGCATCACTTCGTTCGCGCGGTCGAGCTTCGCCTGGAGCAAAAGCAGCTGGCTCTGCGCGACGTCGAGCTCGGCGTTCATACGCTTCGCGTCGGCGATGCCGAATGGAAAAGCGCCCGGCGTGCCAGCCGAAGACGCTTCCGCCACACGAGGCCGCTCCCGTGGCAGGAGCGCCACGACTACGAGCAGCCCCACCACGATCAGGGACTTCCGTATGCGTTCAATGCGGCGGAGGCGTTCGCCCCGGTACGCGTAGCTCGACTTTGAATGCAGCATTCAGACTCCGTCTGCTGGGGATATCGGATGCTCGAACGGGGCCTTTAACGCCCCGATCCAACAGATCATAAGGCAACGGTCATGCCCGAACGGACCGCTTCCAGCTTCCGCTACGTCCTCCTGTCTTCTCCTGTAAACATATGTCACATATAACCATATCCCGGTCGATTGCCTTCGCCATATCGTAGACGGTGACGAGACTGATGGCTACGGCCGAGATGGCTTCCATTTCGATGCCCGTTTGGGCTGTCGTGCGCGCCGTGGCCTCACAGCGAATTCCAGGCAGATCACTGTCGAGCGTAAGTTCGACCTGAACGTCACTCAGCGGAAGAGAGTGACAGAGCGGAATCAACTCCGCGGTTCGCTTGGCCGCCATGATTCCGGCAACCCGGGCAACAGATAGTACGTCTCCTTTGACGATCGAGTTCCTCCGAATGGCTTCGAGTGTTTCGGGTTTCATTCGGATTATTCCGGTTGCTCGCGCGTAGCGGGCCGTAACTTCCTTGTCGCTGACGTCGACCATGCGCGCCCGGCCCATGGAATCTGTATGACTGAGTTCTCCCACGCTAGAGCTCGCTCATGGCACGGATCAATGCACTCGTGACCAGTTGGGGGTTGACGTTGCCGCTCGCGCGCATCTTGGCTCCCTCCACCAGATCCATCGCCCGGCTCGATCGCTCACTCTTGGTCGCGTCTCCGGACATCGACGCTTCGTGCACCTTGTCGTGCAGCGCCACGGTGAGGGCGTCGAGGACCTCCGAGTATCCGCCCCGCGCCCCTGCGGGGGAAAGCGTGAGCGCGGCCCGAATGCGGTCAGCGCGCGGGCCGGAAGCGGCGGCGAGAATCGCGCGCGCCGTCGCCATCGCGGCGCCGCTGGCGGTGGCGCCGAGAAGGGTACCGGGCGCGCCGGCGGCGAGCGCGATGCGATCCTGCTGAGAAGATGGCAGATCGAGCTCGGAGAGCGCGCTAATCACGGCATCGTTCTTCAGAAAAGATGCGACGACCGAGTCCGGAAGCGGCGCGACGCGAATTGAAACGACGCGCGAGCGAATGGTCGGGAGCAGCGAGCGCGGCTCGCTGGATGTGAGGATGATCGTCGTGTCGGCGGGCGGCTCTTCGAGCAGTTTCAGGAATGCGTTCGCGGCTTGGTCCGCGCCCTCCTGCGGCACCATGCGCTCCGCGTCTCCGACGACGATGACCTTTCGCCGGGCTACGCTCGGGCTATACGCCGCGAACCGCACGAGTGCGCGCACTGTGGCCACGAATATCGCGTCGCTCCCGCTCGGTGGCGGGTAGAGTCCCGACGCCGCAACGCGCACGCGCACGGCCTCTGCCTGATCGTCGAGGATGTCCTGAGCCGCCGGGTCGGCGCCGGTCTGCCGTGGTCGCGGGAAGAACCAGCGCAGGTCGGGATGGACGAGCTCCATCGAGTAGCGGCAGTTGGCGCACTTGCCGCAGGGGCGCTCTCCCTCACCGGCGCAGAGCAGCAGCTGCGCGAGCCAGATCGCAAGGCGCTGCTTCCCGATGCCGCGGCGTCCCTCGATGAGGATGCTCGCTGGCAGTGCGCCGCGCGCGGCGCTGTCCGCGAGCCGGCGCCGAAGCACGTCGTGGCCGAAGAGTGGTACGATGGGCACGCGTGGAATATGCGCTGCGAGCGCGCTCCTGTGAACACTTTAATGGGCAAACAAACGCCAGCGTTGGGGCCCCGAATGCCTGCGGCACCGAATCTGCCAAGATAGATTTCGTGCACCTCGTACATCGGATCGCGCGTCGTGCACACCAGTAAGGGGATGAAAATGACGTTACCGCTGGAGCATCTGAAGGTCGTCTTTCTCGCCGCAAGCGGAGTGGAGCAGATCGAGCTGGAGGCGCCGATGACGTCGGTGCGCCAGGCGGGGGCGACGGCGATGATCGTGTCGCCAGCGACCGGATCGATCGACGCTGCACATCGTGAGGACGGAGGCGACTCGTTCGACGTGGATCTCGTGGCGACCGAGGTCGAGCCGCGCCACTTTGCGGCGCTCGTGATCCCGGGTGGCGCACGCAATCTCGATGCACTGGCGGCGAGCGAGGATGCGCTCGCGCTCATTCGCGGGTTCATGGAGCTCGACAAGACGGTTGCGGCGCTCGGACCCGCCAGCTCGCTACTCGCCGCGGCTAAGGTGGTCCGCGGTCGCACCCTCTCCACGCCGGAAGATCTCCGCGGCTTAATCGAGCGCGGTGGGGGTATCGTGTCCGATCGAGCGGTGAATCGCGACCAGCATCTCATCACGAGTCGTTCGAGCGACGAGCTGCCGGCATTCTGCGGCGCGCTCATCGAGCATCTGGCGCAACTCTCCTCTAACGACAGGGTGGACGAGGCGTCGAAGGAGTCGTTCCCGGCGAGCGATGCGCCCGCGTGGGGACCGTCTGCGATCGGCGCGCGCAGGGGAAAGAAGGAAGGGCGAACGAATCAGGACTAGCCGGATTCACTCCAACCAGATCGAGAGAGCACGATATGAAATCCTCATTCGCCAGGCTCGCAACCGTCGCCGCCCTGATCGCGGGAGTTGCCGCGTGCAGCCATGCCGCGAAGCACGCGGGAGACAGGGACGATGTACAGCTGACGACGCGCGTTCACGTCGAGAACAGGGCGTTCCTCGACATGAACGTCTACGTGATCAGCGACGGCGGAAGTCGCACACGACTCGGTACCGTCACCGGGAACACCGATGCGGAGTTCGTGATCCCCGACTATATCGTGGGGCCGGCCAACTCGGTGCGCTTCCTGGTGGAACCGATCGGATCCAACCGCGCACCGATCAGCAACTCGCTGTCCGTGCGACCGGGGCAGACCGTAACGCTCACAATTCCGCCCAACGGGTGATCAGCGCGGCCGCGTCGCCCGGCACGAAGCTGCGCGCGCAGTGGGAACGACTGCGCGCGCTGCCGATGGGCCGCGCGCTGTTCAGCCGCATGCTCGGAGTGATGATCCCGTACACGGGGAGCATCCATCCTCACGTGCTCGAGCTCGCGCCCGGATACGCAAAGGTGCAGATGCGGGATCGGCGCGCGGTGAGGAATCATCTTCGCTCGGTGCACGCGATCGCGCTCATGAATCTCGGTGAGATCACAACCGGGCTCGCGATGACGCTCGCGATGCCGGACGGTGCGCGAGGCATCGTCACCGGACTATCGATGGAATATCTCAAGAAGGCGCGCGGCCTGCTCACGGCGGAGTGCACTGCGGCCGCGTTCGACGCTACCGTGAGCGCTCAGCACGACTTTCACGCCGACATACGCGATGAGAGCGGCGAGGTGGTCGCGCGCGCGACCGCTCGCTGGCTCGTGGGGCCGGTGACCACGAAGTGACGCCGCGCCAAACAGCGTTCTCGCGTCAGATGGGCATCGAGATTCCACTCATTTGCGGTGCGATGTACCCGTGCAGCAATCCCGAGCTTGTGGCCGCGGTGTCGGAGGCTGGCGCCATAGGCGTAGTGCAGCCGATCTCGCTCACCTACGTTCACGGCCACGAATATCGCGCAGGGCTCAGGCTAATTCGCTCGCTCACCTCGAGGCCCATCGGTCTCAACGCGCTCATTGAGCAGTCGTCGCGCATCTATCGCGAGCGCATGGAGAAGTGGGTAGCGATAGCGCTCGAGGAGGGCGTGCGTTTCTTCGTGACCTCGCTGGGCAATCCGCAGTGGGTGGTGCGCAGCGTGGAGCGCGTGGGCGGCGTGGTGTATCACGACGTCACCGAGCGAAAGTGGGCGCAGAAGGCGGTGGACGGCGGCGTGCACGGACTCGTTGCCGTGAACAACCGCGCGGGCGGCCACGCCGGCACACGCAGCGCGGAGGAGCTGCTCGATGAGGTGCGGGACTTCGGGCTGCCCGTGATCTGCGCCGGCGGCATCGGTGGCGGCGCGTCGTTCAGAGCGGCGCTCGATATGGGCTACGCCGGCGCGCAGCTCGGCACGCGCTTCATCGCGACGCCGGAGTGCCGCGCGTCCGACGCGTACAAGCGCGCCATTGTCCGTTCGGACGCACAGGACATCGTCCTCACTGAGCGCATCACCGGAGTGCCCGTGGCGGTCATCCGCACTCCGTTCATCGAGCGAATGGGCACCACGGTCGGGCCGCTGGCGCGCCGGCTCTTTCGCGGACGAAAGACCAAACACTGGATGCGCAGCTACTATGCGCTGCGCTCGCTGCGTCAGCTCAAGCGTGCCTCGCTCGACGAGCACGCGGACTACTGGCAGGCAGGCAAGAGCGTCGCGGAGATCGCGTCGGTCGAGCCCGTGGAGAAGATCGTTCGGGAGATGGCCGCGGCGATCGACGTGTAGCCGGCGTTACCGCGTCGGCAGCAGCCGCGCGCGTGCGACGAGCGCGAGCGTAACCGCGTCCTCAGCGGTCCCGCCCACCGCGCCCACGTGTCCCATCTTTCGTCCCGGTCGCGGCGACTTGCCGTACAGGTGAATGCGCACGGACGGAATGGCGAGCGCCTCCTCCCACCGCGGTGTCACACCCTGCAGCCAGAGATCACCGAACAGATTCGCGATCGCGGCGGGGCGCATGCTGTCGGTGCTGCCGAGCGGGAGATCGCACGCGGCACGGATGGCCTGCTCGAACTGGCTCGTGAGCGATGCGAGCTCGGTGTGGTGAAAGCTGTTGTGCGGGCGCGGCGCGAGCTCGTTCACCACGATCGAACCATCCTTGAGCATGAACATCTCCACCGCGAGCAGTCCAACCACGTCCAGCTGCTCGGCGATGTCGCGCGCAATCCGAACGCCCTCACTCGCCACGGCGTCGGAAACAGGAGCGGGAATCACGGACCAATCAAGAACGCCGTTCACGTGATGATTGAGCGCTGGCGGAAAGGTCGCGTGCTCACCGCCAACGCGGCGCGCGACCATCACCGAGATCTCGGAGTCCAGATCGAGTGCCTGCTCCACCACGCACGGCGAGCTGCCGAGCGCGCGCCACACGGCATCCGCGTCGTCATCAGCGCCGGCACGCGCCTGGCCGCGGCCGTCGTAGCCGCCAGTGGCCGACTTCACGAAGGCGTTGAGGCCCGCGCTGCGCCGCGCGTCGCCCAGCTCGTCGGCCGAGCGCGCAATCCAGAACGGGCCAAGCGGGAATTTGCGATCCGCGAGCCACTGCTTCTGGCGCGCGCGATCCTGAATCACCCGTAGCACTTGTGCGCCGGGCCGCACGGGCTTGAGCGCCGCTGCCGCGGCCATCGCATCCAGCCCCACCTTCTCGATCTCGACGGTGACCACATCGCTCGCGCGCGCGAGCTCAGTTGCCGCCGCGACGTCATCTAGCCGCGCCACGATCACGCGATCCGCCACCGCACCCGCGGCGCAAGCGGGATCGGGATCGAGTACGATGACGTGGTAGCCGAGCGTGCGCGCGGCGAGCGTCATCATTCGCCCGAGCTGTCCACCACCAAAGATTCCGATCGTCGCGCCGGGCAGGACAGCCGTCACCGCGCGCGCTCCTCCTCCATCACTTCGGCGGTGCGCGCCGCGCGCCAGGCGCGCAGCCGCTCGCGGAGGTCGGGGCGCTTAGCCGCGCAGATCGCGGCAGCCAGCAGCGCGGCGTTCGCGGCGCCTGGTTTTCCGATGGCGAGCGTGCCGACGGGAACGCCGCGCGGCATCTGGACGATGGAGAGCAGGGAATCGATTCCGTTCAATATCGTGGCGGGCACCGGAACACCGAGCACGGGAAGAATCGTGTGCGCGGCGACCATGCCGGGGAGGTGCGCAGCGCCGCCCGCCGCGGCGATGACGACCTCGAGGCCGCGCGACTCGGCGGCGGTCGCGTACTCGGCCATCCATACCGGTGTGCGATGCGCCGAGACCGTGCGAACTTCGTGGGGGATTTGCAGCTCGGTGAGCAGCTCGATGGCAGGCGCGAGATATTCGAGGTCGCTCTTGCTGCCCATGATGACTCCGACCCACGGCATGGGGCCGATCGCCTCGCTCCGGCGCCTCATCGCCACTGGCGCCTGATCACTTGTCCGATTGCCAGGAGTACGAGCGTCCGGCAAGGCGAATGTCGTCGTTCGGCACCACGTGCCACGCGCCGTTCACCTTGTGAACAGTCATGCGCTCGACGCCATCGTCGTTCGTTCCGGGAGGCGTAGGCGTCATGCGATAGAGCACGTGCGCGACGCTGTCGCTCTCGGGGACCTCGCCGAGGATCGTGCGCGACGTGGTGCGCGCGTTCTGCTTCACGGCGTCCCCCCCGGCGAGCCAGCTGGAGAACAGCTGCTCGGGGGTGAGTTGCTCGAGCTGGTCGATCGACTTCATCCCTGCGAAACCCTTGAGGAAGGTTTCGGTATAGTGCGACTCCTGAGACTCGAAGTACTTCTGTACGCAATTCGGTAGCCCGTACTGCTTCTGGTGCTTCTTCTTGTTGTCGCGCTCGATCTTGTCCGCCTCGGCATACACGAGCTGCTGCTCGCGCCACTGGCTCAGATACGCGGAATCGGCGAGCGCGGCCACTCGCGCCCACTGTTTGTGCGACATTGCCTCGAAGGTCGCGGTCACCACGGCGCGCGGAGATGCCTCGTCCGGATCTACCGGCCCCTGTGCGCACACGGGCGCGCTGGGAACGAGCACGCCCGCACATGCTGCCAGCACCCACGCGACTCTGCGTGCACGCCAGTGGATGGCGAGCGATGGAGACGTGGCCGGCACTGTCGCCTGCGATCTGGAGAACGGATGTGGGCGCATGACTGTCCTAAAGATATCGCGGACGCCGCGGCTCCGCGAATCGCATGGGGTCGATTGTCAGAACGTCTCACCGAAGACCACGCGGTGGCGCTCACGGCCCAGAGCGGACACCAGTGCTGCCAGCGCAAATACGGTGAGCGCGGAGATGGCCATGGCCTTCGCCCAGGACATGTGGGCGGCCAGCGATGTCTCGATGACCACTACCGAACCAGCGATAAGAACGCCGCACTGGTACGCGAAGCCGGGGAGAAAGCCGCGTACGGAGTCGGGGGCGAGCTCGTTGATGTGCACCGGGATCACGCCCCACGCGCCCTGCACCATGAATTGCATCAGGAAGGCGCCTGCTACGAGGAGGCCCAGTGTCGGGGCAAATGCCCACAACGGAATCGCGCAAATCGCAAGCACGAGCGCGAGCACTATCGACTTCCGCCGGCCGATTCGATCCGAGAGGTAGCCGAATGTCACCCCGCCCACGATTGCGCCGATCGCCGAGATCGCGTTGATCGCGCCGCGCATGCGCGGCGTCATTCCCCAATCGCGTTGGAGAAAGGTCGGATACATGTCCTGCGTGCCGTGCGACGCCGCGTTCATGAACGCCATCAGCAGCGTGAGGAAGAGAAAGAGCTTCCAGCACGAACCGATGGTGCGGAAGAGCGACTTGAAGTCGTGATGGCGCGTGCGTTCCCAGACTTCCGACTCCTTCACGCGCATTCGCACGAAGATCGCGAGGAGTGCTGGAAGACCGCCGATGAAGAACAGCGGGCGCCAGCCCCAGCGGGGAAAAATCAGAAAGTACGCGATGGAGGCGAGCAGATTACCGGTGGCGTAGCCCTCCTGCAGAAGTCCTGAGAACACGCCGCGCAACTTCGTGGGCGCCTTCTCCATCACCAGAGAGGCGCCCACGCCCCACTCTCCGCCCATCCCGATTCCGAAGAGTGCGCGTAGCCAGAAGAACATCGTGTAAGAGGTGGCGAGACCCGACGCCACCTCGAGCACGGAGTAGAAGACGAGGTTGATCATGAGCGGCAGCCGGCGCCCATAACGATCCGCGAGCAACCCGAAGACGAACGCGCCCACGGGGCGGAACGCGAGAGTCACCGCGATCGTCGACGCCATCATCGCGTCGGACGCGTGAAGGTCGTGGCCGATTGCCGTGAGCGTGATGACGACGATGAAGAAGTCGAACGCGTCGAGCGTCCAGCCCAGGAATCCTGCGGTAACCGCAGCGCGCTGGTCGCTGCGGGTGGTCAATTTCGTGCCACTTTCGTCAGCGCGAGATGAAGAATTCACTAATAGTTACGCTCGATTTTACGTGCTCGTCTGGGGTATACGATCAACCCTACTAACCCATAGTACGGCACGATCGCTAGGGGCACGCGCCCAGCGACAAAGGCAAACTCGTCGAAAGACGGGGACGCAAAGCCTACGAGACTACGGTGCTCATCGTCGAGCGCTATGTCGGTCGGGTCGCCCGAAGAGCCGCAAGGACTCCGGAAATGTGCATCCCTCGCTCTGCGCTCAGGCTTCTGAGCTGCGCCGCCCTCTGCGCCTGCTCGGCCATGACGGATCCGGCCGCATCCCCGAACACTCCTAAATCGCTCGCGAAATGGGTAACGATCTCGCCCGCCACACCGACGATCGCGCCGGGACACACTCTCGCATTCGACGTGCAGATGCAGGACGCGTCCGGTCGCAGTCTTACCGGCCAGCCGGAGCTCTTCAGCACGGGTGACTCCAGCATCGCGACCGTTTCCGCGAGCGGCATCGTCACCGCGGTCGCCCTGGGTAACGCGAAGATCACCGTCGCGTCGGGGTCGCAGAGCGCATTTGCCGACGTTACGGTGTCAAATGCGCCACCGCCGGCGCGCTGGGTGGCGGTGAGCCCGGGCACTGCTCAGGTCACGGTGCGCAACACACTCGCGCTGTTCGCGAACGTGACCGATGCTGCGGGACGTCTCGTGAGCGACATGCCGGTGGCGTGGTCGAGCGCGAGCCCTGCGGTCGCGATCGTCGACTCCATTGGCTCGGTTACCGGCGTGTCGCCTGGCAGGGCGAGCATCATCGTGACGGCCGGAACGAACCAGGCGACGGCGCAGGTCACGGTGATCGCCGCAACCGAGACCGCTCCGCCGCCGGCCGCGCCACCGCCGCCGCCGGTGCAGCCGCCGCCATCGAGCGGCACGCTCTACAGCGGCTATAGCTCCGTGTCGCCGCACTGGCAGCACATCGGCACAATGATGACCGACTTCTACTACGGGTGGAATTCGGGCGAGCGCACTTGGGCGGGGCAGCATTACGACTTCGCGATGTCGGGGACGGGAAGTGCCTGGCGCGCGGTGAATCCGAGCGTGGGCCACCTGCCATACACGCTCGAGTGGACGGTGATCATTCCGAACGCACACTCAACGGCATCACTCGGAACCGTTTACTACAGCGACATGGTCGCGTGGTATCACAACCACGCGTCGTACTCGATCGAGACTGCGTTCCTGCATCGCGCGGGAAGCGCGCGGGACTCCGCGTCTCGCGCGGTGATCGTCATCTGGAATTCACCGCGGTGGATCATCAATCCTGCGGATGCGGGCGCCCGTCTCTACCAGGTGGATCGCTTCTCACGCATAGTCGCGAACGAGAACGGTGCGTTCGTTGACGAGGCTGCCAACTTGCCATCGCGGATAGCGGGAACGCTCGAATATCCCACATCATCGGCCTTCGAGGCGCCGCAGACGTCCACGTTCGCCGCGATCAAGGCGGCACTGGGGAGCAAGGTTTTGATGCTGAACACTTCGCTGTATACGACGTCGTTCGACCGAGCAAACATCCTTGCTGCAGGCGCTGTGCACCTGGAGGCGATGAACAATCCGCTTTTCCCGGGTATCGCGCAGAGTTGGCAGTGGGTGGAGAGCCTGACGAATCAGGGCGTGTTCGTGGACCTCGTGGACGTCTATTCGTCGCAGTACGCGAACTCGATTCCGAATACGTTTCCGCGCGGAAACTTCGCCACCCCCGCGCAGCGCATGAAAATGTGGGAGCTCGCGAGCTACTACATGGTGGTGCCGTCGTCGCCGGCGAATCTCGTGCTGCAACTCGAGAATGAGTGGAGCCTGCCGTATTCGTCGCTCTGGCTGCGTGCGCAGGAGGCGAACATCGGGCATCCGCTCAGCGCGCGCGTGCTCGCGTCGCGCGGCACGGATCCGCTCGGCCAGGCATACGTGGTGTACACACGCGACATGGATCGCGCGTTGATCGTGATGCGGATTAATCAGGGGTGGGGCTCGCATAGCTACGTGGACGCTACCGCCGTCACGATTCCATTGCCCACGACGGACCAGTGGCTGCCGCTCAACGGCGACGGCACGCTAGGCGCGCCGGTGACGAGCGTGACGCTGCGCAACGTCGAGGCGGCGATCCTGGTGAAGAAGAGCCGTCTCTAGCGCGCTACCTCCCGAGGAACTCGCCCACTGGCGAGAGCGTCTCGATGTGGTCACAGAGGATTTTGAATGTGGCGAGTAGCGGCACGGCGATGAAGGCACCGGCGACGCCCCAGATCTCCCACCAGAGAATCAATCCGATGAGGATCGCGACCGGGTTGAGCGTGAGGCGTCGTCCGAGCAGCAGCGGCGTGACCACGTACGCCTGAAGGAGATTGATCGCGAGATAGCTCAGCGGCACCGCGACGATGTGCGCCGCATTGTCGAAGGTGGACAACGCCGCGAGCGTGAGCACTCCGACCATCACGAGTGCGCCGAGGTAGGGGATGAATTCGAGAAAGAGCACGAGCACGCCCCAGAGCGGCGGATTGGGCAGGCCGAGTCCCCACGTGACGAGCGCGACCACGCCGCCCTCGACCACATTGATGAGGGCGACGGTGGAGAGATACGTCGAGATCGAGGTCTCCGTCTCTCGCGCGATCGCGACGGCCTTCTTCTTGTCGCGAAACTCCGGGAGCATCTTGGTGAGCTTCTGCAGAAAGAGATCTCCCGACGCGAGGAGAAAGTAGAGCAGCACGAGCGTCTCGAGCCCGCCCACCACGAACGCTTCGGAGGTGGACAGGACGCGATCGACGAGCGTTGGTCCGCGAAGCGTGACCTCCTGCGTGCGCGGCGTGCCCGAGGGCGACGTCGCGGCGCGCTCCATCTGATCCGCGGACCTCGTCACCTGCTCCATGGGGCGGCGCAACTTTCTGATCTTCGCGCTCGCGATGGCCAGCGTTTGCGGCGCCTTCGTCACCCACGCTTGCACGGGCTCGGCGAGGCCGTAGGCGCCGAGCGCGAGCGCGGCGACGATGGTGAGCACTACGATCGCGGCGCCAACCGGTTCGGGAATCTTCGCGCGCTTCATACCCCGCACGACGGGGCTCAACAGGAGATTGAGCAGCAACCCAAACGTGACCGGCAGGAAGAACGCGCGGGCGAAGTACAG
>JANWLO010000201.1 GCA_025450815.1 Gemmatimonadaceae bacterium
GCGAGATGGCTGCGCGCCGCGCTCACGCGCTACGCGACGCGCGCGAGCCCTGCTGCGCCCAGCAGCGTGGAGACGCGCTCGCGCTCGGCCGCGCCGAGCGGGCGGAGCGGACCGCGAGGCACCCCGCCGGCGAGGCCGACGAGATCCATCGCGACCTTGATCCCCGGCGGCCCGAGCTCGGCGACGATCTCCTTGGAGACTGGGCGCAGACGCGCCTGCGCATCGCGCGCACGCTCGGCATCCCCGCTCGTATGCGACTCGTATAGATCGAACACGATCGGCGCGGCAAAGAGCGCGACGGCGAGTATCGCGCCGCGCGCGCCGGAAGCGAGCGCCTCGAGCACCGTGCCCGCGTGGCCGGTGAGCACTGTGAAGTGATCGCTCTGCGCCTCGAGATACGCGCGCAGCTGCACGATGTCGCCGGTGCTGTCCTTGATGCCGATGATGTTCGGATGTTCGGCGAGGGCGTGCACGAGCGACGGCGCGAGCGAGAGGTGCGTGAACTTCGGGATGTTGTAGAGCAGCACCGGCACCGAGCTCTCGTCGGCGATGCGCGAGTAGTGCGCCCAGAGCGCGTCCTCGGTCATCGCCGCGCCGTAGTAATGCGGCGGGACAATGAGCACCGCATCGGCGCCGCGCTCTGCGGCGTTCCTGGTGCGGCGCACGCACTCGCGCGTACTCTCCGCGCCGGTGCCGATGAAGAGCCACCGATCGGTGGGGACGATCGAGCGAGCCAGCTCCGTGAGGCGAAGGCGCTCGTCCTCATCCAGCAGCGCCGCTTCGCCAGTGGAACCGGCCACGAGAACGCCGGCGAGCCCGGATGCGAGATGCGCCTTGATGTTTGCGCGAAAGGCGCCGCTCGCGAGGTCGCCGCCTTGCTCCTCGAAGGTCGTGACGACGGGGCCGAAGATGCCCGTCAGCGATTTCGTCATGGTGGTGGTCAGGGGTTGTTCAGGTCGCGAATGTCACCGGCGGTGGAGTCGGGCGAGCCGCCGTCGAAGGTGATGGTGCGTGCGGTTTCCTCGAGCATCGACTCGGTCGCTTCGTCAGGCGTAATCGGCGTGAAGAAGCTGCGAAAGACCGTACCGCCGCACTTCGTGCACGTGCTCTTCGCCGGCGGCTTCGCGTCGAAGAACATCTCGTTGCCGCAAGTGATGCACACCAGCGTCAGCATCCCGTTCGGTCCGTCTGCATTCGCCATCGCACTGCCCCATCGAAGTGGAAACGCGGGTGCGACGCTCAGCGCAGCCCCATCGTCTCGCGCACCACGCGCATTGTC
Source organism: Gemmatimonadaceae bacterium (assembly GCA_025450815.1). Lineage (GTDB taxonomy): Bacteria > Gemmatimonadota > Gemmatimonadetes > Gemmatimonadales > Gemmatimonadaceae > FEN-1250. The sequence continues at coordinate 1,280 of JANWLO010000201.1, forward strand.
TCTCTTGCAATCTTACCACTTCGCGCCGCGCCATCGGCGAGCGCGTCCGTTACGAGCTCCGGGTGCGCCTCCAGCTCGCGCGCCCTCTCCCGGATGGGCGTGAGCTCCCGCATCATACCGTCGAGCAGCACCTTCTTGCAGTCGATGCACCCCCAACCCGCGCTGCGGCACTGCACAGCCACGTGCTCCACTGTGGCCTCGTCGTTGAACGCCTTGTGCAGGTGATAAATGTTGCACACCTCCGGCGTTCCCGGGTCGGTGCGACGCACGCGCGCAGGGTCCGTCATCGCTGGGCGCAGCTTGGCCCACACCGCGTCCGGCTCCTCGAGCAGCCCGATCGTGTTGCCGAGCGACTTCGACATTTTGGATTGACCGTCGAGCCCCATGATGCGGCGCGTTGCGGTGAGCAGCGGCTTTGGCTCGAGAAAGAGCTCGCTCGCAAATTTCGCGTTCCACTTGCGCGCGACCTCGCGGGCAAGCTCGAGATGCTGCACCTGGTCCTCGCCAACGGGCACGAGGTCCGCGCGATAGAGCAGAATGTCCGCGGCCTGCAGCACGGGGTAGATCAGCAATCCTGCGTTGACGCTCTCCTGCCGCTGCGCCTTGTCCTTGAACTGCGTCTGGCGCTCGAGCTCACCCAGCGGCGTGACGGTGTTGAAGATCCACGCGAGCTCGGTGTGCTCGGGCACCATCGACTGGACGAACAGGGTAGATTTCTCGGGATCGAGGCCGGCGGCGAACAGCGAAATCGCCATCTCCCGCGTGCGGCGCCGCAGATCGTCGGGCTCGAAGCTGCCGATGATGGCGTGATAGTCGACGACGCAGTAGATGCACTCGTAGCGGTCCTGCAGCTGCACCCAGTTCTTCACTGCGCCGAGGTAGTTCCCTATGTGCAGCTCTCCCGAAGGTTGAATCCCGCTGAAGATTGTCGACATCCGAGCAAACTACGAGCGCGCAAATAGCGGTGCAAGACAGCGCGACTGACGCGCTGTCGCTGCTCGCGCACCTCGAGGCGGCCGCGATCGCGGCCGCCGGATTCATTCGCGCACGTGCGGGCGATCGCGCGCACTTAGCGTGGCGCGAGAAGTCGGCCAACGACTTCGTGAGCGATGTGGACACGGGCGCCGAGCGAATGATTCGCGATGCGCTGCTCCGCGCATACCCCGATGCGCGAATACTCGGCGAGGAACTTTCGCCGGACGCGACGACGAGCGCGCCGCTGGCGTTCATCGTCGACCCGCTGGACGGCACGACGAACTTTCTGCACGGCTACGCCGAGTACGCGGTGTCGATCGCGGCGGCGGTGCGCGGCGAGCTCGTGGCCGGAGTGGTGATCGAGGTGCCCACGGGCGACCGTTACACCGCGGTGTGCGATGGCGGGGCGTTTCGTAATGGCGAGCGGATTTCAGTGTCGACGATCGACGAGCCGTCGCGCGCACTCATCGGTACCGGATTTCCGTTCAAGGATGTCGAGCCACTCGCGGTCTACTTGCCGCAGTTCGCGGCCGTCGCGCGAGAGACGGCGGGGATGCGCCGAGCGGGGTCGGCGGCGCTCGACCTCGTGAGCGTGGCGTGCGGTCACTTCGATGCATTCTGGGAGCTGTCGCTCGCGCCGTGGGATTTCGCAGCGGGCATCTTGCTCGTGCGCGAGGCCGGTGGCCTCGTCACGACCGTGAGCGGCGGCGACGTTCCGATGTCGCACAGCTCCATTCTCGCGGGCAATCCGGTAATGCACCGGTGGCTCGCCAATACCATCGCGCACGCCACACCGGCGCGCGCCGACTCTTTCACCAACGTGCCATGACGCTCGTCGAATGCGTCCCGAACTTCAGCGAGGGCCGCCGGCCCGAGATCATCCAGGCGATTCGCGATGCGATCGCGGCGGTGAGCGGCGTCGTGGTGCTCGACGTCTCCTCCGATGACTCGCACAACCGCACCGTGATCACCTTCGTCGCGCCGGTGGAGCGCGCGGTGGACGCGGCGTACGCGGGGATCGCGGTGGCACGCGACCTCATCGATCTCACCGCGCACAGCGGTGCGCACCCGCGCATGGGCGCTGCGGATGTGGTGCCATTCATCCCGCTCGAGGGGACGACGATGGAGCAGTGCATCGCCCTCGCGCGCGAGCTCGGCGAGCGGGTGGGGAAGGACCTCGGCATTCCGGTATTTCTGTACGAGCGAGCGGCGACGAGCGCCGCGCGTGAAAATCTGGCGGACATTCGGCGGGGCGAGTTCGAGAAGATCCGTCTCGAGTTGGGATCGTCGCCCGTGCGCACGCCGGACTTCGGCCCGGCGAAGGTGCATCCAACGGCGGGGACTGTGGCGATCGGCGCGCGCCCGTTTCTCGTCGCGTACAACGTCTATCTGGGCGACGCGTCGAACCTTGCTGTTGCGAAGGACGTCGCGAAGGCCGTGCGCGGCTCGTCGGGCGGGCTGCGCCATGTGAAGGCGATGGGAATCGAGGTAGATGGTCAGGCGCAGGTGTCGATGAATCTCGTCGACATCGAGAAGACGCCGATGTTTCGCGCGTACGACATGGTGAGGATGGAGGCGGCAGCGCACGGCGTGACGCCCACGTGGAGCGAGTTGGTGGGGCTCGTGCCGGAGCGCGCGATCGTGGACGCGGCTGCGCGATATATGCAGCTGCGAAGCTTCACGACGGAGCAGCTGCTCGAGCACAGGGTGCGCGCGGCGTCGAACGAGGGGATCAGCCTGAGCGGATTCCGCGCGGCGATCGCATCATCGAACCCCGCGCCGGGCGGCGGCAGCGCGGCAGCGCACGCGGGATCGATCGCGGCGGCGCTCGTGCAGATGGTCGCCGGGCTCACGATCGGGCGGAAGAAGTACGCCGACGTCGAGCCGCTGTTCCGCGACATGGCCGCGCAGGCCGCGGTTCTTGGGAATCGGCTCGCGGAGCTGGTGGATCTCGATGCGCAGTCGTACGAGGCGGTGTCGGCAGCGTACAAGCTTCCGAAGTCGACGCCCGAGCAGGAGGCGATGCGCAGGGCGGCGATCACCGCTGCGCTCATTGGCGCGAGTGAGGTGCCGCTCGAGAGCGCGCGCGCGTGCGCGGAGATCGCGTCGCTCGCTGCGATCGCGGCGGCCAAGGGGAACGTGAACGCGCGCGCGGATGCGGGCGTGGCAGCGTTGATGGCGGAGGCAGGGTGCCGGGGCGCGGCGTTCAACGTGAAGGCGAACGTCGACGCGCTCGACGACTCGGCGAGCGCGCACGGACTGCTCGAGGCGGCGGAGACATTCGTAGGGGTGGCGAGCGAGGCGGCCGCGCGCGCGGCGGGGTTGGTGCAGCGAGGCTAGTGAGGCGGCGGCGGTGGCGCGGGTGGTGCCTGTGGCGTCGGTGGTGTGATGAATCCGCCCTCTCCGATCGGATCGTCGACAAACGGTTTGGCAGGCTGCGAGCCGATCGGGGCGGAGACGAGTTGATAGTCTAGTTCGTATCCCCCGTCTGGCACCTCGACAAGCCAGATTTCACCGTGCGCGCCGCTGGACGATCGATAGCCGGTGCTGGGCAGGTTGCCTCCGAACGGCGCTCCAGCGACCGGGCTCCAGTCTCCTGGAAGCGAAGCGGTGACATCTTCAGTGACCTGTGTGTAATACGCTCGTTCAGAGCCCTTGTTCACCGGTATCGCACATGAAAACGTGCTGGTCGAGTCCCCCTGAACCACCCAGCAACCGTTCGCCAACGCGGGTTTCTCGCTGGACGTCCACGTGCGATACCCCTGAGAAAGCTGAGCCTCACCACTCTTGTATGCCTCGAAGCCGTTTCTGGACGCGTCGATGTAGGCGGTCAAGTCTTCACGAACCCACTGAAGCATGTCCGCCCGGCTCTTTGCATTCGAAGCCGCGGTGTCCACAGTCGGAGCCTGCTTGTTGTTGGCATCCTTCGTGGCCTGCGCGAGTGAGCGAAGGAACTGGGCGCTGAGTGAATTGTCGACGGAATCCGAAGCACTCGAGTTGGCCACGCTGTTTTTTTGCTGGCCGCCTTTCCCTATTCGGACGAAGGACCCATATCCGTCCCAATCCATCGTGTAGGTGAACTTGCCGGGGCCATCCGGCATGAAATCGTGGGCCACCGGTATCAGTATGCCGTTGCAATTGGCCGCGGGATCTCCCGCAGCTTCCGCGAATGTGAACGCGTTGGTGCCGTTCACGCAGATCTGACCAGTGCCCGTCCGCATCCAGCCGTTGGCTTGAACCTGGTTGCTCTGGTACGCTCCCAGCACCCCGTCGGAGCGCGTCACCTCGAAGGCGACGCGCGCGCCGGATTGTGGGGTATATGGTCCGGCGGCGTCGTAATCTTCATCGTAGACTGTCGCACACTTTCCCGCCGCCACCGAATACCATCCCCTCGTCGACCACTTGTACCCGGTGATGAACGTCTGGATGCGGGCCGCCACGGCTACCTCGATGTCGAGCCGGCCATTGTTGCAGATCTCCAGCGTTGCGTCCTGCGCCGACACTCTTCCAGGGAAAAGCAAAATCGTCCAGCCGAGCAGAATCGCACCGAATCTGTTCATACTTTCTACCTCCGAGGCAGAGGCACGTTCACATCGATTGTACAGCGGATAGTGTGCGCGACTGAGGATCGTGCCCGGGATCGTCGCTGTTGTCAAGCGGCCCGGCCGCGGGCGACGTCGCTCATTCCCCCGGTAACCCGTCAAAATCCTCGGCCCGCGCTTCGCAATCACGATCGTGTGCGAGTCAACGCTTCAGAATTGAGTGGCACGATGTTAGCCCGGAGGTGATCCCATGACCAACCCGTCAGAACCTGCCGGAGCCGCGGACAAGCTTCGCGCCCGGAGCGACCGCCGCGCGTTCCTCCGCCATGCCTCCGCGCTCACGCTTGCAATCCCCGGCCTCGGTGCCGCGCTCGCGGCCTGCTCGTCCGAAGACCACGCCCGGGAGGGAGCCGACAGCGCTCAGCAGCATCCGCCACAGACGACGGCGGGGTACGACAGCTCAAGACTCCACAATCCCGACAGCAAACTCGACACGGCGCTCCACCAGGCGATCCCGCATCCGCTCGCGACGGTGCCGGCGACCAACGCTGCGGTTGCGCAATTCGCGCGGTACGATCCCGCACTGCCTCCGCTCTCCACGCAGCGGACGATCGACGTGCACTTCCACGCGCGTCAGGTGCCGATCCGGATCAGCTCCGATTCGGTGGTTGCGGGCTGGACGTTCGACGGAAACATCCCGGGGCCGATCGTGCACTGCCGCGTGGGCGACACCATACGCTTCACGCTCACCAACGAGATGGATGTTCCGCACTCCATGGACTTCCACGCGGCCAGGATCGATCCCCGTACCGCATTTCGTTCAGCAGTGAAGGGCGATACGGTATCGTACACCTTCACGCCACGGTATGCCGGGGCCTTCCTCTATCACTGCGGTACGGCGCCCGTGCTCATGCACCTGGGCTCGGGGATGTACGGCGCGATCATCGTCTCACCACGCGAGCCACTGCCGCGCGCACGCGAGTTCGTGCTCGTTCACAGTGAGTTCTACCTCGGCGCCGCGAACAACGACGTGCGTCCGTTCGATTATCGGCGCATGCTGTCCGAGCTGCCGGACATCGTAGCGTTCAACGGACGCCCGGACCAGTACACGCAGGCGCCGATCCGCGTGCGCGCCGGCGAACGCGTGCGCTTCTGGGTGGTGAACGCGGGCCCGACGCTCTCCTGCGCATTTCATGTCGTGGGACAACAGTTCGACACGGTGTACCTGGGGGCCCCGCCGGCGAGCGCAATTCATGGTGTGCAGACCTTTGCGGTCGCCGCGGGAGGTGGAATGGTATTCGAGCTCATAGCCGACGTCCCCGGTGAGTTCCCCTTCGTCAATCACGAATTCGGCCACGGTCAGAAGGGCGCGACAGGTTTCATGGTAGTCGAGTCCTAACGGCGACCGGACAACCAGGGCCGCTACGCCGCCGGCTCCGCCGTCGTCGGATCGATCACCGCCGTCACCTCCGACACCCGCGTCGCCGGAAATCCTCCCTGCCGCGCGTGCTCGCGCACAAGCGCCTCGTTCGGCGCGATGTACACGCAATACATCTTGTCGCCGGTCACGTAGCTCTCCACCCAGTTGATCGTGGGGCCAAGCTTCAACAGAACGCCGCACGAAGTGATGGAGAGGCCGCGCAGCTCATCGGTGGTGAGCTTCCCGAGGCCTGGAAGCTCTCGCTCGATCACGTATTTTGGCATCGTCCGTTTTCCGCTGGTTGAAGGTTCGAGGGGCTGTTTTCGCGCCAGCACCCTCTCATGAACCAGAGCGGAATTTCTCATCGAAAGAGCTCATCGAGACCTCTCGTCGCCGGATGGACTCGGCCTGAGCCTCTCGAAGCAACGCCTGGAACGCGGGCTCGGAGCGGTACGGCCTGAAGGCAGGATGTCTCCGCAACTCGAAGAGCGCCCAGTTGTTCTGCGCGATCGCCGTGTTCAGCCACCGATACGTGCTCGCTTCGTTCTCCAGTGCCGCGTAGACGGTCGCGACGAAAAAGGGATTCGCATACCCGCCGCTGCGCGTACGCATCTCCAGCGTATCGAGATACCCCTGAGCGCGAGGGCGCTCGTTGCAACGCGCCCACGTGTATACCCTGTTGAGATCGTCGGGGGCTCCAAACGGCAACGGCGTTTCCGGAAGCACTCGCAACGCCTCCGAACACTGATGCTGATCGGCATAGACCTGCGCCAGCTGAATGCCGGCGAAGGTAAAGTTCTTGTCGAGCTTCAGCACGGCGCCGAGCTCTTGTTCCGCGGCCTGCGTGCTGTCGGCGAAGTACAGCACAGTTCCCAACCGGGTGCCGACGATCAACGAGGCGGGATCGATCTGCCACCCGTGGCGCATCGAGCGCAGCGCGAGGTCCACCTTGTCCTCACCGAGATACGCCCATCCGCGAAAGAGCCACGTCGCGGACTGCATCGAATCGAGCGCTATCGCTCTCGCGAACTCCGTCTGCGCTCCCGCGTAATCGCGATCGTAGAAGACCTTCGTGAAGCCGTACTGCGTGTGCGCGAGAGCGGAATTGCTGTCGAGCGCCAGCGCATGAAGCACAATGGACTTCCCCTTCGCGAAGTACGGAGCGGACGCGGAGTCTTCGAAGACGCCGCGAAGATTGAGCGCGCTCGCGAGTCCGGCCCATGCGTCCGCGTAGCTGGAGTCGAGACGTATGGCCTCATTGTAGAGCGTGATCGCTCGCGTCAGCCCATGAGGTGTCCGCTGCTCGGCGTACCATCGCGCAACCATCAGCGAATCGTGCGCGGACGAATTGCTGGTGCGTCCCGCGTGCGCGAGAGCCAGTTGCGCAGCGGTTTGCGTCAGCTCGAAGCCGGACACGATTCGCGCCGACACGCTGTCCTCGAGCTCGAACTTGTTACTCGCGTCGTTCGTGAATGAGACGGCAGGGAGGCTCACGTTCCGCGACGCATCGAAGAGTCGGGCGGTGATGCGAATCGAGTGACCCTCTCGCCGCACGCTGCCGGTGAGCAGTGTCGCGACCTTCAGCGTCGCGGCGATACTCGACAGGTCCCGCTCGCGCGTGAACTGCGGCGCCGACGCGAGAGGGCGCACGATCAATCCGGGGACGTGTGTTAGAGCGTCCAGAATTTCCGCGGGCATCTGCTCGCCGAGGTAGACGTCGGCGGAATCCTCGATCTGAAACGGAATGGCGGCGATCGAGGCCTCGCGCGGTGCGGTCCCCGCGCCAGTCCGGCGCGTGGCGGCATAGGCCGCACCCGCGACCATGGCGAGGATGATGCCGAGCGCCGCGGTTGCCCTCACGCTCGGCAGCCACGTGTGCCTCGAGCGCGCTTGGCCGCACTGTTCGAGCGCTGCCTGCAGCGCGGCAGCCGTCGGGAATCGATCCGCGGGACGCTTTTGCAGCGCGGTTAGGATCGTCTCCGAAAGTCCAACCGGCAACTTTCTCCTGAGCCGCGATGGCGGCACCGGCGCCTCCGTAATCAGCTTTGCGACAATTGCCTGCGCCGACGGCCCCGCGAATGGTGGCACCCCCGTCAGCATCTCGTAAAGCAGCGCGCCCAACGCGTGAATGTCGCTGCGCGCATCCAGCCCGGGATCTCCCACGGCCTGCTCGGGGCTCATGTAGGCGGGCGTGCCGAGCGTCAATCCTGTTTCGGTGAGACGATCGCCGTCGGCTGTGCGCGCGAGCGCAATCCCGAAATCGGCGACGACTGCGCGGCCGTCGTGCAGGAGTATGTTCTCGGGCTTGATGTCCCGATGAATCACCCCTTGACGGTGGGAGTAGTCGAGCGCGCTCGAGATCTCCGTGGCGATTCGTATCGCCTCCGATATCGGTAGGCGGCTCTCGCGCGTGAGCCGCTGCCGCAATGACTCCCCGTCCACGAAGGGCATCACATAGTAGAGCGCATCGCCCGCACTGCCGGAGTCGAACAGCGGCAGTATGTGCGGATGATGAAAGTGGGCGGCCGTCCGGATTTCCTCGAGAAAGCGCTCCGCGCCGAGCACCGCCGCGAGCTGCGGATGGAGGACCTTGATGGCGACTTGACGGTCGTGCTTCAGATCCTTCGCCAGCCAGACCGTCGCCATGGCCCCGGCCCCGATCTCCCGCTCGATTACGTATCGGTCGCTCAATGCCTCTTGCAGCCGAGCATCCATGTGCGTCCCCGCGGGATCTCTCAGGTCCTGGAATCCGTCGTCCGTCTCTCCTTAGTTCGCCGTGTACGCCGTCAACACCCTCGGCCCGCTCTCCGTGATCGCGATTGTGTGCTCGAAGTGCGCCGCGCGTGAGCCGTCAGCCGTTACCACCGTCCACCGGTCC
>JANWLO010000202.1 GCA_025450815.1 Gemmatimonadaceae bacterium
AAATCATCTTGAACTCAAGAGATCGGCGGCGGGCTCGAGCCAGCTGCAGGCCCAGCGCCGGATTTCCGCGACACCGCGCGGCGACGGCTGCGTCTCGAATGCCACAAGCTGCGCCGCCGTTGCTGCCGCTGGAAGGGGCAGCGGCGGAATGGGCGCGCCCGGCGCGGAGCGATTCCAGACGACACCCGAGATCGAGAGGCCTAGCGTGGCGACAGCGTCAGTGAAGCGCCGCGTTTCATTGCGCACCAGCGGCTCATCGAGCGTGACGACGACGAGCGCCGCGCGCGTCGGGTCGCGCAGCAGCGCGCTCACCGAGCGTACGCGATGCGCGAGCGCGAGCAGGTCGGCGCCCGCATCACCTAGTGCGCCTAGCTCGCGATAACGGAGGATGAGACGCATGAGTTGATGCGTCCACGCGAGGGCGATATCCGGCATTTCTAGCAGTCGCAGGAGATGACCTGTAGGCGCGGGATCGACGATGATGCGGGCGAAGCGCCGCTCGTCGACAGCATCGGCGAGCGCGGCGAGGGCGTACAGCTCGTCGATGCCGGGCGGCGCCAGGGCGAGCAGCTCGCGCAGGATGCGGCGGTCGCGCGGCACGTCGAGGCCTCGCCCTGCGAAGGTATCGAAGAGCGCATCGACGCGCTCGGCGTAGGTGGTGCGCAGCCGCTCGAAGGCGGCGCTCGCGTCGGCCTGTCGCGCGACGAGGCCGGGGACGCCGGCGACCGGCGACTCGTCGTCGCCGATAGGCTGCGCGAGAGCGTCGGCAATCGACGGGGCGGGATCGGTGGACACGAGCAGCACCTTCTCCTCCTCGGACGGCTCGGCGACTGTGAGCGCGAGCGCGCAGGCGACGGTCGTCTTCCCGACGCCGCCCTTTCCGCCGACGATGGTGAGGACGGGGAGCGGCGGGAGGCGGAAGCGGGGAGGGGTCGAGCGCGATGAGTGGGTGGCGGGCGCGGAGATTTGGTGGCGGGTGGGCGGAGCGACGGGCGCAGATTGTGTGTTGGGGGGGGCCCCCCGCGCCTCCGACACCAGCCGCTCCCCCCACTCCCGCGCCCCTTCCACTCCCAACCGCACCTCTCCCACCCTCGCCCGCCGCCACTCCGCGCCAGGCGTCGCCGATCGCAGCTCCTCCACCAGCACCCCGATCTCCGAACCCGAACGCCATGCATTCACAACCACCGCGCCCACCGCGATCCCCCGCTCCGTCAGCGCGCGCGCGTATCGCACGCTCTCCGCCATCACTACGGGCTCCTCGCGCGTGATCAGCACCGCGGCGCAACGCGCGCGGTCGGCGAGCAGCGCGCTGAGCGACGACACGCGCCCACGCATCGACGCCAGAAACGCGTCCGCATCGTCGGCGCGATATCGGTGCATGAGCGCGCGCACCATGAACCGATGCTTGTCCTGCATCGCGTCGAGCAGTGCGAGCAGCAGCGCGAAGCTTGCCGGCAGGTCGAGCAGCCGAAGCGTGTGCCCGGTGGGTGCGGTGTCGACGATGATGCGCTGCCAGTCGTCGTCGGTTGCGAGATCCGTGAGGCGCAGCAGCGCCATCGCCTCGTCCACGCCTGGGAGCACGCCGTCAACGAGCGCCGCTACGTCATCCCGCTCGAGATATGTGCCGCGGTCGACGATCGTCACGAGCACGTCCCTCCAGCGCGCCAGAAAACGATCGCGCTCCATCGCGGCATCGAGCTGACAGGCGGCAAGGCGTGAGACGCCGGGCACCGGCGCCGAATCGGCGCCCAGCGGCATGCCCAGCGCGTCGCCGAGAGCACGCGCGGGATCGGTGGAGAGCACCAGCGTCGCCACGCCTTGCTCGGCGCTCGCGATCGAAAGCGCTGAAGCGCATGTGGTCTTGCCGACGCCGCCCTTTCCGACAACGAGCACCCACGGTGGCAGCCGCTCCAGGAGCGCCGCGGCGCCGTTCACGTGTCCTCGTCGTCTCCGTCCGTCGCGCGAGCCATGCGCACCGGGCCGCCGGCGGTGCCCACACCCAACCGCTCACGCCATTCGCGAATGTCACGCAGCTGCCGCATCAGCGCCGTCTCCTCGATGAGATAGGTGTCATCGTCAATGTCACCCAACTCGAGCCGCATCTGCAGCTCCATCAGCGCCTGCTTCACGGGCGTGTCGTCCACCAGCTCGTCCTCGACGACGCGCTGCACCTTGCCGAGCGTCCACTTGATGCCGGCGACCGGCCCCGTGACGGGGAACAAGAGAATCGAGCTCAGTAGCCCCACTGTCGCGACCTCGCGCTTAGCTGGCCTTTTCGAGCTTGAGCTTGATGTTTACGAAGTTGTACGGCGGCCACGGACCAGTGTACTTGAAGGTGAGCAGATCCTCGTACTTGCGACTCACTTCGCGCACACGCTCATCGAACTCCTCGCTCCGCTTGCGATCGACGAGGAAGGCCGCGTTGAGAATCATGCGGTCGCCGATGACTTTGTTACTCCGGCTCGCGACTGCCACCGGCTTGAGCCCCTCGTGCACCTCGGAGACGTAGCGGTTGCTCGTCTCCTCGAGGGCAGCTTCGATGAGGCGGCCGAGCTGCATTCGCGCGAAATACGTGGAGGACGCGGCGTTGCGGGTAATCTCGTCCTTGAGACGGCGAATCTCGTCGTTCTCGCTCTCGATGTTGGCCACGACCTTGTCGCGATCCCACAGAATCTTCAGGCCGAACTCGATCTTGTCGCGCATTTTGTCGAGAACGTCGGTGAACGCCTGATAGGTCGATCGGAGCAGTTCGCAAACGTCTTCTTCCGACCGGAACACCGTGCCGAACGACATCGGGATCACGGTGAACTCGCGCATCACGGTCTCGTTCACGAACTCGTGCGCGAGCGCATTCTCGCGCGTGGGATCGTAGATCACGATGGGCGTGTCGCTGACCACGGCGGCAAGATCCTTGTGATGCACGGTATACACACGCTGATGCCCGCCAATTCCGATCGCCCCGAAGTCGCGCCCGTGCTGATCGCGGATGATGCAGTACACGTACTTGCCGCCCTCTGCCGTCTCGGTGCTGTCCGACGGACCGGACTCCGGCGAATCGTGGCTCGCGCCGTCATCCCCGCTTCGTGGACTCGTGACTGGCATGAAGGTGCCGCGGCTGTTCTCGAGGGCGTCTTGCAGCTCGCTCATGGTCGTTGGCCTTGAAGTAGACGGGCGTCAGGGTGCAACGTAGGAACCTAAGGAGATCACGCAAGCCCCGCCATGTATCAGAGCTATCCGCCCAGTCTATCATATCGTTAAGGAGAGCGGATCCAAATGACCGATGTTGAGGGTCCTGTCGCGCCACCACCCGTCACTGATCTCGCGTGGAGCGCGGATCGCGCCCGTTCGCTCGGCACTCAGATGGTGGCGCTCTGGGGCGAGCTGCTCGACCGGCTCGCTACAATGCCAGTGGGCGGACGCGCAACCGCGGCCGAGGTTCGCGCCGACGTCACACGCGCGATTCCGGATGAACCGCTCTCGATCGATGAGCTCTTCGCATCGCTGCGGACGCTCGCGTTCGAGCACGCGACGTATACCGGTCATCCGGGATTCATGGCTTACGTCTCTGGCTCCGGCACCGTGCCAGGCGCGGCGGCGGATCTGCTGGCCGCGGCGCTCAACCAGAACGTTGGCGGATGGAGACTTTCTCCCGGCGCTACGGAGATCGAGCTCCATCTTGGGCGCTGGTTTGCAAACCGGCTTGGATTGCCCGCGGGCGCTGGTGGCTACGTGACATCCGGCGGTGCGATGGCGGCGTTCGTAGCGCTCAAGGCCGCCCGCGATCAGAAATGCGGATGGTCGATCCGGGATTTGGGCACGCGCGCGGGGCCGCCGCTTACAATCTATGCGTCGACCGAGGTGCACGACGTCAACACTCGCGCCGCGGACATGCTGGGGTTGGGCCGGCAAGCCGTCCGCGCTGTGACCTGCGACGACAATCTCCGCATGCGCACGGACGCGCTGCGCAGCGCCATCGCGCGCGACATTCGAGATGGCAACACGCCGATTGCCGTCGTCGGCACTGCGGGCACGGTGTCGACGGGCGCAATCGACCCCCTCGACGAGATCGCGGACGTTTGCGCCGAGCATGGTCTGTGGATGCACGTGGATGGCGCGTACGGTGGAACAGCGGCGCTCACCGATGCGCTGCGTCCGCTCTTTCGCGGAATCGAGCGTGCCGACTCCGTGGCGTTCGATCCGCACAAGTGGCTCTACACTCCGCACTCGGGAGGAGTGATCGTAGTGCGCGACATGACGGCGCTGTCCGGCGCATTCGAGATCGAGCCGAGCTACACGCACGAGGACAAGGAGCTCACCGGTCGCGGCGTGGACCTGTTCGCGCTCGGCCCACAGTTCTCGCGTGGCTTCCACGCTCTCAAGATCTGGGTGTCGCTGCTCGCGCACGGGTGGAGCGCGTACGAGCGACGCATCTCGCACGATGTCTCGCTCGCGCGCTACCTGTACGATTGCGCGGCGGCGAATCCCGACCTCGAGACCGTCGGCCCGGAGCCGGTGCTCTCGATCGCCTGCTTCCGTTACGTACCGCGCGAGCTTCGCGGCGATTCGGAGGCCGAGCCGTATCTGAACCGGCTGAACGAGCGAGTCATGGCGGAGCTGCAGCTCGACGGACGAGTGTTTCCGTCGAATGCGATCCTCGAGGGGCGCTTTGCGCTGCGCGCCTGCATCGTGAACTTTCGGACGGAGGCGGTGGACATTGACGCGCTCATCGCGAAGGCGGTAGAAATTGGTGGCGCGCTACATCGCAACGGCGCGGCGCGTTGAGGCGCGAAGGTCCCCGCGCGGCCGGCTGCCGCGCGGGGGCCCTCGTCCACTAGTGCGAGTACTTGCAGGTAACGTCGGGATTGTACATCGCGAACGTGCCCTCCGGATTGCTTCGGCCAACCCACGCGTGCAGTCCCCACAGTTGGAACGTTGCGTTCTTCGAGAATGCGTGGCCGAACAGTCTCGGCGGCGCCTTGTCCGGCCCGCGAATGCTGTACGGTATGATGTATTCCACGCCCACGAACTTCACCGAGCTGTCCCGCTGCGGCTCGTAGATCATGATCTCCGGCCGCGTCACGATCACCGTGTCATCGACGAGCGCCTTATCGAGATAGTGGACACCCATGCCACCTGCCTTCGGATCCGAGAGGCAGCTGTGCCCGTCTGCGGGATCGCCAACGACCACCGTGTAGCCCGCTCGCTGCGCCGCGGAGAGGTCGTGGAATCCCGCGACTGCATGCTTGAGAGAATCGAGATCCCTGTCTTCCGGTGTTGCCGCGCTGGAGTTGCTGCAGCCGAGTTGCGCGAAGCAGGCAAGCGCGCCGATCAGAGCTGCCGAACGAAGTGACAGTTGGACGTTTGCCATCGTGTGCCTCCGGGATGTTCGGTGCGTTGTCCCCGATCGCATGATTGATCGGACTCCGCCCGTGGTGTTACCTTGGAAGCGGAATAGCGCGCTGAGTCGGCTCATCTCGTTCGAGGGTTCTCGTGTCCGATACGCGTGAGAAATCCGAGTTGGAGCGCACCCTGCCCACTGCTGCGCGCAGCGGACGTGCGGCGGTGGACAAGCTGGTGCCGATCATTTACGACGAGCTTCGTCGAATCGCCCATCGCAGGCTACGCGCGGAGCAGACGGGGCATACGCTCGAGACCACGGGGCTGGTGCACGAGGCGTATCTCCGGCTCGCGGGCGCTGATGGGCTCCAGTTCCAGAGTCGAGCGCACTTCCTGGCTATCGCCGCGCAAGCGATGCGGCACGTGCTCATCGACAGCGCCGTGACGCGCAAGGCGCAGAAGCGCGGGGGCGGTCGCCACCCGATCTCGCTCGACGCGGTTCCGATAATAGCGGAGACGCGCTCGGAAGATGTGCTTGCTCTCGACGAGGCGTTGCAGCGCCTGAGCGCGATCAACGAACGGCAGGCGCGCGTGGTGGAGTGCCGGTACTTTGGCGGGATGAATATCGAGGAGACTGCGATCGCGCTCGAAATGTCGCCAGCCACCGTGAAGCGCGACTGGACGTTGGCGCGCGCGTGGCTCAACCGCGAGCTGCAACCGTAGCGGATCGGCGCTTCACTCGCTATCCGCTCACTGACCCGAATCGAACACATCCAGATGCCGATGCGTACCCCGCTCCTCTTCGCTGCGGTTACCGGTTTTGCGTTTGCTCCCACGCTCACTGGCGCGTCCGCTGCTCCCTGCACCACCGCGACGACGTCGTGCGAGCGTTGGGTGACGTTCGCCGGCGGGCCGGCGCGGTCCATGGTCTACGCCACTTACCCGCTCGACAAGCAGAACAAGTCCATTACGCGCGCGCTCATCATGGTGCACGGCGCGGATCGCAACGCGGACCACTATTTCGAGACCGCCACCGCCGCGGGCTTTCTCGCCGGAGCGCTCGGCAACACGATCATTATCGCGCCGCGCTTCGCCGCAGGGCACGACACGGTGGCGGCCAACGAGGTCGTGTGGCCGGCGCGCGGTGACAGCTGGCGATCCGGCGGCATGTCGCCCACGAACCCGACGCTCTCGTCGTTCGACTTAGCCGACGAAATTCTTCGCGAGCTCGCGGACAAGAAGAATTTTCCGAATCTCACCCACATCGTCGTCACGGGCCACTCGGCCGGCGGCCAGTTCGCGAATCGCTACGAGATGTCGAATAAGGTTCATGGCACGCTCGGCGGCGTGACCGTTAGCTACGCGGTGGCGAACCCCTCGAGCTACGCGTGGCCTGCCGCCGTGCGCCCTCTGCCCGTGGGCAACGCCGATCCGTCGACGGCCGACAAGGAGGCGTTGGGCGATGACGGCGAAAAGGTGAACACGAACTTCACCTACGGTCCCTTCGACTCCGCCAAAGCTCCCGGCTACGACAAGTGGCCAGCTGGACTCGAGGATCGCGCGGGATACACGGCGGGAATGAGCGACGAACAGTTGATCAAGCAGCTCGTGGAGCGGCCCACCACATATCTGCTCGGCCAGGTGGATGTGTTGCCGCTGGGCGGATTCGATTCGTCGCCGTCGGGGATGGCGCAGGGGCCAACACGTCGTGCACGCGGCGAGGCGTTCGTGAAGTACGTGAACGAGACACTTGGCGCGAAGCACGAGGCGATCATCGTTCCGGAGTGCGGGCACAACGACCGGTGCATCTTCACTACCAGCGTCGTGTTTCCGGTGATCTTTCCGAAGTAGGGCTCGAGACACAAGCGATCACGGCCGCGCACTTTGTCATACGCCCGTAAGGTTACGCCGCACAGCATTCCACGCACAGTGAGCACGTCTTCACACTTCCCGAGAGCTTACCACATGAAGAGAGTATTGCTGGCGGCGCTGGCGGCTGCATTCCCACTCGCGGGCATTGCTGCGACGCCGAGTGCGAGCCGCGCGCAGACGTTCAATGTCGCCAAGTACAACATTGGCGGTGAGGGCGGTACGGACTACCTCACCGCGGAGCCGGGCACGGGACGCGTGTTCGTGTCGCGAAGTACGCACGTCATGGTCATCGACGGCGCCACGGGCAAGGTGCTCGGCGACATTCCCGACACGCCACGCACACACGGGATCGCACTCGCACCCAAGTCGGGACATGGATTCATCACGAATGGCGGCGACTCGACCGTCACGATGTTCGATCTCAAGTCGCTTGCGGTAATCAAGAAGATCAAGATCGCGAGCGGAGGACAGGACGGCATCATGTACGACGCAGCGGATGATCGCGTCATCCTCACCAATCACAGTCGGCCGACCGGCACTGTGACGGCGATCGATCCGAAGTCGGGAGAAATCGTCGGACAGGCGGAGCTCGAGGACGATGGTCCGGAGGGTGCGGCGAGCGACGGCAAGGGCCGGCTGTACGTCAATAACGAGGGCAAGAGCACGATTCAGGTCGTCGATGTGAAGACGATGAAGGCAGTCGCGTCATGGCCGCTCGCGCCGTGCGAAGGACCAACGGGAATCGCGTACGACCAGAAGAGCGATCGCGTATTCGCCGGCTGCGGCAAGACGTCCGTGGTCGTCGACGGAACGACGGGGAAGATCGTGGCGACGATCGCGAACGGCGATGGCGTGGATGCGTTGGGCTATGATCCATCGCAGAAGCTCATCTACATTCCCGGGGCTCGCGACAGCAGCGTGACGGTCGTTCATCAGGACTCGCCAGACAAGTACACGGTGGTCGCGACGGTGCCAACGATGCGCGGCGCGAAGACGATCGC
>JANWLO010000203.1 GCA_025450815.1 Gemmatimonadaceae bacterium
ATGGCGATGGTGAGAATCGCGATCGCGGCGAGGATCAGCGCTCCGACCTTCAGCTGATCCCAGGTTATGAACTTGGATCGTTTCATGGCGCCCTCAGACTCCTCCGAGAAAGTCTTGCACGTATCGATCCTGACTTGCCGTCATCTCTTCCGGGCTTCCCGAGAACACGATCTTGCGCTCGGCGAGCAGCGCAATGCGCGTCGCCATCCGGAAGGCAGAGCGAATGTCGTGCGTGACGACGACGCTGGTGACCTTGAGCTCCCGCTGCAGCTTGATGATGAGCCGTGTGATCGTACCCGTGGTGAGCGGATCGAGCCCCGATGTCGGCTCATCGTACAGCATTATCGCCGGATTGGCGGCCATTCCGCGCGCGATGCCCACTCGCTTTTTCATTCCGCCAGAGAGCTGCGCCGGCAACTGTTCCATCACGCGATCCGGCTCGAGATCCACGAACTCGAGCTTCTCGCGCACGCGCGCCTCGATCTCCTCGTCGGAGAGCTGAGTGTGCTCACGAAGCGGAAAAGCGACGTTCTCGAAGACGGACATCGAGTCGAAGAGCGCCGCGCCCTGAAAGACCATCCCCATCTTCTGCCTGATGACCAGCGCTTCCTCGTAAGTCACATCGTTGATCACTTCGCCGTCTATGAGCACGCGCCCAGAATCCGGCTGCAGCAGGCGGAGGATGAGCTTGAGGATCGTCGACTTTCCAGTTCCGGACTCGCCCGCTATGACGACCGTCTCACCGCGCCGAGCGACGAGGGAGACGTTCTCGAGAATCGGACGGTCGAATGAAAGCGAGACGTGCTGGAGCTCGACGATGGCCTCGCGCGATACACCCACGCGCTCCTGTGCCTCTTCGCCCTCCCTGAGCTCCTCGCCGAATCGCGCGCGCAGCTCATCCTCTGCGCGCCGCAGGCGGGGGCCATCGTCGCTGTCCCGGCGCCGCTCCTCCTGCGACGCAGCCGGCGCGGGCGCGCCCTTGGTATCGTCCGGAGCGTCGGTCATCCGAAGAGAAAGAGCAGAACCTGCGTGAGGAAATAATCGACGACGAGAATCAGCACGCTCGCGACGACCACCGTGCGCGTCGTAGCATGGCCCACGCCCTCCGTGCCGCCCTTCGTGTTGATGCCGAAGAAGCACCCGGTGATCGCGATAATTCCACCGAATACGAACGGCTTGATGAGTCCCTGCACGAAGTCCGTCGGGATGTAGTGCAGCACGAATCCGCTGGAAGCGACCTGCTCCCACACGGTGCGCCAGTAGAGAGTCGTAGGTATGCCGACATAGACGGAGGCGATGACGTTGCCGCCGCCGATTCCCACGGTATCGCTGAGGATCGTGAGCACCGGCATCATGACGAGCGCGGCGACGAGGCGCGGCGTCACCAACTTCTTGATGGGGTCGACGCCGAGTGTATTCAGGGCATCGATCTGCTCGGTGACGCGCATGGAGCCGATTTGCGCGGCGATGCCGGAGCCGACTCGCCCGGCGACGAGGATCGCGGCCAGCACCGGTCCGAGCTCGCGGATCATCGATGCAGTAACGAGCCGACCGATGTACATCGTGGCGCCGAATTGCGCCATCTGCACGGAGGTCTGGAGCGCCAGCACCATTCCCGTGAAAAAACCCGTAAGCAGGACAATTCCGAGCGATTGGACGCCGATTTCATCCATCTGCTGGATGACGTCGCCGATGTAAAATGGACGGGCGAAGATGAAGCGAATTGCCTTGGCGGCGAGTCCGAAGTACTGCTGGACTGCCAACACCCGCATCTTCGCGCCTTCGTTTATGCTTGCGAGAAGTCCTGGCAATCGCTGGCCGCGCAAGAGAAGTCCCGTTGTCGGGGTGTCGCCTTACGCCGGTGCAAGGGCAAGGGACGTGCCCGAGTCCGGTGAGCGCTGTCTAGTGATCGCATCTACTGTCCCATAGCTTACCGGCCAATGCAACCCTTGCTCGCGCGCGATCGTCTCTCGGAACTGCTCCAAGCTAGCGTCGGGCGCCGCATTGCGGTGATAGGCGACGCGATGCTCGACGTCTACCTTCGGGGTGACGTCGAACGGATCTCGCCCGAGGCGCCGGTGCCGGTCGTGCGCGTGCGCGAGCGGAGGATGGCACTCGGCGGCGCCGCCAACGTAGCGCAGAACGTCGTTGCGCTTGGCTCGGCCTGCGACCTCGTATGCGTGGTTGGCGACGACGCCAACGCGCGTGAGCTGCGAACGATGCTCGCGTCGCTCGGAGCGCCGGACCACGCGCTCGTCCAGACGACGCGGCCCACGACGACGAAGACCCGCGTCGTCGCACGCGCGCAGCAGGTGGTGCGCGTGGACGAGGAGGACGACGGAGAGCTGAGCGCCGACGACGTGGCGCGGCTATTGGCGGCCGTGCGGCTGGCGCTAAAAAGTGCCGATGCCGTAGTGCTCGAGGACTACAACAAGGGCGTGCTGGTGACCGCTGTGATCGACGAAGCGCTGAGTATCGCCAAGCGACGGAATATCCCGGTTGTCGTCGATCCCAAGTACCGCAACTTCTTCGCGTACCGCGGCGCGACGATCTTCAAGCCGAATCGCCGCGAGCTCGAGTCCGCGCTCGGCGCAACGATGGATGTCGACCGGCCAGAAACGCTTCCCGCGCTGGTGCAGCGCCTGGGCGTCGCCAACGTGCTGTTGACACTGGGCGAGCGTGGAATGGTGCTCGTGGGCGAGCACGGCGAAACGGTGCGCGTACCGACGACGGCGCGCGAGGTGTACGACGTGGTGGGCGCGGGCGATACGGTCACGGCGTACCTCGCGACGATGCTCGCTGCTGGCGCGACCGCCACCGAGGCGGCGGTGATCGCGAACTTTGCGGCTGGAGTGGAAGTCGGAAAACTAGGCGCGGCGACGGTGAGCGGAGCGGAAGTGCTCGGCGCGTTCGACGAGGTGGCGGCACGCGAATGACTGCGCGGCGCTTTGTGCTATGAAGGGAAGCGAGTAGTTTGGTGAACCGACCGGGCCCTTAGCTCAGATGGTTAGAGCAGCGGACTCATAATCCGACGGTCGCAGGTTCGATCCCTGCAGGGCCCACTTACGTCACACGGAAACGCTCCACGCAGATAAGAAGCGCGGAGCGTTTTTGCATTCACTACCTGAACATCGCAGCGGCCTTGATCACCGTCTGCGAAAATCCCAGCAGCAGCGGGATCAGCACGAACGGCCACGCGATCCACAGCTTCCATGTGCCGGAGCTCGCGGGCTCATTTACGGGCCGCTGAAAACGCACGTCGTCAGCCATGTGCACGCTCCGTTGAAGGAATTGAAGCCGGCGTCCCATCGACCGCGCCTTCCGGATCCGCGTACTTCTCTGCCACCGGTCGCACCATCAGATCGCAGATGAGGCCGATCAGCAGCAGCGCCGCCATCACGTACATCGTCAGGTTGTATTTGTGCGCATTGTCCACGCCATGCTTTACCTGATACGAGGCGATGTAGTTGATGAAAAACGGTCCCAACACACCCGCAACCGACCACGCGGTGAGAATTCGGCCGTGAATCGCGCCTACCTGTTTCGTTCCGAAGAGATCGCGCAGATACGCCGGAATCGTCGCAAATCCGCCGCCGTACATCGAGAGGATGATGAAGCAGCAGAGCACGAACAGCGGAAGACTCTGCAATCGCTGACTCTCCGGGATCAGAAAATAGAGCACCGGTCCGAGCGTGAAGAACACGAGGTACGTTCCCTTGCGCCCGATGTAGTCGGAGAACGTCGACCAGAGGAATCGCCCGGCCATGTTCGCGATGCTCAATAGCCCGACGAAACCGCCAGCGATCACCGCAGTGATGCGCGTCGGAAACATGTCCTGGCTCATCGGCGACGCCGTCTCGATGACCGCAATGCCTGCCGTCACGTTCACCGTGAGCATCACCCAGAGCAGCCAGAACTGCGGCGTCTTCCACGCATTGTCGACGGAAACGTTGCGGCTCGTCACGAGCTTGTGCGGATGCGCGGACGGAACCCAACCGGCGGGCGCCCATCCCGGTGCCGGCACACGAATCGTGAAGACGCCGAACATCATGTAGATGAAGTAGAGAGCGCCGAGCGCCACGAACGTCTCCGTGACACCGAGCGAGAGATGGTTCATGCCATGAAAACTCTCCATCAGCTTCACCGACAGAGGCGCCGCAATCATGGCTCCTCCGCCAAATCCCATGATCGCCAATCCTGTCGCCATTCCCGGCCGATCCGGAAACCACTTGATCAGCGTCGACACGGGCGAGATGTAGCCGAGCCCGAGCCCGATCCCTCCGAGCACACCGTAGCCTCCGAGCAGCAGCCAGTACTGGTGCGTGTGAATTCCTATCGCGCCGATGAAAAATCCGCAGCTGAAGCACAGAGCCGACGCGAACATCGCCTTGCGCGGACCAACGCGGTCGAGCCACGCGCCAAACAGCGCCGCAGAAAGTCCGAGAAACACGATCGCAATGCTGAAGGTCCAGCCGACCGCCTTGAGCGACCAGTCGGTTGGCGCCGCAGTCACCGCGCCGACGAGCTTCGATTGCGAGAGAGCCAGCAGCGTGTCGCTCGGTGCGAGTTGCGACACTGCGACCAACTTCGTAAGCGGTTTGTTGAAGACGCTGAACGCGTACGCCTGACCGATCGAGAGATGAATCGCGAGCGCAGCGGGAGGGACGAGCCACCGATTGAATCCCGGCTTCGCGATTGTCCTATCGCGATCGAGGAATGACAGAAGGGCCATTCATGGGTCCTGGTTCGGGGAAGTCACATGCAGCGTCGATAGAGTATCCCCGGTTGCGCACCGTCGCCACTACCCGCCGCATCCCGCCACCGTTAGATTCTTCGCTCGCGGTCGCGTAGCTCAGCTGGTTAGAGCGCTGGTCTCACATACCAGAGGTCCGGGGTTCGAGTCCCTGCGCGACCATGCTGCAAAACGAGCCCCCGTCGCCGCTCGGCGCCGGGGGCTCGTCTCGCATTGATGCGCCGATCAGAGCACGGAGATCGGTACAATCCCCTCGCCGCCACCGGCATAGCGCGCCCCGCACGACTCGCACTCCGCCCGCGCACTCTCGGGAACGCGCGCCAGCAGAGGCAGCTTCTCGCCACACTGGCAGACCCAGCCCACGAGCCGCGCCGGCACGCCCACGACCATCGCGTAGGAGGGCACATCGCGAGTCACCACCGCGCCAGCACCCACGAATGCGTACTCACCGAGCGTGTTGCCGCAGACGATGGTGGCGTTCGCGCCGATCGACGCGCCGCGGCGCACCAGAGTTTCGCGATACTCGTGCTTGCGGGAAATGTGGCTGCGCGGGTTGTAAACGTTCGTGAACACCATCGAGGGACCGAGGAAGACATCGTCCTCGCAGATCACGCCCTCGTACAGGCTCACATTGTTCTGCACCTTGACGTTTTTTCCGAGTCGCACCTTGGGCATCACCACGACGTTCTGGCCCAGGCTGCACGACTCACCAATCTCGGCGCCGCCCATCACGTGACAGAAGTGCCACACGCGCGTGCCCGCGCCAAGCGCGGCGCCATCGTCGACGTACGCGGATTCGTGCACGAACGCGCCCGTCGACGTCTCGCGCATCGGCGAGCCCTCGCCGCGCTCGGCGCGGCTGCTCACGCGCGCTGTCCCTCGCGCGAGAACGCACGCAACGGCAGCGCGATCTCGCTCTCCG
>JANWLO010000204.1 GCA_025450815.1 Gemmatimonadaceae bacterium
CGGCGATGTCTTCGTCTCGATCCATGTGAACGCCGCGAATCTCGCCTGGAAGAAGCCGGCTGCCGCGCGCGGCTACGAAACGTATTTCTTGGCCGAGGCGAAGACTGAGGATGCGAAGCGCGTCGAGAGGATGGAAAACGAATCGGTGCACTTCGAGACCGGCTCCTCGAGCGAGAAGGACGATCCGCTCACCTTCATCAAGATGGACATGGCGCAGAATGAGCATCTGCGCGAATCGAGCGAGCTCGCGGCGATGATCCAGAGCCACCTCGGAACGATGGAGCCGGGTCCGAGCCGCGGAGTGAAGCAGGCCGGCTTCCGCGTTCTCGTGACGGCGTACATGCCGGCGGTGCTCGTCGAGATCGGATTCGGGACTAATGCGGAGGAAGCTCGTTTCCTGAACAACAGCGCGAAGCAGCGCGAGATCGCAAACGCCGTCGCCGCGGCGGTCGCCGAGTATCTCGACCACTACGAGCGCCGGCTCGGCAGCACCGCGCCGTGAGCGACGCGCTCCTCGCTGTCGACGTCGCGGGGATCCGCTTCCAGAATCCCGTACTGCTCGCTTCCGGAACCGCCGCCTACGGGCGTGAGGTGGCGGGCGTGATCGATCTCGAGGCGCTGGGCGGAATCGTGACGAAGGCCGTGAGCTCGCACCCACGCAACGGCGCGCCTCCCTTACGCGTGGTCGACGTTGCGGGGGGAATGCTGAACGCGATCGGCCTCGCGAATCCCGGCGTCGCCGCGGTGCTCGAGCACGACCTGCCGTGGCTCGCCGCGAATCTGTCGCGGGCACGGGTGCTCGTGAACGTCGTGGGCGACACGGTGGAGGACTACGGCGCGGTGGTGGCGCAGCTCGCGGACGCCGCGGGTGTGGATGCGTTCGAGCTCAATGTTAGTTGTCCGAATGTGAAGGCGGGGGGGCTCGAGTTCGGCGCGGATCCCGTCGCGTTGCGTGAGGTCGTGCGCACTGCGCGCGCGGCGACGGGACGCCCGCTGTTCGTGAAGCTGAGCCCTGCGCTAGCCGACATTGCCGCCGCCGCGAAGATCGCGGTGGACGCGGGCGCGGACGCGATCACTCTCGTCAACACTCTCCCCGCACTCGCCATCGATGTCGAACGCCGTCGCCCCGCGCTCGGATTCGGCACCGGCGGGTTGAGCGGCGCCGCGCTTCTGCCCGTCGGGGTGCGCGCCACGTGGATGGTGCGGAGCGCCGTGGAGGTACCGATCGTGGGTGTAGGCGGCATCGCGAGCGGCACGGACGTCGTGCAATATCTGCTCGCCGGCGCATCGCTCGTCGCGATCGGAACGGCTGCGCTGTGCGACCCGCGCGCGCCGGAGCGCGTGGTGCGCGAGCTAGACGCGTGGTGTCGTGCGCACGACGTGCGCGCCGTGCGCGATCTCACGGGCACGCTCGAGTGGACGTCGTGAAGTCGCGCGCGATCGTCGCCCTCGATGTCCCGGATGGCGCGCAGGCGCTTGCACTCGTCGCGCGGCTCGGCGTGCGAGCGGACTTCGTGAAAGTTGGCAGCGAGCTGTTCACCGCAGCGGGGCCAGAGCTCGTCGCGCGCATGCGCGCGGATGCGCGGGATGTGTTTCTCGATCTCAAGTGGCACGACATACCGACCACGGTGCGCAATGCGGCGCGCAGCGCTTCGCTACTGGACGTGCGGCTCGTGACGGTGCACGCATCGGGCGGCCGCGCAATGATGGAAGCGGCCGTGGAAGGAGCCGGGCCGTCGTGCGGCGTGCTCGCCGTTACCGTGCTCACATCGCTCGACGCCGCATCGCTCGGCGCGGCGTGGGGAAGGTCCGTGGCACGCGTCGAGGACGAGGTGCTGAGGCTGGCGGAGCTGGCGCGCGCGGCGGGCGCGCGGGGAATCGTCTGCAGCGGAGCAGAGGCCGCAGCGGTCCATGCCGCGTACGGAAACGCCCTCGAGCTCCTGGTGCCGGGGATTCGCCTGGCTGGCGGCGACGCGCACGATCAGGCGCGAGTCGTCACCCCGGAGGCGGCGATCGCGGCCGGGGCAACCTACCTCGTGCTGGGCCGCGCGGTGACGGCGGCCGCCGACCCCGCGGCAGCCCTCGCCGCGGTGCAGAACACCCTGTCCACCAGCCACCCGCGCTGACCGCGAGGCAATCTTGCCTTGCCCTGCTAAGTGGGGTATATTGCGAGACTTGGCCGGAAATTTTTTCGTCACAACCGGAGTATTTTCGTGAAAGTCCGTAGCAGCGTAAAGCCCATCTGCGAGCATTGCAAAGTGGTCAAGCGGAATGGCGTGACCCGAATCATTTGCAAGCGCAACCCCAAGCACAAGCAGCGGCAGGGATAACGAATGGCGCGAATTGCAGGAGTCGATCTCCCTCGGGACAAGAAGGTCGAGATCGGCCTCACGTACATCTTCGGCATCGGCCGCGAAACCGCGCGCCGCATCGTCTCGAGTACCGGCGTCAATGCCGATCTCCGCATCAAGGACCTCAACGATGCGGATGTCAACCGGCTGCGCCAGGCGATCGAGAAGGACTTTCGCGTGGAAGGCGCGTTGCGCACCGAGGTGGCGATGAATATCAAGCGATTGATGGACATCGGCTCGTATCGGGGAATTCGCCATCGCCGCGGTCTTCCGGTACGTGGTCAGCGGACGCACACCAACGCGCGCACCAAGAAGGGGCCGCGTCGGGCGATCGCCGGCAAGAAGAAGATCACGAAGTAACAGCATTAAGGGTGCAGCGGGTGCGACTCGCGTCCCGCCGCCTTTACTCCCCAGCTCTCCACACAGCTCATGGCAACTGCAAAAACCGGCTCGGCCAAGAAGTCGAAGCGCGTCGTCGATCCCGAGGGGATCGCACACGTGAACGCGACGTTCAACAACACGATGATCACCATCACCGACATGCACGGGAACACGATCTCCTGGGCTTCGTCGGGCAAGGCGGGCTTCAAGGGCAGTAAGAAGTCGACGCCCTTTGCCGCCACCGTCGCGGCCGAAGCGTGCGCGCGCGAGGCGCTCGGGCTCGGACTCAAGCGCGTCCACGTGCGCGTGCAGGGGCCGGGTAGCGGACGCGAGTCCGCAATTCAGGCGCTCGCCGCCGCTGGGCTGCAGGTACGCTCGATCAAGGATGTAACGCCAATTCCGCACAACGGCTGCCGCCCGCCAAAACGGCGTCGCGTGTGATTGGGTCGGGACCCTAATTCCCATACGGGTTCACCGCGCATTAGGGGCGGGGTGAAGCGTCGCCGGGCAGATCCGGTGAGACCGAACGAGGATATTCAATCATGGTTCAGGCAATTGATCTGACAGGGCTGGTTCGTCCGGCTCTTGTCGAAGCGATGAAGCGGGAGGACAATCCCAACGTCGCCGAGTTCCGGATGCAGCCGCTCGAGCGGGGCTTCGGACATACGCTGGGCAACGCCATGCGTCGCCTTCTCCTGTCGTCGCTTCGCGGCTCCGGAGTGTGGGCATTCCGCATCGACGGCGTGCTGCACGAGCACCAGACCATCCCCGGCGTCGTCGAGGATGTGCACCAGATCATCGGCAACCTCAAGTCGCTCACGCTGCAGCTCGCGGATGACGTTGACGAAGCAGTGCTGCGCATTCGCAAGACGGAATCGGGGCCGGTCACCGCTGGCGACATCGAACAGTCGGGGCTCGTTCGCATCGGCGATCCGCGGCACCATCTCTTCACGCTGCAGGACGAGCGCGAGCTCAACGTCGAACTATATGTGAACAAGGGGCGCGGCTATCTCGAGGCCGACCAGCATCCGCTGGATCGTGGCCTCCCCGTGGATCTCGTTCGCATCGACTCGATCTACAATCCCGTGCGCCGCGCGAACTTCTCGGTGGCCGAGACGCGCGTTGGTCAGCGCACCGACTACGATCGGTTGACGCTCACCGTCGAGACGAACGGCACGATCTCTCCCGAAGAGGCGGTTAGCTACGCCGCCGCGCTGGCGCAGACGCACTTCCAGTTCTTCGCCAACTTCGGATCGCACGCGCAGGGCTCGGTGTCAGCCAACGGCGAGCATTCGGCAGACGGGATGCGTCTGTCTCAGCTGTTCAAGACGCCAATCGACGAGATGGAGCTGTCCGTCCGCTCGGTGAACTCGCTCAAGAACTCGGACATCCGCACCTTGGGCGATCTCGTTCGCCAGACGGAGGCGCAGATGCTCCAGGTGAAGAATTTCGGAAAGAAGTCGCTGCAGGAGATCGCGGATCTCCTCGAGCGCGAAGGGCTGAACTTCGGGATGCGATACGATGACGGCGCCGAGGGTGTGCGGGTCTCCGACTGGGGTACGGCACCCAGCCGCGCCGCCGCCGCTGCGCCAGACGACGAGGAGTAGACTGCAATGCGTCACAGAAAGGCCGGACGTCAACTTCGACGCACCAGCGAGCAGAAGCTCGCTCTAATGCGCAGCCTCGCCAAATCGCTGATCGAGAAGGGCGCGATCGAGACGACCGAGGCGAAAGCGAAGGAGCTGCGCCCGTTCGTCGAGAAGCTGATCACCAAGGCGAAGACCGGAACGCTGCACGCGCGGCGTCTCGCGGGTCGTCACATCCAGCAGCGCGAAACCGCCGACAAGCTCTTTCAGGAAGTCGGCGTCAAGTTCGCGCAGCGCAACGGCGGGTATACGCGCATTCTCAAGGTCGGTCACCGCAAGGGTGACGGCGCGGAGATGGCGCGTATCGAGCTGATCGAGGGCTGAGATCATGGCCGGGAAAGAGTGCTACGTCTGCAAGAAGGGCGTGACCTTCGGGAACAACGTCTCCCACGCCAACAACAAGGTGCGGCGCGTCTGGAAGCCAAATCTCCAGGTCGCACGCATTCTCGTGGGCGACAAGATCACGAAGATCAAGGTTTGCACGCGATGCCTGAGCGCAGGAAAGATTCAGCGCGCTCCCCGGGGGGCCCGGGTCGCATGATCGTCCGCCCGTTCCGTATCGACCACAGGGAGCGCTCTTCCGGGCTCCCTGTTTTCGTGTCCGCGAGCCACTGACCAGATGAAAACGGCGCTGATCACGGGAATAACAGGGCAGGACGGCTCGTATCTCGCCGAGCTGCTGCTCGATAAGGGCTACAAGGTGTTCGGCATCGTGCGCCGCAGCTCGACCACGCCGTACGAGCGCATAGCGCATCTCGTGGACCGAGTGGAGCTGCTCTCGGCGGATTTGCTCGACCAGCATTCGCTCGTCGACGCGATCGCCGCCTGCACGCCCGACGAGATCTACAACCTGGCCGCGCAAAGCTTCGTGCAAACATCGTGGACCCAACCCGTGCTCACCGGCGAGTTCACCGCAATGGGTGTGACGCGCGCGCTCGAGGCGTTCAGGAAGGCGGCTCCGAAGGCGCGATTCTATCAGGCCAGCTCGAGCGAGATGTTCGGCAAGGTCGTCGAATCGCCTCAGACCGAGGACACGCCGTTCTATCCGCGCAGCCCATACGGCGTCGCAAAGGTCTACGGTCACTGGATCACCGTGAACTATCGCGAGAGCTACGGACTCTACGCGGTGTCCGGGATTCTCTTCAACCACGAGAGCCCGCGCCGCGGCCTCGAGTTCGTGACCCGCAAGGTCACCGACGCCGTCGCGCGCATCAAGCTCGGCCTCACATCGGAGCTTCGCCTCGGCACACTCGACGCGCGACGCGACTGGGGTTTCGCCGGCGACTACGTCGATGCCATGTGGCGCATGCTGCAACTGGACGAGCCACAGGACTTCGTGATCGGCACGGGCCACACGTGGTCGGTTCAGCAGCTCTGCGAGACCGCGTTCTCCGTCGTCGGCCTGGACTATCGAAAGTTCATCGTGCAGGACCCGCGCTTCATGCGACCGGCCGAGGTCGACCTCTTGGTCGCGGACCCATCCAAGGCGAAACGGGTGCTGGGGTGGACGCCGAAGGTGCCGTTTCAGTCGCTCATCGAAATGATGGTCGAGGCGGACCTGACGCGACATCGGACGCGGGGCTGAGGTGCGCGCGCTGGTGACCGGCGCGGCCGGTTTCGCCGGCCAGTGGCTGTGTCGCGAGCTGCTGCATTCCGGGTGGAACGTGTGGGGCACGCGCCTGGAAGATGAGCTGCCCCCGGGTGCGCTCGACGCGGAATCGCGCGGTGCGGTGCAATGGTGGACCGGAGATCTGCGCAGGGTGGACGCCGCGCACGAGACGCTCGAAGCCTCCACCCCCGACGCGATCTTTCATCTCGCGGGGATCGCCCACGTGCCGTCGGCGAACGCGGATCCCGGAGGCACACTCGAAGTCAACGTGATCGTCGCCTCGCGCCTTCTCGGCGACGCGCGAGTGCGCCGCGTGGCGGGGACGCTCGATCCCGTCGTCGTCATCGTGGGGAGCGGCGAGCAGTACGGTCGCCACCCGGACTCCGAGCTCCCGTTGGCCGAGAGCGCGGAGCAGCGCCCGATGGGTGTGTACGCGGCGTCCAAGGCTGCGCAGGAGCTCCTGGCGCTGGAGGCCCACCGGGCGGGCGGCGTGCGCGTGATCTCGGTGCGCCCGTTCAACCACAGTGGCCCTTGGCAGTCGCCAAGCTTCGTGATTCCCGCGCTCGTGAAGCGCGCGGCCGCGCTCCGCGGCTCTACCCGTCCGCTCGTGATGGGGAACTCCGGCACCGTACGCGACTTCTCGCATGTGAGCGATGTCGTACGCGCCTACGTCGCGCTTGCGGAGCGGGGGACGCCCGGCGAGTCGTACAACATCGCGAGCGGAATCGGCACCGACATGGCGTCACTGGCGCGCCGCGTCCTTGCTCTCGCCGGAGTAGAGGCGAAATTGCAGATTGATCCGTCGCTCGTTCGCGCGGCGGACGTGCCTTCGCTCGTGGGCAGCGCCGCGAAGCTTCGTACCACTACGGGCTGGGCGCCCCGACATTCGCTCGACACAATCATCGAAGAGCTCATTCGTGCCGCGTCGCACTGACATTCAGAAGATCCTGCTCATTGGCTCCGGCCCGATCGTGATCGGGCAGGGCGCCGAGTTCGATTACTCGGGTACGCAGGCGGCGAAAGCGCTCCGCGAAGAGGGTTTCACGGTCGTGCTCGTGAACTCGAATCCAGCCACGATCATGACGGATCCGGAATTCGCGGACCGCACGTACATCGAGCCCGTGACGGCGGAGATCGTGGAGCAGGTGATCGAGCGCGAGCGCCCTGATGCGCTCCTGCCCACGATGGGCGGGCAGACCGCGCTCAACGTCGCGCTCGCGCTCGCCGACAAGGGCGTGCTGGCGCGATTCGGCGTAGAGCTCATCGGTGCGGACGCGCGGGCGATCCGGCTGGCGGAGGATCGCGAGCTGTTCGCTGATGCGATGCGCCGCATCGGGCAGCGAGTCGCGACGGGCGGGATTGCGCGAACGTGGGACGATGCGATCGCGCTAATCCCGACCGTTGGCTTTCCCGCGATCATCCGGCCGTCGTTCACGTTGGGGGGCACGGGCGGCGGCGTCGCGTACAATCGCGAGGAGTACGAGGACATCGTTCGCCGCGGGCTCGAGCTCTCGCCCACGAACCAGGTGCTTATCGAGCGCAGCCTCCTCGGCTGGAAGGAGTACGAGCTCGAGGTGATGCGTGACCACGCCGATAACGTCGTGATCGTGTGCTCGATCGAGAACATCGACCCGATGGGGATCCATACCGGAGACTCCATCACCGTCGCTCCGGCGCTCACGCTCACCGATCGCGAGTACCAGACGATGCGCGACGCGGCGGTCGCGATCATTCGCGAGATCGGAGTCGAAGCGGGCGGATGCAATATCCAGTTCGCGGTAAACCCCGACGACGGCGAGATGATCGTCATCGAGATGAATCCACGCGTCTCGCGGTCGTCGGCGCTCGCGTCGAAGGCGACCGGATTCCCGATCGCGCGAATCGGAACGAAGCTCGCCGTCGGCTACCGCCTCGACGAGATCACGAACGACATCACGAAGACCACGCCGGCGTCGTTCGAGCCTGTGCTCGACTACGTCGTCGTGAAGTGCCCACGATTCGCGTTCGAGAAGTTCGCCGCGGCGGACCCGCGGCTCACGACGCAGATGAAGTCCGTCGGCGAGTCGATGGCGATTGGCCGCACCTTCAAGGAGGCATTTCAGAAGGGGCTGCGTGCGCTCGAGATCGGAAGGTCCGGATGGCACATGGGCGCGCGCCTGATCGACGACCGCCTGGAGGACGACACGCTCGAGACGCTCCGCGGCGCACTGCGCCAGCCCACGCCCGAGCGGATTTTCCAGGTGAAGTACGCGCTCGAGCGCGGACTCACCGTGGACGAGCTGTACGAGCTCACGCGAATCGATCGCTGGTTTCTGCAACAGATGGTCGAGCTGCTCGACGCCGAACGGCGCTACCGCGCGCTGGGCGAGATCACCGCCGTCGAGTTGCGGAGAATGAAGCGCATGGGCTTCTCGGACAGCCAGCTCGGCGCGCTGCGCGATGAGAGCGAAAAGGCAGTGCGCGAGCGCCGGTGGTCATTCGGAGTGCGCCCCGTCTACAAGATGGTGGACACGTGCGCCGGTGAGTTTCCTTCGGCCACTCCGTATCTCTACGGCAGCTACGACGAGGAGAGCGAGGCGCCGCGCTCCGGCAAGCCGTCCGTCGTGATCCTCGGCAGCGGACCAAATCGAATCGGGCAAGGGGTGGAGTTCGACTACTGCTGCGTGCGCGCGGTGCTCGCACTGCGCGAGGCCGGGTACGAGACGATCATGGTGAACTCGAACCCGGAGACCGTCTCGACCGACTTCGACATCTCCGACAAGCTGTACTTCGAGCCGCTCACGCTCGAGGACGTGCTCGAGATCGTCCAGCGCGAACAGCCGCTCGGCGTCATCGTGCAGCTGGGCGGCCAGACCCCGATCAAGCTCACGCGCGCACTCGCTGCGGCTGGCGTGAAAATTCTCGGCACGTCGCCCGACGCGATCGACACCGCCGAGGATCGCCGCCGATTCGACACGGTCGCGCGATCACTCGGAATTCAGCAGCCGCCCAACGGCACCGCGACGACGATCGCGGAGGCGGAGGCGGTGGCGGAGAAGGTGGGCTATCCGGTGCTCGTTCGACCGTCGTACGTGCTCGGCGGGCGCGCGATGCAG
Source organism: Gemmatimonadaceae bacterium (assembly GCA_025450815.1). Taxonomy (GTDB): domain Bacteria; phylum Gemmatimonadota; class Gemmatimonadetes; order Gemmatimonadales; family Gemmatimonadaceae; genus FEN-1250. Next base: position 9,083 of record JANWLO010000204.1, read on the forward strand.
ATCGTCTACGACCAGGCGTCGCTGCGAGGCTATTTCGAGACCGCCGCGCGCGTGTCGGAGGATCGGCCGGTGCTCATCGACCGATTCCTCGAGGACGCGTACGAGGTGGATGTCGATGCGATCGGCGACGGCGAGAACTATGTGATCGGCGGCGTGATGCAGCACATCGAGGATGCGGGCATACACTCCGGCGATTCCGCGTGCGTGCTTCCCCCCTACATCATTCGAGAGGCTGATCTCGCGACGATGCGCACCCACACGCTGGCGCTCGCGAAGGCGCTCGGCGTGGTGGGGCTGATTAACGTGCAGTTCGCGATTCGCGATCGGATCGTCTACGTGCTCGAGGTGAATCCGCGCGCGAGCCGTACGATTCCGTTCATCTCGAAGGCGATCGGAGTTCCGCTCGCGTCGCTCGCGGCGCGGCTCATGATGGGCGAGACGCTTGCCGACGTCGGCTTCACGGAGGAGATCATCCCGCCGTACGTATCGGTGAAGGAGGCGGTGTTCCCGTTCAACAAATTCCGCGGCGCGGATCCGGTGCTCGGGCCGGAGATGCGCTCCACGGGCGAAGTGATGGGAATATCCGAGAGCTTCGGCAGCGCATTCGCGAAGGCGCAGCTGGCGGCGGACAACGGACTGCCACTGGAAGGCGCGATCCTCGTAACGGTCAACGACTCGGATAAGCCGCAGGTGGTGCCGATCGTGCGGCGCTTTCAGGAAATGGGCTTTCGCGTACTTGCGACTCCCGGCACCGCGAAATTCCTGCGGTCGTGCGGAATCGCGGCGGAGCCGGTTTTCAAGGTGCACGAGGGCAGGCCGAACGGCGTCGACCTGATCGTGAACGGTCAGGTGCAGCTGCTCATCAACACGCCGCTCGGCAAGCATTCGCAGAGCGACGACTATACTATGCGCCAGGCAGCCGTGGCGCATCGGATTCCGTACACGACGACGCTCTCGGCGGCCAACGCCGCGTGCGACGCGATTCTCTCGCTCCGCTTCCGGCCGCCGCAGGTGCGCTCGCTTCAGGAGTGGCACGAAGTGGCCCGCGCCGCCGCGCTCCGTTCGCGACGCGAAGTCCCGACACCAATCGGAACCTGATGCCAGTACCGCTGCTCGACCTCCGCGCGCAGCACGCGCGCATTCGCGACAACGTGGTGAGCGCGATGTTGCAGGTCGTCGAGGATCAGGCGTTCATCCTCGGCAAGCCGGTCGTGGAATTCGAGAAGGAGATTGCTGCTCTCTCGCACACGCGATTCGCGATCGGCTGCGCGAACGGCACCGATGCGCTGCTGCTCGCGCTTCGCGCGCTCGACATCGGGGCGGGACACGAGGTGATCACGACGCCGTTCACCTTCTTCGCGACGGCGGGAACGATCCACAACTCCGGAGCGCGTCCCGTGTTTGCGGACATCGAGCCCGATACGTTCAGCCTGAATCCCGCGGCGGCCGCAGCTGCTGTCACGAGCCGCACGCGGGCCGTGATGCCCGTGGATCTGTTCGGTCAGATCGCGCCTCTGGAGCGCTACCATGAGGCGATGCCCCGTGTGCCGCTGATCGAAGACGCGGCGCAGTCGATCGGTGCGCGACGCAGCTTCGATGGCGAGTGGACGATGGCCGGCGAGCGCGCAACGATAGGAACGTTCAGCTTCTTCCCGTCCAAGAATCTCGGCGGCTACGGGGACGGCGGGATGATCGTGACGCAGGATGAGAAGCTCGCCACTCGGCTGCGCCGGCTCCGCACGCACGGTGCGGTGAAGAGCTACGTGCACGAGGAGGTCGGCTACAACAGCCGGCTCGATGCGATTCAGGCAGCGGTGCTCAGTGCGAAGCTCCCTTTCCTGGCGGAGTGGAGCGCGGCACGCCGCGCGCACGCCGCAGTCTACGACGCCGCCTTCGCCGATCTTTCCGGAATTCAGACGCCAGCCATCGACGCGGCGAACGAGTCGATCTATAATCAGTACACGATACGCACCGAACGCCGGGATGCACTGCAAGCGCATCTGACGTCGAAAGGAATCGGCACAGCGATCTACTATCCCATCCCGTTGCACCTGCAGCAGTGCTTTGCGTACCTCGGCTACAAAGCCGGCGCGTTTCCGGAATCGGAGCGCGCGTCAAAGGAGGTTCTCTCGCTGCCCGTCTATCCCGAGCTCACGAGTGTCCAGCAGGATGAGGTGATCGAGGCGGTGCGGTCATTCTTCCGGTAACGCGCTACCGCGCTCGCGCGTGCCGCGCCGCCACGCTCTGGCTCGCGGCGCTGCTCGTTGCGCCGGTCGCCGCGCGCGCGCAGCACGCGCTGGTTGGTCTGCCCCTCACCGACCCGGCGTACACTCAGCTCGATGGCCTCATGCGCCAGGGATGCGCAGAGGCGCGCGTCTCGCAATTCCGCCCGTACTTCGTCGGTGACATTCGCTCCGCACTCAAGGCTGCGGAAAGCGACTCTTCGTGCGCCGGCACTCTGCTCACCGCGCTTCGCGCCCGCTTTCCCGAGGACACGGCGCCGCGAGACTCCACGCGCAGCCGGCTGTCCTTCGGCGCCGCCGCCTCGCTACAGGCGACGGGACTCAAGAACGGGACGTTCTATCCGCTCTGGCAGGACGTCCGCCCAACCTCGGAGGGCGAGCCGCCCGTGGTCGGCATTGGCCGCATTCGCCTCACCTACGACGGCGGCCCGCACGTGCTACTGGTGACGGAGGCGTTCGGCGAAACCGATGTGCGCAACGACCCGCACACGCGCGAGTCGCCATTCCGCAGCACCTCCGGCGTCGTCGGCTTTCAGGACGCTTATATCTCGGCCGAGGTGGGAAAGCTCATCGTCTCGCTCGGCCGCGCGCGCGAGGCTTGGCTCGGCGACGGCGAGGAGTCGCTCGTGCTCTCGGCGAACGGGCCCGCCTACGACCGGCTGCTGCTCTCACTCAGATTCTCGAGGTTCGAGCTCCGTGCGTTCGCGGCGACGATCAACGACGTCGTTCTCGACTCGGCGCACGATGTGCTCCCTGCCGGCGTGGCGCAGCAGCGTTGGCACCGCTTCGAGTTCGGGCACGCGCTCACCTTCAAGCCGACGAAAAAGATCGAGCTCACGCTTGGTGAGACGGCGATGGTGCAGCGCCAGGGATTCACGGTCGACCTCGCCTATCTGAATCCGCTGATGATCTATCAGACGACGCAACACGATACGAGTCAGAACGGGGCGGGGGATGCGAATCTCACCGGCTTCTTCGCGGTTCGCGCAACCGCCGGCCACGCGACATTCTCGGGTGAGTGGCTCATCGACGACATCCAGATCGACTCGAAGGACCGCGCGAACTATCCGAATCAGTTCGGCTGGAATCTCGAGGCAGCGTACGCGCTGCCCACGCCGGTTCCGGCGTCGGTGGGGCTGCAGTACCGCCGCGTCGACGCCTTCACGTACATCGGACAGGTCGACTACTCCAAGGTCTACGCGAACTTCGACCAGCCACTCGGCTCCGAGCTCGGACCCGACGCCGACATGGTGCGCGGATACGGCGAGCTCTGGACGTCCGGTCGGCTTCGATTCGTCGGCGGCATATCGCGTTGGCGCCACGGCGCGTATCGCCTGAACGATCGCCCAACGCAGAATCGCCTGGGCCACGCGAACGACCCATTCCCGGACACCACTGCGGATCGTCCGGATCCGCAACGCGCCTGGCTCGGCGATCTGTCCGCGGAGTGGCTCGATGGCATCATTCCGATCACGGCGAAGGTCGAGCTGGCGCGCATCACCAACGTGAACAACGTGCCCACGCCGGCCCGCAATTTTGCGCGGCTCCAGCTCACTGCGAGCTATCGGTTCCGGTACCCCTGAGCGCGCACCGGCCGTCCTCATTGCCCACCTCCGGCATGGCGGCTAACTTCAACGGCTGTATCGCTTTTCCGCGTTTCCTCCACGTCTGCCCAAACGAATTCTGAATGCGTATCACCGTCGTCGGAACCGGCTACGTCGGCTTGGTCGTAGGCGCCTGTCTCGCGGAGACGGGCAACGACGTGCACTGTGCCGATGTCGACGTCGCCAAGATCGATGGGCTGAAGAAAAACGTCCTTCCGATCTACGAGCCGGGGCTCGATGACCTCGTCGAACGCAATCAGTCGCAGGGGCGGCTCAAGTTCACCACCGACGTCCCGGCCGCGATCGCGGGCGCGGAGGTCGTGTTCATCGCGGTGGGGACGCCGCCGGATGAGGATGGCTCGGCGGATCTGCGCCACGTGCTGGCGGTCGCCGAGCTGGTCGGGCAGCACATGACGCGCGAGGTCGTCGTCGTCACCAAGTCCACGGTGCCAGTGGGCACGGCGGAGAAGGTGGAGGCGGCAGTCGCGAAGTCCGCCAAGCTCCAGTTCCATCTCTGCAGCAATCCCGAGTTCCTGAAAGAGGGTGCGGCGGTCGACGACTTCCTCAAGCCGGATCGCGTCGTTCTCGGTGTCGCGACGGACCACGCGCGATCGGTGATGGCGGAGCTCTACGCGCCCTTCGTGCGCACCGGCAAGCCGATCATCTTCATGGACATTCCGTCGGCGGAGATGACCAAGTACGCCGCCAATGCGATGCTCGCCACACGCATCTCCTTCATGAACGAGATCGCCAATCTCTGCGAGCGCGTTGGCGCAGATGTCGACATGGTGCGCAAGGGAATTGGAAGCGACGCGCGCATCGGCCCGTCGTTCCTCTTTCCGGGGCCGGGCTATGGCGGCTCGTGTTTCCCAAAGGATGTGAAGGCGCTGCTGCGCACGTCCGTCGACCGGGGCGCGCAGCTCTCGGTGCTGAACGCGGTCGAGGAGGCGAACGACCGCCAGAAGCATTTGCTCTTCGCCAAGCTGAGCGAAGCCATGGGCGGCGCGGTACGCGGCGCTAGGATCGCGGTATGGGGGCTGGCGTTCAAGCCGCAGACGGACGACATGCGAGAGTCGCCCGCGCTGACGCTCATCGAGGAGCTGCTCTCCGCGGGTGCGACGGTGGTTGCTCACGATCCGGTTGCGATGCCCGAGGCCAGGCGCCGGCTCGGCGATCGGATCTCGTACGCCGCATCCAACTACGATGCCCTCACGGGAGCGGCGGCGCTCGTAGTCGTAACCGACTGGAACGAGTATCGCCATCCCGACTTCGCGCGCATCAAGAGTGCGCTGACGCGTCCAATCGTGATCGACGGTCGCAATCTCTACGATCCCGCGAAGATGGCCGCGCTCGGCATCACGTACAGCTCGATCGGACGCGGGAAGCGCGCATGAGAGTCCTGATCACTGGCGGCGCGGGTTTCCTCGGCTCGCATCTCACCGATCGCTTTCTCGCGGATGGACACGAGGTAGTCGGGCTCGACAACTTCATCACCGGGCATCCGGACAACATCGCGCATCTCGCGAGTGAGTCGCGCTACGAGTTCGTCAAGCACAACATCTCGACGTACACGTACGTGAAGGGGAAGCTCGACGGCGTGCTCCACTTCGCGAGCCCCGCCAGCCCGATCGACTATCTCGAGCTTCCGATCCCGACGCTCAAGGTGGGGGCGCTCGGCACTCACAACGCGCTCGGCCTCGCGAAGGAGAAGGGAGCGCGGTTCTTCCTGGCTTCCACGAGCGAGGTGTACGGCGATCCGCTCGTGCACCCCCAGCCGGAGACCTA
>JANWLO010000205.1 GCA_025450815.1 Gemmatimonadaceae bacterium
GGCGCCGCGAACTATGTTACCGCCGCCAATCACGACACCCACTCGCGTGCCCATCGCGACGACGTCCTTGATCTCCCCTGCGAGGCGATCGAGGACGTCGAAGTCAAAGCCGGTGGCGCGCTCTCCAGCGAGAGCCTCGCCGGAGAGCTTGAGCAGGACGCTCGAATATCTTGGTCTCGCCACGCCAGCGATTACTCCTGCCCCAGCTGAAAGCGGGCGAAGCGCTTCACGACGATCTTCTCGCCAACCTTTGCCGAGAGCTCCTTCACGAGGTCGCCGATGGTCTTCTTGTTGTCGCGCACGTAATCCTGCGACATGAGCGTGTGCTGCTTGTAGAACGAGTCCACCTTGCCCTGCACGATCTTCTCGCGCAGCGACTCGGGCTTCCCGCTCTCGGCGAACTGCTGCTCGGCGATGCGGCGCTCGCGATCCACCTCATCAGCCGGAATCCCATCACGATCGACGGCGAGCGGCGCAGCGCTCGCGATGTGCAGGGCGATCTCGCGTACGAGCTCCTTGAACTCATCGGTGCCGGAGACGAAGTCCGTCTCGGAGTTCACCTCCACGAGCACGCCCACCTTTCCATTGTGGTGGATGTAGCTGCCGACGCGGCCTTCGCTCGCGTGCCGGTCCGCGCGCTTCTCGGCCTTCGCGATACCCTTGGCGCGAAGCAACTCGCCGGCCTTGGCCATGTCGCCGGCCGCTTCCTCGAGCGCGCGCTTTGCGTCCATCATGCCGGCGCCGCTCTTCTGGCGCAGCTCCTGGACGTCCTTCGCGGTAAAGCTGGTTGTCGTAGCCATGTTCAATCCTTCACGCGATCAGCGTGTACTGGTCTCGGGCAGCCGCAGAACCCCGCGCGGCCGCAACAATCATGTCCCTTCACGAGAACGCCGCCGGCGGGGCCGGCGGCGCACTCAGTTTACTTCGAAAGCGGGCCGGGCACTACTCCGGCACGAGTGCCCATCATCCAGCAGTCTCTTCGGCCGCGGGCCCAGTCGCTTCGCCCGCGTCGGCCGGCTGTCCGCCGACGTTCAAGCGCGCCGCGATCGCTTCGGGCTTCGCGCGACGACGCGTGCGCCGGCGACGCCGCTTCTCGCCCTCGTCCGCCGGCTCCGTTCCGCGATCCGAGCTGTACGTCGTCTGCCCTTCCTCATCCTCGGACTCCTCACGCTTGGGCGCCTCACGCCGCGCCTCGGCGATCGTGTCTGCAATCGCCTTCGTGATCAGCTCCACCGAGCGAATCGCATCGTCGTTGCCGGCGATCGGCACGGAGATGAGATCCGGATCGGCGTTGGTGTCCACGATCGCGACGATCGGCAGCTGCAGCTTGTTCGCTTCCGTGACGGCGATCTTTTCCTTCTTCGAATCCACGATGAAGAGCAGTCCGGGAAGCCGGCCCATGTTCTTGATGCCCGAGAGATACTTGTTCAGTTTGTCGCGCTCGCGGGACATCATGAGCTGCTCTTTCTTCGTGTAGTTCTGGAAATCGCCGCCCTCTTCACTGCCGGCCTCGAGATCCTTCAGGCGGCGTACCTGCTTCTTCACCGTCTGAAAGTTGGTGAGCATTCCACCAAGCCAGCGCTCCGTGACGTACATCGCACCACAGCGCTCGGCCTCCGCCTGCACGATGCCCTTCAGCTGGCGCTTGGTGCACACGAAGAGAATGTTCTCGCCGCGCAGCACCGCCTCGCGCACGAGCTTCTGTGCGAGCTCCAGCTGCCGGAGCGTTTTCTGGAGATCGATGATGTGAATCCCGTTCCGCTCCGCGAAGATGTAGCGGCGCATCTTCGGATTCCAGCGACGGGTCTGGTGTCCGAAATGGACACCGGCTTCGAGCAATTGATCGAGGTTGGGCAGAGTCATGATCCTGTGATTCCCTTCGGGTTGTGTCGGCCGCTCCCGTCATCGTTGCGATCGACCGCTCATGGCGGCACCCGTCGCAACTCGGAGAGCGTGAAAGATTCGCGGCGCGCATTCGAGCGCACCACGATACTGCGTGCTGCCTATCGCTTCGAGAACTGGAACCGCTTGCGCGCCTTCGGACGGCCTGGCTTCTTGCGCTCGACCGAGCGCGCATCGCGCGTCATGAGGCCAAGCTCGCGCAGTTTGCGGCGATGCGTCTCGTCCATCTGCACGAGCGCGCGGCTCACCGCGAGGCGCAGCGCGCCGGCCTGACCGCTCTGTCCACCACCTTCGAGCTTAGCCTTCACATCGTAGCGGCCAAGCGTGTCCGTGGCCGTGAACGGCTGCTGAATGGCCGATACGAGCGTTGGCCGCGGGAAGTAATCGCCTAGTGTGCGACCATTCACATCCCACTTGCCTGAACCGGCGCGGATGTAGAGTCGGCACACCGCCTCTTTCCGGCGGCCAATCGTGTGCGTAATCCCTTCGGCCATTACTTGCTCTCGCTCTTCGTGAGGTTGAGGACGGTGGGCTGCTGTGCGGTGTGCGGGTGATCCGCATCCGCGTAGACGCGCAGCTTAAGGCGCAGCTTCTGTCGTCCGAGTGCCGTCTTTGGCAGCATGCCGAACACGGCTTTCTCGATCACACGGTCCGGATGCTTCTCGAGCATGGTCGCGAACGGAGTGAACCGCTCGTGTCCCATGTAGCCCGTGTGGTGGAAGTATCGCTTCTGCTCGGCCTTGCGACCGGTCACACGAACCTTGGCAGCATTGATGACGATAACATTGTCACCGGTATCCATGTGCGGCGTGTACATTGGCTTGTGCTTGCCGCGGATGATGCGAGCTACTTCCGTCGCGAGCCGGCCGAGCACCATGCCTTCGGCGTCGACGATGTACCAGCGGTGCTCGATGTCGTCCGGCGTAGCTGTATAAGTTCTCATGTGCGCAGAAAGAGTCGTATGCAGGTCGTATGCAACAAAGTCACGCGGCTGAAAACGGAGCGCGACGAGGAACCAGGCGTTTGGGACAGACTCTTAAGCTACGAAAGGAGTTAGCCGTTGTCAACGCATACGCTGGGACGCGCCCTTGCGCTGTCGGCCTCGGTGCTGGGGCTCCTCGCCTGCTCGCATCCGGTGAGCCAGAAGCTCTCGGATCTCTGCGGCGGCTATTCGGTGGTGCAGCACGTGGTGCTGGTGGTCGACACGCTCACGCCGCGAGCGGGGACGGACGCCCAGCGGCTGGTGGGGAAGAGGTATCCGATCACCATAAACCTCAACAACCTGCTGAACCCCCGTAATTGCGATGATCGCTCCGGTGAGGGCGCGGTGCTCGGCTATATCCCGGACGCGCTCAAGACGGCGGTGACGTCGCGAAAACAGGTGATGCGATGGGACGTCGAGGGCAAGTTGCTGCGGGTCGATCTGAACCCCGGCGTAATCGACAATAATCTCAACTTCGCGCTTCCACTGGATGGTACGGACGGCCACTGGTCGCTGTCGACGCTCGCTGGCCAGCTTGGCTGGGGGCGCCTGCTCATCGATTCCACCGCGGGTCGCTGAGCTACTCCAACTCCACCAGCAGCGCCCCCTTCTCCACGATCGTGCCTGCGCTCACGTGCACGGCGCGCACGCGCCCGGCTGCAACGGCGCGAAGCTCGTTCTCCATCTTCATCGCCTCCATCACCACCAGCCCGTCGCCGGCGGCGATGGTGTCGCCGGCCTTGACGCGGAGTTGCACGATGAGCCCCGGCATGGGAGCGACCAGCGGCGCCGGGCCCGCCTGGCGTCCGGTGGATGCCTGCATGTCGCGGATCGCGCGCGCGCGGCTGTCGAGAGCCTCGGCCTCGTAGCGATGACCGTCGAGCCAGAGCCGGTAGCGACCGCGGCTCGCGCGCTCTCGGAGCACCATGCGATGCACGGCATCGCCGACGGTGACGATGCGCACGGGTGTGCCTGACACCGTCTGCAGCGACGCGCGATGCGACTCTCCATCGACGATGGCCGCGCCATCGCGCAGCTCCACGGTGTAACGATGCCCGTTCACGTCAACGACGTAGATCATGCTCCCGCGGCCGCCGGAACGAGCTCGCACACGGTCTCCACGTGCGCGGTTTGCGGGAACATGTCGAACGCGCGGAGCGACGCGATGCGATAGCGTGGCATGCGCGCGAGATCGCGGGCGAGCGTCGCCGGATTGCAGCTGACGTACACTATCGCGCGCGGAGCAGGGTCGCCCTGATCGAGCAACTCGGCCACCCGACCATCGATTCCCGTGCGCGGCGGGTTCAGCACGACGACGTCGGCGGGAAGTGCCTGCGGCAGCAGCTCCTCGACCTTCCCGGAGAGCGAGCGCGAGCCGGCAGGGAGCCGCGCGCTCGAGTACGCTGAGGCGTCGCCGTCGAGCTCGATCGCGGTGACGCGTACTCCGGCCTCCGCGAGCGAGAGCGCGAGATCGCCTGATCCGGAGTAGCCATCTATCACCGTGCCCGGAGAGTGATCGAGCACGAGTGCAAGTATGGCGTCGTGCATCTGCGCCGCAACGGGTGCGTTCACCTGGACGAAGGATGCACCGGGCACCGTGGCATCTCCGCGCTGCTGCATCAGCCGTCGCCGCTTCTTGTCCGGAATCCACCAGAGCGCCGTCAGCGCCGGAATAGCGTCGAAGAAGCGAGTGGAGGTGGGCCACACGTCGCCGCCCTCGAGCACGAAGGTCACACCACCGTCGTCGACTCGAACGGCGCCACGCAGCGTGGACGCGAAGGGGAACGCATCCTGCGCACTCATGATTCGGCGCCAGACATCGAGCACGCGCTCGTCGGTGATGAGACAGTCGCGGAGCTCGAAGACGCGACGTGGCGAATCGTACGGATGCAGTCCGGCGATCCATCGATCGCCCTGACGGCTCATCGCCAACGTGAGCTTGCGACGATAGCGCCACTGCTGCGGGCTCGCGCCTACCGTCGGCAAATCGACGGTGCGCTTGCCGATTCGCTGGATGGAGTCCCGGATGATTCCCGCCTTTGCATCGAGCTGTGCTTCGTACTGCATGTGCTGGAGCTGGCAGCCTCCACAGCGGTCCGCGATGTAGTGCGGACACGGCGGATCGATGCGCGTGGGCGCGGGCTCGATGAGCCGAATGAATGGCGCGCGCGCGAACGAGCCGCGCATAGCGATGTCCACGGCTCCGACGTCACCTGGGGCCGATCGCGGCACGAAAACCACGAAGCCCTCCGCGCGCGCGACACCATCGCCGCCGGCGGCGATCGACTCGACGCGTACCGTCGCGCTGATCGGCGCCATCAGAGGCTCCTCAGTCCATCGCGCAGCCCCGCCTCTCGCCACGCACCGTCTCCACCCGTGGTCGCCGTGCCACCACGCGGCGGCGCAGCAAGTCGCCCTGCACGCTCGCTCTCCGCCAGGAGCGCCGCCGCGATGGCGACCGCGACCTCACCCTCGGGCATCCCTCCGCCCGCAGTGAGCGATGGGAGGCGGCGCTCGAGCCACTGAATATCGATCGCGCCGCGCTGGAACTCCGCGTCGTCCATCACGCGCAAATGAAAGTCGCGAGATGTCTCGACGCCGACGATCGTGAGCTCGAGCAGCGCTCGGCGCATCCGTGCGATGGCCGCGTCGCGCGTGTCGCCCCACGCAATGAGCTTTCCGAGCAGCGGATCGTAATGCAGCCCGATCTCGCTTCCGGCGCCTACGCCGCCGTCCCACCGCACGCCCGGACCGCCCGGCACGCGCAGAAAAGAGATGACTCCGGTGGACGGCAGGAAGTCGTTGCCCGCATCCTCGCTCGTTATGCGGCACTCGATCGCCCACCCGCGCGGCTCAGCTATCGCCGACTGCTGCGGCAGTTTCTCGCCCGCTGCAATTCGTATCTGCCACTGCACGAGATCGAGCCCCGTCACCAGCTCGGTGACCGGATGCTCCACCTGGAGTCGCGTGTTCATCTCGAGAAAGTAGAACTCGCCGTTCGCGTCGAGCAGAAACTCGCATGTTCCTGCGTTCACGTAGCCAGCGGCCTTCGCCATCCGCACAGCCGTCTCGCCCATGCGCCGCCGCAGCTCCGGCGACACCGCGACGCTCGGCGCCTCCTCGATCATCTTCTGGTGGCGGCGCTGAATCGAGCACTCGCGTTCGCCGAGCGAGAGCATCGTTCCGTGCGCGTCGCCCAGCACCTGGATCTCGACGTGGCGTGGACCGGCGATGTATTTCTCGACGTAAACGGCGTCGTCGCCGAACGACGCCATCGCTTCCCGCTTTGCGGCTTCGAGCGCGCCCGCGAGCTCGACGGCCGCGCGCACCACGCGCATCCCCTTCCCTCCGCCGCCAGCCGACGCCTTGAGCAGCACGGGATAGCCGAGCCGCTGGGCGGCCTCCGACGCTTCGTGCACGCTCCGTAGCGGCTCGGTAGTGCCGGGCACCACGGGCACGTTTGCCGTGCCGGCGAGCGCGCGCGCAGCGGTCTTGCTGCCGACGGCCGCGATGGCGGAGGCGGGCGGGCCGATGAACACGAGTCCCGCCTCCACGACCTCGCGCGCGAAGTTCTCACGTTCGGAGAGAAACCCGTAGCCGGGGTGGATCGCCTCTGCACCCGTGCGTCGCGCCGCGTCGATCAGCCTGTCCGCGCGGAGATAGCTCTCGCGCGAGGGCGACGGGCCGATGTGCACCGCCTCGTCGGCCTCTCGTGCGTGCGGCGCGGTGGCATCCGCGTCGCTGTACACTGCCACCGAACCAACTCCGAGCTCCCTGCACGCGCGAACGATACGCAGCGCGATCTCACCGCGGTTTGCGATGAGAACCTTATCGAACACGGAGCTCGCGTTCGGCGACGGAGAGGATATCGCTCATGGGTGCGCGCTGGAATTGCGTGCTCCCGACAAAGCTGTAGCGCAGCACTCCGTCTGCACCGATCAGGAACGAGGCGGGATGCGAACTGTTGAAAGCATCGATGCCCAGCGGATGCCATACGCCGAACGCCTTCACGACCTTGCGATCGGCGTCGCACAGAATCGGAAAGCGGTACGGCTCGCCGAGCTTCTCGAGCGACACGCGCACGCGATACCAGGCTTGCGCGAGTACAGCAGCCACACGGATGCCACCGGCCTCGAGCGTCGGAAGCGCCTCCTCGAGCTCGGTGAGCTGGCGGCGGCAGCTCGGGCACCACATCCCCCGATGGAACACGAGCAGTACACCGCGATGCCCGGTGAGAAGCGACTCCAGATCGTACGTGCTGCCGGAGATCGCGTCCCGAAGGAGAAATGGCGGCACGCGGTCGCCCAAGCGGAGAGTACTGCTCGGACGAGGCATCAGAGTGGGATGTTCCCGTGCTTGCGAGGTGGATTCGTGTCGCGCTTGGCGCGCATTGTTTCGAGGGCGTCGATCAACCGCGGCCGAGTATCGCGCGGATCGATGATGTCGTCGAGATAGCCGCGCGACGCCGCGATGTAGGGATGCGCGAACTTCTCGCGATACTCGGCCGCCTTCGCATCCATCGCTGCCTCGCGATCCGCGCTTTCGGCGATCTCGCGCTTGAACAGAATCTCTACCGCGCCCTTCGGTCCCATCACCGCGATCTCGGCCGTGGGCCACGCGATGTTGAAGTCGCCACGAATGTGCTTGCTGCTCATCACGTCGTACGCGCCGCCGTACGCCTTGCGCGTGATCACCGTGAGCTTGGGAACAGTCGCTTCGCAGTACGCGAAAAGAAGCTTCGCGCCGTGCCGGATGATGCCGCCGTGCTCCTGTCCCACGCCGGGAAGAAAGCCCGGGACGTCCTCGAACGTGATGATCGGAACGTTGAATGCATCGCAAAAGCGAATGAACCGCGCCGCCTTCACCGATGCAGGAATGTCGAGCACGCCCGCGAGCACTGCCGGCTGATTGGCGACGATCCCCACACCGAAGCCACCGAGGTGCGCAAAGCCGCAGAGAATGTTTCCTCCGTAGTCGCGGTGCACCTCGAGGAACTCGCCGTCGTCGACGA
>JANWLO010000206.1 GCA_025450815.1 Gemmatimonadaceae bacterium
GCACGCGGTTGAGCCGGTGCGGGCTGGGCAGAAGTGTCGCGACCAGTCCCACGTGCCTACCTCGGGTGGAGAGTCATCACTGTAGTAGTAAGGACGCGGATGCGTACGCGAGTGTCACGCCGTTGGCAGTCCAGCCGCGTGACGACGGGTGGAAGCTAGCACGATTCGCAGCGCTTTCAGGAGCAATTCGGCGGTGACGTACTCAGCCGTTATCCAGTCCAGTCATTGAGCGTGCCAAAGGTGCAGGCGGGCTGTGCAATATCTATCGGGTCCGCACCTTTTTGCGCAGTGAGCGTCCGCAGCGCGATTATCAAGTCATTGAGTGACAACGAGTTGGATCGCGGCACAGGTCGCGCAATAGGGCAAGCCGGACGAGACCGCCAGGTCAATTCTGGACGGGCTCGGTTGATCTGGATGGTTGAACACATGATCTGACGACGTCGCTACACCCGGACCCTTGGAGAGTTAGCACCGATGACCTTCTTCGCCATTGCTTCACCCAACCGCGTGACAGCGCGCCCCTCAGCCTCCCGTCGCGGCTTCAGCGCGATCGAGCTGCTGATCGTGTGCGCGATCGTCGGCATCTTCGCGACGCTCGCGTACCCGCGGGTGAACTTCACGCAGTTCCAGGTGGACTCGGGTGCACGAACCGTCCGTGTCGCGCTGCAGAACGCGGAGCGGCTCGCGGTCACCCGCCAGTACGATGTCGTCGTGAGCTTCGATGTGACGAACAAGCGCATGCGCATCCTCGAGGACGGCAACGACAACGATGCGGTGGACGCCGGGGAGCGCGTGACGTATTCGCCGCTCGAGGATGGCGTGCACTTCAAGCAGCCGCCCGCTGGGCTCAGCGGCCCGGTGGCCGGCGCCATCGTCGGCTCCAACATCAAGACCATTGATGGAATGCCGAGCGTGATCTTCCGTCGCGACGGCGCAGCGAGCACGGATCTCGAGGTGTACCTCGCGTCGAGCAAGGAGCTCCCGAACGACTGGCGTGCGATTCAGGTAGTGCAGTCCACCGGCCGCACGGACTGGTTCCGTTATCTCGGCAATCTCTGGAAAGCGGGGAGCATATGACCGCGCGCACGCGCCGCCGCAGCGGCATGACGCTCATCGAGGTGATGATCGCGCTCGTAATCCTCACAGGCGCACTGCTCGGCATGGGCAAGTTCATCACGTCGTTCTCGCACGCAACGAGCGACGGAGCACTGAGCTCCGTGGCGAGCGATCTCGTGCTCGACAGGCTGGAGACCATCAAGGGAACCACATCATACGTGGGAATCGATGCATACGCGGTAACCGAGAACTCGATCACCGGCTTCGCTGGCTACAAGCGCGTGACGCAGGTGCTGCGCACTCTCGACGCGACGCAGGACTACAAGGCGATCACGGTGACCGTTTCCAACCCCGGGCTAAGCACGCCGGTAAAGAAGTCCACCATCATCGCCGCCTTCTGAGGATGTCAGCCATGCGTACCACCGGTAAGTCCCGGCGCGAGGGCGTGACCCTCATCGAGATGATGATCGCGATCGTGCTCTTCGTGCTCGTGTTCGGTCTCGCCGTTCCGTTCTTCCGGTACCAGGCGCGCTCGGTGAGCGCG
The DNA here is from genome assembly GCA_025450815.1 of Gemmatimonadaceae bacterium. GTDB lineage: Bacteria > Gemmatimonadota > Gemmatimonadetes > Gemmatimonadales > Gemmatimonadaceae > FEN-1250. The sequence continues at coordinate 1,601 of JANWLO010000206.1, forward strand.
AGTGCCGGCAGGCTGGACGCGCTGCAGAACGCGCGCTACGCGCAGAACGCGATCGATCGCGACCTTCGTATCGCGGGCATCGGCATAGTTGCAGCGCAGCCGCTGCTCGTGCAGGCGGATGGCTTCGCGATCACGTTCAACGCCGATCTCACGACCAAGGACATCCACGATCCGAGCTCGATCTACTATGACCCGGACATCGACTCGAGCGGCACCATAAGCATGGACCGCAGCAACCAGGTGGTTCTCCCGCTCTCGGCCGTCAGTTATCCGGATTCGAACTACACCGCAGGCGGAGTGCCAAGCACGGCGGAGACGATTTCGTACTGGCTCGTCAAGGATTCGACCGCTGCGCGGGCGGATCAGTACATCCTCTGGCGCCGAGTGAACGCGCTCGCACCAAGGCTGGTCGCGAAGGGGATCATCGTTCCCGCAGGCCAAACGTTCTTTCAGTACTTCAAGCCGAATTCCACGGGCAGCCTCGACTCGATCAAGACGGCGAACCTTCCGCTCTTCCATTTGGCTCCCGTGCACGGCTCGCCGGCGGACACCGGCAACTCGCTGCAGACCGACAGCGTACGCGTGGTGAGAATGACGGTGACGGGACTGTACAACGATCCCGACAAGGGCCCGATCATGAAGACCGTCGTGAGCGCGACCAAGCTGCTCAACGCCGGGATGGTGCGGTCGACGACGTGCGGCGATGTGCCGCTCCCCGTGACCACCGCCACCGCGACGCTCGTCAGCGTAGGCGGCGTGCCATCGTTGGTACACCTCACCTGGAACTCGTCGCTCGATCAGGACAACGGCGAAAAGGATGTCGCTCGCTACCTGGTGTTCAAGAAGCTGACGTCGAGCGGTGACTGGGGAAGCCCGATCGCCGACATCGCGGCGTCGCAGCCGACGTACTCGCTCGACGACACGTCGCTGTCGGAAGGCACGTGGAAATATGGAATTGTCGCGCAGGACTGCTCGCCAACCAACTCGTCAATCACCTCGACCGGAGCCATCGGTGTCCACTTTCCATAGTTCAACACGCGTGCGCCGCACGCCCGAGCTGTGGGCGTCGCGGCTGTCCCGGCGCGGCACGGCGCTGATCCTGGTCCTTCTCATGACGGTTACACTCGCGGCGATCGCGATGAGCGCGATCTTGCTCACGGGCAGCGGCGGAATGATCGGCCGCTACTACGATCGCGAGCGCGACTTCCGCTATGCGGCAGAAGCGTCGCTGCAAATGGGGAAGGCACGACTGCTGCGCGACACAACGATCCATCTTCCGGATTCAGGCTACGTGACGCTCATCTCGGGCGGTACGATCACGGGCGCGGACGGCATCGTCATTCCGAACGTGAAGGTGAATCTGTACGCGGGACTTTCCGGAAACACGACCGGGCAGTTCGGCCAGTTCGCGAGCATCGTGGCCGAGGCGTACGATGCAGGCGGCACGCGTTACGTGCGCCGGCTGGAGATGCAGGCAGAGAACTTCGCGCGCTACGCGATGTTCACGGACACGTTCTCTGGTGGCTTGTGCTACAGTACGGGTGAGTTCATTCGGGGTCGCGCGCACAGCAACCAGATCTGGAATTCGTGTGGCTCGCCGACTTACTACGATACGGTGTCCGCGGTGCAAACAGTGGGAGGTGGCTCGCCCACGTACATGAAGGGGAAGATCAACGGCGCGCCGTACATTCCGATCCCGCCGGTATCGCGTTTGGCGACCCTGCACAACCACGCACTGTCGGGAAACCTGGACGTGGTTCCCAATGGAACCGATCTGTCGAGCGTTCGTACGCGCATCGAGTTCACCGCAATCGACTTGAATGCGGACAGCAACATCACGGATGACAACGAGGGCTTCATCCGCGTATATCAGGCGGTGGGAACGGCGGCGAGCGCCGGGCGCCTGCGCAGCAGCCTCGCTTTCGGCGTCTCGAGCGGCGCCGTGGCGGAGGATTCGCTCTGCGGCGACTTCCATACCGACTCTTCGGGCCACGCGAACTTCTACCCGGTGTGGGTGCACAACCAGGCGTGGTTCGCGGCGGGGCCGCTGTTTCCGGGCGCCACCGCGGGAGCGGTGAACGACAAGTTTGTCGGAACGATCAACTCGTCGGCGCGCGACAAGATGATGCAGAACGCATCCTTCCGCTGCTACATGAGCGGCGATCCGCACCTCGTCGCGACCGAGCGGCGTAACAGGCTGCCCCTTGGAACGCTGAACAACTGGGAATGGCAAAAGGGCGGCGATGATACCACGCTCACGGACAGCACGAAGTACGGCTACTGGCAGCAGTGGTCGGGAGATCCCACGCCGGTGATCACGGCGTTGACCGGCACGAACGGCAAGTGGCAGGGGTGGAAGGCGCACGCGAAAACGCTCTGGCCGCTCTATCGCACGCTCAATCCCAATTCGAAGGGCGTGATCCACGTGCACGGGCCGGTGGTGCTCAGCGGCATTCTGCGCGGTCGCGTCACGCTGTACGCGGCAACGACCGGGTCGCAGGTCGGCCAGGTTGGCTACGGCGACGATCTGGTCTACGCGCAGGATCCCGCGTCCGTCACCTGCGCTAATCTGCTCGGCGTCATCTCCGACGACGATCAGATGATTCTCGACAACGCCATCAATTCCCCTCAGCGGGCGGCGGGAAGCAGCGGAACATACCGTTGGACTGATGGCGACGACAACGGGATGACGACGTCGCACGACTTCGTGCTGCACGGCGTCACGATGAGCCGCCTGGGTACCGTGGGCGTGGAGAACTTCAGCTCGCACCCGGAGTTCATCGGACCGTGTAATGCGGCCATCAGCGGTCGCGGCTGCATTCGCCAAGCGGGCGGTGTGATCGAGGAGGACATCTCGGCGACGTACAACAACGCCGGCGCTGGATTCGGTGAAAATCGATCCGTGGACGTTTGCCTCAACACGATGTCGCCTCCGTACTTCCCTACCACGGGCCGGTACTCGGACAACCGCTTCTACGAGATCGATCCTGCGCGCTACAACATCACGACGCTCTTCCAGTCGCTGCAGGGTGGGTTCTAACTAAGCTCGCTCAGAAGCTCGCAGCATCGAGTCGAACCGGGCATCGCGGCGCGCCAGCGCTCAGCGGTGCCCGGTTCGCGTTGCACCCCGCCGAGTTGGCAGCGTGTATGCATTCCCGGCATATTTGCCCGAATGCGAGTGGCCATACTCACCATCAGCGACGCCGGCGCCCGCGGCCAGCGCCAGGACACGTCCGGAAGCGCGATCGCCGAGTGGTGCTCGGCGCGCGGCGCCGAGCTCGCGGCGCGGGCGCACGTCCCGGACGAGACAGCAGCGATCGTGAGCCAGCTCGTCGCCTGGTGCGACGGCGACTCCGCCGACCTCGTGCTCACCACCGGCGGCACCGGACTCTCGCCTCGTGATGTGACCCCCGAGGCGACGCGCGTCGCCATCGAGCGCGAGGCGCCGGGAATCGCCGAGCGTATTCGGGTGCTGTCGCTGGCGAGCTTCCCACGCGCGGCGCTGTCGCGCGGATTGGCCGGCGTACGCGCGCGCACGCTCATCATCAATCTGCCGGGATCCACGAGCGGAGTGCGCGACGGACTCGCGGCGATCGATCCGATCATCGATCACGCGGTTCGAATTGCGCGCGGCGACAACACGGAGCACGGGAGCGCCGCGCCGTGAAGGTGCTCATCACGCTCACCGACGTGGAGCCCGCGGTGCGGCTGAACGGGATGCTCGAGCGCGTGGGCTATAGTACGGCGCTCGTGTCGCCCATAGACGACGTGCGCGCGGCGATCAAACGCGAGAGCCCCGATCTCATCGTGCTCACCGGTGGGCTCGTCGACACGGCGAATGTGCAGCTAGTGCGCGACCTGTTGTGGGATGGCATCGCGGTGGTGGGGCTGGCGGACATCGTCGACCCCGCGCTCTCCGATCGGCTGCGCGCGCTCGGCTTCGTGGAGGTGTACGCGAAGCCGGTTGACCTCGATGAAGTACTCACAGGCATCCGCAGAATTCTCGACCGCCGGCGGCTCGCGGTGGACACTGGGCTCATCGGCGAAAGCGAGGCGATGCGCGAGGTGCTGGTGAAGATCGAGCAGATGGCGCCGGTGAGCAGCACGGTGCTCATCGAAGGCGAGAGCGGAACCGGAAAGGAGCTCGTCGCGCGCGCCCTCCACCGTCTCGGTCCTCGGCGCAGCAAGCCTTTTATCGCGGTGAACATCGGCGCGCTGCCGGAGACGCTGCTGGAAAGTGAGCTATTTGGCCACGAGAAGGGATCGTTCACCGGCGCGGCGGAGCGGAGGCTTGGCCGCTTCGAGCTGGCGAACACGGGAACACTGTTTCTGGATGAGATTGGCGAGGCGCCGAGGAGTACGCAGGTGAAGTTGTTGCGCGTGCTGGAGCAGCGGGAGCTAACGCGCGTGGGCGGATCGGCCGCGATCAAGGTGGACGTGCGCATCGTGACGGCGACGAATCGTCCGTTGCGCGACGAGGTGGAGACGGGTGAGTTCCGCTCGGATCTCTACTATCGATTGAACGTGTTGAACATTTATTTGCCGCCGCTGCGCGAGAGGCGTGAGGACATCCCGTTGCTGGTGCGCGCGTTCATCCAGGAATTTTCGGCGCAGCACGATCGACCGTTTCACGGGATCTCGGGCGACGCGATGCGGATATTGATGGACTACCCGTGGCCGGGTAACGTGCGCGAGCTGCGGAATCTTGTGGAGAGCATGGTGGTGCTGAGTCCGGGGCGGGAGATCACGGCTACCGATATTCCGCGCGCGTTACGCGAAGGGGGGAGCGACCGATTTCTTCCGGTGCCGGTGGGCGCGGTGCTGCGAGGGCAGGAGGGGAGTGCGGGGCGGGAGCTCGAGTTTATCGTGCGGAGCCTGGTGGAGCTCAAGCTGCAGGTGGAGGAGCTGAGGCAGCGGGTGGATGAGGGGAGAGACGGGAGGCAGGCGCGGGCGGAGCTGGGCGAGGTGCAGCCGGC
>JANWLO010000207.1 GCA_025450815.1 Gemmatimonadaceae bacterium
ACGACGAACGCTACATGGTCCCCAGTGGTCCCTGATTCTGTTCCTGTCGACACCAGCTCACGGATGAGATGACGGCTCGGCGCCAACGCGGGCATATCATCCACAGCCGGCTCGCCGCGCTCGTGAGCGCGGATCCGGCCGCGAGAACGCGCCTCCGCGCGCTCCGCCGCGCGCTCGCAGGCGCCACACGCTGCGCCTTCCTCGTGCAAAACGATCCGGACCCCGACGCGATCGCCTCCGCGCTCGCTCTTCGCCGCACGCTGGGCTACTCCGCTGCGCGCTCCCCCATCGTGACGACTGGACAGATCACGCGGCCCGAGAACCAGCGCCTCATCGCCGAGCTGCACGAGCGCGTGCGGCATACCACGCTCGAGCGGGTGCCGCTGCTCGCCCCGCTCATTCTCGTGGACGTGCAGCCGCCCTACTTCGGCGACGCGCTTCCGCCCGTAGCCGCGGTGATCGATCATCATCCCACCACGGGCCCGTACAGCGCGCGCTTTCGCGATGTGCGCACCAATTACGGCGCGAGCGCGACGATGGCCGCCGAGTACCTGTTGGCGTCCAACGCGGACGCGGTGACGACGAAGCTCGCGACGGCGCTACTCTACGGAATCATCACCGATACCAAGTCGCTCTCCCGCGCGGCGAGCGACGAGGATTTGCAGATGTTCGCGCTGCTCTTTCCGCGCGCCGACCAGGTCGCGCTCCGGCGCATCCAGCATCCGTCGTACGGACCGCTGGCGCTGCGACGGTTCGGGGTCGCGCTCGAGCACGCGCGCGTGCACGACGGGCTCGCGTACGTGCATCTCGGCGTTCTTCCCGCAGATCAGGAGCACATCGTCGCGCAGCTCGCCGAGTTCTGTCTCGGCATGGCGGGCGCGGAGATCTCCGCCGTGTCGGGAGTGTTCGCAGGCAAGTTCGCGATGAGCCTTCGCGCGCTGTCGCCCAACGCGCGACTCGGCGAGCGCGTTCGCAAAGTGTTCAGCCCGTACGGAAGCGCGGGCGGCCATCCGATGATGGCGAAGACGGTCGTTCCGCTTCCCGCATGGAAGACCGCGCACCGATATTCTGACCAGGACGGGCTTGCCCGCAGCATTCGTCGCGAGCTCCGCAAGGCGTTGATCCCGGGACGATGACCAACGGCGATCGCGGCGCGCCAACGCTGCAGATCACCGCTCCGGCTCGCGGTGGATGGACTGCGCCGCCCGACCAGCGTCAGAATCTCCGGACCGAGACCGTTCGCCAAACCCACAAGCGCATCGTCATATGCGCGGACGGCACCTGGAACAGCGCGCGCTCCACCGCCTTTGGCGGATCGCAGACGACGAACGTCTGGCTCATCTATCAGCTCGTGAAGCCGTACGCGACGGATCGCACGCCGCAGCTCGCGTACTATCATCCCGGCGTCGGCACGGGAGGCTTCATCGATCGAGTGGTGGGCGGCGCGTTCGGCGTCGGGCTGGGACTCAACATTCGCCAGTGCTACCGCTTCCTCGTCGACCACTACCATCCGGGCGACTACGTGTACCTCTTCGGCTTCAGCCGCGGCGCGTACACGGTGCGAAGCCTCGCGGGGCTGATTCGGAACTGCGGCGTCATCAATCCCGAGAAGCTCGAAGCGGGCGAGAACATCGACTCGGCGGTGCACGACGCATTCGAGCTGTATCGCAAGCGCGGCGATGCGACGGCACCGAACGCGCAGCTTTCGGTGGACTTCCGCGTGAAGCACTCGCACCCGGATTTCCGCCTCACGTGCATCGGCGTGTGGGACACGGTTGGCTCGCTTGGGATTCCCGTGGGCATGCTCGGTCATCTGACGTCGCATCTCGTCGGCTTTCACGACGTCACGCTGAGCGGCCGCGTGGACCGCGCATTTCAGGCGGTCGCGATCGACGAGCGGCGGCGGCCGTTCGTTCCCACTCTCTGGCTGCAGCAGCCGGACGCGCGCGAGCAGGGGCAGCGCATCGAGCAGCGATGGTTCACCGGCGTGCACTCGGATGTGGGTGGGGGATACCCGTGGCCGGATCGAGGCCTCGCGACGCTGGCGCTGCGCTGGATGGTCGATCGCGTTACGACGTCCTGCAAACTCGAGCTTGACGCGACGCCGCTCGATGCCGCGCCGCCGAGCCGGATTGCGCTGCACGACTCGCTCACGCTCTGGTACCGCTTGTGGGCGCCGGACGAACGCACGATCGATGGCGGGCTCGGACATCACGGCGCGCGCGACGACACGCGGCTCACAGCCGAGGGCATCGATGCGAGCGTGGACAGGTGGCGCGAAGGATACGCGAGGGTGCCGATGCCCGTCGTGAACCGCGCCTACCAGCCTGCCAACGTTGCCGACTACGAGTCGCGCGCTGCGCAGGCGGCGCTAACACCGCCGGTGCAGCCCCCGGACTATCCGTCCGACCTGCGGCCGGTTCCATCGATGGTCGTGCCCGGTTAGCTGGCGTCGAGGTCGGTTGTCCGATGTCCGGTAGGTCATTCCACCACAGATATTTACGGACTTCGCCGACTGCCACGACGCCCAGTCCCACATAACTTCGAATCGAGTGCACACCGGATGACGGCGCGAGCGCGCCCGCCATTCGCGAATTCGAAAAGGGAGATTTGCATGTCAAAGTCCAACGCACCCGCGATTCGAGAGCTGTCGCCAGAGGAGGCAAGTGCGCTGCTCGAGCGCCACCACGTGGGGCGCAACGCGTATTCCTTTCACGACCGTGTCGACATCCAGCCCATACACTACACGATCGATGGGAATTGGCTGTACGGGCGTACCAGTCCGGGCTCCAAGTTCGCGACGCTCGCGCACAATCCGTGGTGCGCCTTCGAGGTCGATGAGGTGAGAGATGTGTTCGATTGGGACAGCGTGGTAGTCAAGGGACATATCGAGCTTCTCGATCCGGAAACGGCCTCGCAGGACGCTTATGATCTTGGGCTGCACCTCATGCGAGAGCTGGTCGCAGACACTTTCTCGCCAGGCGATCCGGTTCCGCAGCGATCGATCCTCTTTCGCATGCACGCGAGCGAGACGACCGGCCGCTCCGCCCGCCCCGCACCGTAGCATCCAGCTTACATTGGCTCCTCACAAGGCGACTCGTTCGCGCGGCTCCGGACAGTGCGCCGTGTAGCCCCGCGCGCGCAGATCGTCTCGCATCGCGTCCTGCGCTCCGATCTCTCCGTGCACGAGACTCACCCGCTGGAGTCCTGGCGACGTGCGCCGAACGGCATCGAGCCAGTGTCCGAGCTCGCGGCGATCGGCGTGCGCGCTGTAGCTGCCGATCACCTCCACCTGTGCGCGAAGCGCCACCTGTTCGCCGAGCACTCGAATCATCGGCTGCCGTTCGACGATGCGGCGCCCAAGCGTGTGTTCGGCCTGAAAGCCGACGATGAGTATCGTGTTGCGCGGATCCGAGGCGCCGTGCACCAGATGATGCAGGATCCGTCCGCCTTCGACCATCCCGGAGCCGGCGATCACGACCATCGGGCCGACGCGCGTATTCAGCGCCTTCGACTCCTGTGTGCTTGTCGTGTATGTGAGCTGGTTGAATCGAAAGAGCCGCGTGATCTCGCGTACCGGTTTCTCCGACCGGTCGAACACGTCGGCGTTGCGCTCGAACACCTCAGTCGCCGCGGTCGCGAGCGGGCTGTCGATGATGATCGGAATTCCCGGGATCTCCCCGGCGCGAGCCAGCACGTGCAGGTCGTAGACGATTTCCTGGGTCCGGCCCACGGCGAAGGCAGGGATGAGCAGCCGCCCGCCACGTGCGGCCGTCGCTCGCACCACGCGCGCGAGGGAGTCGCACGCTCCCGCCACGCTCTCGTGATCCCGGTCGCCATACGTGGACTCGATGATGACGTGATCCGCCGCGTCGCCGGGCGGCTCGGGATCCCTGATGATCGGCAGCCCCGCCCGCCCGATGTCGCCGGAAAAAATGAGGCGTTTGGTGACGGATCCCTCGGTGCACTCGAGCACGACCGACGCGGAACCGAGGATGTGACCCGCATCGGTGAACCGCGCGCGGAATCCCGGACACACGTCGAACCATTCCCCATATCCTTGGAGCTGCATGAGCGGTTCGACCAGCGCGGCGTCCCGCATGCCGTACAATGGCGGAGCGACGGGACGGCCATGACGCGTGAGGAACTCGAAATCGCTCTCCTGAATGTGCGCGCTGTCGGCCAGCATGATCGCCGTGAGGTCCGCCGATCCCTTCGTCGCGTGAATGGGATTGGAGTATCCCCGGCTCGTCAGGAACGGAAGTCGCCCGGCGTGATCGAGGTGCGCATGCGAGAGCACCACCGCGTCTATGTCGGCGATCGGGCAGGGCAGCATTCGATTCTTTGCGTCCGCATCCCGCCTGTGCCCCTGAAACAGACCGCAGTCGAGCAACACCGTCTTCTCCCCGCTTCGAACGATGTGACAGGATCCGGTCACCTCACGGGCTGCTCCGGCGAACTCGATTTCCATGGCTATGATTGACTCGGTGAGAGATTTGATGACTCGATCTGACGATCGCAATATCGCCCGCGCCGTCCGGCATTCTCAACGATTCCTGACGCCTGCCAATATTCTCCCTTTGGCCGCGTTTGCATTCCTGTTGATCGGAGCGGCGGCGTGGCTCGTGCTTCTGGGCGCTCACGCCGCGAACGCCTCGCTGATCCGCGATCGCATCTGGTACGCCGGTCTGCTGCTTACCGGCATTCCGGTCGTGTGGAAGACCCTCGGGCTCGTTCTTCGGGGGCATTTCGCCAGCGATCTGATCGCGATGCTCGCCGTCGTTGGCGCATTGCTGTTGAATCAGCCGCTGGCGGGATTGCTCATAGTCCTGATGCAGACCGGCGGGGAGGCGCTCGAGCGCTACGCCGAGGGCCGTGCATCCGATGCGGTGCGCGACCTCGAGGCAGCCGCGCCGCGCATCGCGCACAGAGTCACGAGCGGCACGGTCGAGGACATCGTCGCCGAGGATGTGGAGATCGGCGACGTGCTTCTCATCAGGCCGGGCGAGCTCGTGCCGTCCGACGCGGTCGTCCTCGAGGGGCACTCCGCGGTCGACGTCTCGCGGATAACGGGTGAGCCGATGCCGCTCGACGCGACTGAGGGCACCAGGCTCGCCAGCGGGAGCGGCAACGGCAGTGGGCCGCTCACCGTTCGCGCGACAGCGCTCGCGCGGGAGAGTCAATACGCCCGGATCGTCGAGCTGGTTCGCACGGCGCAGGCAAGCAAGGCGCCATTGCAACGGCTCGCGGACCGGTACGCGGTCTGGTTCACACCCGCGGCGCTCCTGGTGTGCGCGGTGGCGTGGATCTGGAGTGGCGACCCGCAGCGAGCGCTCGCCGTGCTCGTCGTCGCCACCCCGTGTCCGCTCATTCTCGCCACGCCGATCGCGATTATCGGCGGCATCAATCTCGCCGCCAAACGGCAGCTCATCGTTCGTCACGGCGGTGCGCTGGAGCAGATCGGTACGACGACTACGGCGATCTTCGACAAGACCGGCACGCTGACGATCGGACGTCCGGAGGTGGATCGCGTGGTCGCTCGGCCGCCGTGGACCGAACGTGAGCTTCTTCGTCTTGCCGCAGGGGTGGAACACAACTCCGGCCACTTGCTCGCGCGAACACTGGTCGCGGCAGCGCGACGCTCTGCGGGCGAGGGCGGCGCGTTGCCGGTTGCGTCGCAAGTGGTCGAAGCGCATGGAGGCGGCGTTAGCGGATGGGTCGAGGGACACGAGGTGATCGTCGGTGCGCGATCACTGGTGATCGCGCGCTACCCATCGGCCGCTGATTCGCTCGCCGCGCTGGAAGCCAACTTCCCGGACGCGATCGGCCTGCGTGCGTATGTGGCGATCGACGGCGAGGCTGTTGGCATCGTGCAGTACGCGGACAGCATTCGCGCGGATGCCGCCGATGTCGTACGCGATCTCCGCGAGCTTGGCATTCGCCGCATCATGCTGCTGTCGGGCGATCGCACCGCGAACGCCGAGGCAGTGGCACAGAGAGTTGGCGTGACGGAAGCTCGTGGTGATCTGCTACCTCAGGACAAGGCGCGCATCGTAGGGGAGCTCCGGGCAGCGAGGGAGCGCGTGCTCATGGTTGGCGACGGCACCAACGATGCCCCGGCGATGTCGTCTGCGACCGTTGGAATCTCGCTCGCTGCACACGGCGGCGGGATTACCGCGGAGGCGGCCGACATCGTCGTCCTCGCCGACGAGCTCGCGCTCATTCCGGTGATGATCCGCATCGGTCGTCGCACCATGCGCATCGCCCATCAGAGCCTCGTGGTGGGACTCGGACTGAGTGGCGTTGCGATGGTGTTCGCCCTCTTCGGATTCATTCGGCCCCCGGTCGGCGCGCTCTTGCAGGAAGTGATCGACGTGGTATCGATTCTCAATGCTCTTCGATCATCGCGCGCGCCGTCAGGCGGCTCCGAGGCGCACGGCCCCACATCATCGCTAGCTCCTGCGGGTACGCAATCCACTGCAGCCACCACGTGACAACGACCAACAAGGCGCAGACCATGGCTGCCACGACGACGACTGCTTTCGACCTCCACAATCGAAACGTACTGCTCGCGACCGACGGCTCGGCTGGTTCCGTTGCTGGGGCGCGCATCGCGTTGGCGCTGGCGACGACGCAGCGAGCGACGATCCACGTCCTGAACGTCGTCGACACACGCGCCTTCCCGCTCCCGCCGGCGATCAGCGCATTCGCCATCGAGGGTGCGGGCGTGAATCCCGTGAAGGCGAACGAGGTGCGCGCGGCGCTCTTCACCCATCTGGGCGTGGACGTCGACTGGCCCGTACGAATCGCCTTCGGCATGCCGGCGGCGGAAATCGTGGCGGAGGCAGAGCAGATTAACGCGGCAATGATTGTCGTCGGCCTGCGTCGCCACGGGCGCGTCGATCGCGTGCTGAACGACGAAACCGCGCTTCACGTAATTCGGCGCTCCTCGTGTCCGGTGCTTGCTGTCGTGCCCGACACAAAGGAGCTCCCGGTTCGCGTGCTGGCGGCGACGGATTTCAGCACCGCGAGCTTCGGCGCCGCGCGCGTTGCCCACGCGATCGCGGGCGCTGGCGCCGTGCTCGTGCTTGCGTACGTGCCGCCGTTGACCGCGCTCCTCGGCGATGAGGGCGAACTGCACATCCACGACCTTGGAGTGCGCGAAGCGTTCAGATCGGCAGCTCGCGATCTTGGCGGCCCGGACGCGACCATCGACCACGTCGTGCTGACGCAGGAGCCGCAGGATGCGCCAGCCCAGATGCTGCTTCGCTACGCGGAAGAATCGAACAGCGATCTCATCGCGGCTGGCAGCGCCCGCCACGGTCGCGTGGAACAATGGATGGCGGGAAGCGTGAGCACCGAGCTCGTACGCGATGGACGGCGCTCGGTGCTCATCGTGCCGCCTAGTTCGACCGCCGGAACACCAGCGCCGCGTTGATCCCGAGCGGAAGACACAGGTCTAGGCCGCGTCCTGTCGCGGGAAGTGATGCGATGGTGTCGACTCATCGCTCACCAGTCTTGCCGATGCGACGCAATGTGAGACGGTGGCGCGCCTCGCCCGGCTTGGCCGGTCACCTGCGCCCGTTCGATTGCTTTCAAGAGCTGTCGCGCCCTCGTTTCCGTGATGTGCTGCAACGGCTGCTCCCCTTTCGAGCCGCCAAAACCGCCGCCCGGCGCCGCCCCAGCGCCCGCTTGCGGCGCGCCGGCGTAACCGGACTTCGTCAGGTTACCGCCGCCCCAATTCGCCCCACGCCGGCGCCCGCGTCCGGCGCGCGCGTCCACATCGGCGAGCTTTCGCAATGCGAGCTCCAGATTCCAGCGGGCGTCGGCGTCAGTCGGCGCGAGCGTGAGCGCGCTTTCGTAGGCTGATATCGCAGCGTGCAGGTTGGCGCTCCGGTCCGCCTCTATGTCGGCCTTTCTCATGTACGTGTCGCCGAGGTTGTAGGCGCTCCGCTCCTGGAGCGAGGGCGGTCCGGTGAGCGCCTGACGAAAAAGCGCTATCGATTCGTCGTAATGGCCGAGCCGGTACAGAGCGTTCCCGCTGTTGTAGTCGAGTGCGGGAAGAAGATTTCGTTTTTGGGAGCCCGAGTTCTCCCTCCTGATTCGCCGGAATGCCTTCAGCGCCGCGTCGTAGCTGCCGGCGCGATAGAGGCTCTCGGCGGCCGTCGCATTCGTCGCGCTTCGCATTTCCTCCTCATTTGCGTTGGCCGAGCAACGGATCGCGACGAAGGTGAGCAGCGCGAGGAGGGCGAGAGATCTCACGGCCGCCTCGGCGCGTTGCGTCGTTCACGTCCCTGGTAGCGCACGACGGACTCGGCGAAGAGTGCGGCGATCGCAATCGCCAATGGCCATTGAAAGCGGTCGGCTCCGGGGCGATTCGTCTGGGAAGAGAGCGCATGCCGTTCGAGCTGCGATATCGCGACGACGATCGGATGCACGCTCGCGTCGTCGCTCCACCGCACGTAAGTACCTCCGGTAGCCAAGGCGAGGCGGCGTAGGCCGGCTTCCTCCAGGCGGGTCGTCACGAGGCGCCCCGCCCAGTCGCGGTGCTCGCTCGCCGCGCCGGTCGAGTCCCGCTCGGGAATGACAGCGCCCTCGAGCGTGCCGATCCCCACCGCGAAGACATGAAGCGTATCTCGTCTCAGCGTTTCCGCCGCTGCCGCGAGATCGCTCTCCCGGTCCTCGCCGTCGGTGAGCAGCACGATCGCGTGAGCTCCTGGCGCTCCGCCGTGCGCGAAGGCCGCCGCGGCGACTTCGACCGCCTCCCCCACGTTCGTCCCGGGATCCGGGATGTCCTCGGTAGTCGCGGCGTCGAGGAAGAGCGCGAGCGACGAGTGGTCCAGGGTGGGCGGGAGCTGCAGGAACGCACTTCCGCCGAAGATGACTAGACCGACCCGATCATCGCTCAGCGCGCGGGCGATCTCACCGGCCGCGCGCTTCGCGGCCGCAAGCCGCGACGGCGCGACATCGCGCGCGTTCATCGAGCGCGAGAGATCGAGAACGAACAGCACGTCCTGTCCGGAGCTGGTGAGTGTAGACGGCGCCGTGCCAAACTGCGGCCGGGAGAGCGCAAGGAGAACGAGAGCGAGGGCGGAGAACGCGAGCGCATTCGCAACTGCGCGCCCGCGTGCGCCCGGCAGCAGCGATGATCGCTCGAGAAGCGCGGTGTCGCCGACCGCGGCGAGGTCTGCGTTCCGGCGTCGCTCGCGGCGCGCGAAGAGCACGATGGCGGGCGGGAGCACGACCACCATCAATGCGAGATAGAAGGGCGACGCGAAAGTCATCGACGAAACGCCTCCGTCACGGAAGCGTCCGAAGCCACATCGCCCCGAGCGCCAGGTCGAGCCCGAGCGCGATGAGCGCCGGCAGCAGCACCCACGCGTAGTACTCGCGGTAGCTCCTGACATCCCGAAGGTGCAACTCCGTTTTCTCGAGGCGGTCGATATTCGCCATCACTCCCGCCAGCACGCCAGGATCGGTCGCGCGGTAGTACCGACCACCCGTGATCGATGCGATCCGGCGCAGCACATCCTCGTCACGCGCAGAGAGCGCGGAAGGCGTCTCGGAGTACGCCAGCCCCGAAGCCGCGTGCGCCGTGTCTCGGTTGGCGTCGGAACTGCTGTCGTGTGCGCTCACGCCGATCGTGTAGACCCGGATGCCGAGTGCGCGAGCGATGTTCGCTGCGGTGAGCGGGTCGGGCGATCCAGTGTTATTTCCCCCATCGGTGATGAGCACGATCGCGCAGCTCGCGCGCGGCAAGTCCTTCAGGCGGTCGGCGCTCATGGCCAACGCCGTGCCAATCGCCGTGCCATCGGGCAACAGGCCGATGTCGACGCGCGCCAGCATCTCGTTCAGCACGCCCGTGTCGTTGGTGAGTGGAACCTGGGTAAGGGCGCGACTGGCGAACACCACCAACCCCAGGAAATCGCCCTTTCGTGCGCGGACGAAGTCGGCGAGCACACGCTTCGATACTTCGAGCCGATTTCCCGGGCGGAAGTCCACCGCCTTCATGCTGCTCGAGATATCGAGGGCGAGGACGATGTTGCGGCCGCGGAGATGCACATCCCGCACGTCCTTCGCGCCCTGGGGGCGTGCCAGCGCGACGATGAGCAGCGTCGCAGTTGCCGCGCGCAGGGCCGGCAAGAGCGCAGCCCACCGCGCTCGCCCGCCGCCGCCGACGCCGTCGAGCAGTGCGAGCGGCGGGAATGCAACGTACGCGCGCGGCGCGCGGCCGGCCCTCGACCGCTGGAGCCAGAGATAGCCCGCGAGAAGCGGCAGGAGTATGAGCACGATCGGATCGGCGAAGCGCATCACGGGAGCTCCGCGCTCGAGCTCGCGGCCGTTGGTGCGCGAGCGGACGATGCGTGCCAGCGGTCGAGCAGCGCACGTACGCGCGCAAGGAATTCCGCCGCAGTCGCTTCGTCCGGCCTGAGGCGAGCAAACTTCACCAGGTCCGCCTCCTCGAGCAGCGCGCGGCACTCCTCGCGCTGGCCGCCGTCGCTCAGTGCAGGGGACAGCGACCGCACCAGCTCACACGTCGTGCGGTCCGTCGCGCGAATGCCGTGTGCATTCTCGAGATAACGTCGCAGCACCTCCGTCACGCGCTCGTAGTGGCGCGGCACCTCGCCGAGCGCTGGCCATTTCGCCGACTCGATCTCGGACAGCGCCGCGAGCGCTCTGTCGTACGGTCCGGATGCGATGGCCCGCGCGCGCCGTCGCCGCTCGTCGCCACTCGCGCGGCGAAGGGCGGAGCGACGAGCGCGACGAACGCCGGCGAGCGCCAGCAGCACGAGCAGCGCGAACGCGGCCAAAGCCACGAGCCAGCGCTCGTTGCGCGAACTTGGCGACAGCGCCTCGAGGTCCTTGATGTCCCGCATCGGCTGATTTCCGGGCGGGAGCGAAGCAACGACCTCGATCGGCAATGGCCGGCTGCGCAGCGTGTCGGGGAGTGCGCCATCCGCCATGCGAAATTGCAGCGCGAGTGCTGGCACGCTGGCCATACCGGGTCGGAAGAAGGCGACGCGAGTCTGCCCGACGTACGTGCCGGCTGCCGCCAGTGTAAGGCTGTCCTGGGAGACGATGCGAACGCCGTCCGGGAGCGGCCCGACTGGAGTTGGCATTCGCTCGACCAGCCGTGCGCGCTGGCCCATTCGCGCCTCCACGCGAACGGTGACCTGCCCGCCCACTGCCACACGGCCGGCGTTCGCCGTCATGATGAGTTGCTGCGCTCCGAGCGCGGACCACGTGGCTGCGGACAGCGCGATCACGCACATCAGCGCGGCGATGGGCGGCCGCAATGCTCCGACCCAGCGAGACACGACGCGTGCCATCATCGCCGCCTCCCGTGCTCGCGCGCCTGGAAATACGAAAGGAGCGACGTGACGTAGCTCCGGTCCGTCTGCAGCCGGATGTGGCCTACGCCTTCGCGACGGAGAGACCGCTCGAGAGCCGCATCGAATGCGGTCGCGCGACGGCGAAGCTGCTCTGCGACAGCGCGACTCGAGGCATCGATGGTGCGCGATCGGCCCGTCTCGGGATCGCGGAGCGTCAGAAGTCCGACCGCCGGCAGCTCGCGCTCGCGCGCATCGACGAGCTGGATCGCGACCGCATCGTGACGCCGCGCCAGATCCTCGAGTGGCTGCTGATAGTCCGCGGCGATCCAGTCGGAGACCACGAACACCACGGCGCGGCGGCGGAGCACCCGGTTCACGAAGTCGAGTGCCATCGCGAGGTCGGTCCGCGTTCCGTGTGGCTGGAAGGCGAGAAGCTCGCGGATAATGCGGAGAGCGTGCCGCTTTCCACGCTTGGGGAGGATGAACTTTTCGACGCGATCGGTGAACAGCACCGCGCCGACGCGGTCGTTGCTGCGGACGGCCGTCATGGCTAGCACTGCGCACACCTCGGTCGCCAGCTCCTCTTTCGTTCGCACTCTACTGCCGAACGCCGCCGATGCGCTGTAGTCGATGAGAAAGATCACGGTGAGCTCGCGCTCCTCGACGTAGCGCCGCACATAGGCGGTGTCCATCCGCGCGGTCACTCGCCAGTCGATTGTGCGGACGTCGTCGCCCGGAGCGTACTCGCGCACATCGGCGAATTCGACACCGCGCCCACGGAAAGCGCTCGAGTACTGCCCGGCCAGTACCTCGGTGACCAGGTGACGGCTCCTGATCTCGAGCAGTCGCACCTGCCGTAACACTGCCGCGAGTCTCCTCCTGCGATCCTCGGAACCGTCGCCATTCGCGAGCGGCGAGGCGTCTGGCGTCACCTCGCCCTCATCTCACGGCACCGGGGCAGCGTCGAGAATCCTGGCGACGACCTGGTCGGCGGTGACGTTCTCCGCGTCGGCCTCGTAGGTGAGGATGAGCCGGTGCCGCAGGACGTCCGGGCCCAGCGTCTTTATGTCGGCCGGAGTGACGTGCCCGCGCCCGGCGAGGAAGGCGTGCGCCTTCGCAGCGCGGACGAGCGCGATCGCCGCACGGGGGCTCGCGCCGTAGCTGATTAGCGGGACGAGCTCCTTCAGCCCCATCTCCATCGGGTCGCGCGTCGCGCGGACCACGTCGAGTGCGTACTCCCTCACGCGCCGGTCCAGGTAGATCGCATCGACGGCATCGCGAGCACGAAGCACCCACGCCGCGTCGACCACTGGCCGAACCGGCTCGAACCCCCTCGCGCTCATGCGATCGAGCATTTCACTCTCCTCTGCGCGCTCCGGGTAGGTGACCACGAGCTTCAGCATGAAGCGGTCGACCTGCGCCTCCGGAAGCGGGTACGTTCCTTCCTGCTCAATGGGGTTTTGCGTTGCGAGGACGAGGAACGGCTCATCGAGCGCGTACGTGATGCCGCCGATGGTCACCTGCTTCTCCTGCATTGCCTCGAGCAGTGCGCTCTGGACCTTGGCCGGCGCGCGATTGATCTCGTCCGCCAGGACGATGTTTGCGAAGATCGGTCCTTTCTGGACGGTGAAGTCGCCCGTGCGCTGATTGTAGACCATCGTGCCGACGAGATCCGATGGCAGAAGATCGGGCGTGAACTGGACTCGTCGCGCGCGGCAGCTCACCGCGTCCGCCAGTGTCTTGACGGCGAGCGTTTTCGCGAGTCCCGGCACTCCTTCCAGCAGCACATGGCCGTCCGCAAGCAGCCCGATGAGGAGGCGGTCGAGCATTACGCGCTGGCCGATCACCGTCTGAGCGAGCGTCGCACGCAGCAGCTCCACGGCGCCACTCTCTTCACGCACGCGCGCATCGACCGCCTCGAGCTGCGCCGGATCGCGAAACTCGGAAATTGTGTCCATCTGGTGCATTCGCTGCCCGGCCGATTGCGACCCCCAGAGTATAGCAGTTGGACGCAGAAGACAAAATCAAGAGGCGAGATCTGTTCCCTTCCGGGGCCCGTCAGTTCGACCGACGGAACACCAGCGCCGCATTGATCCCGCCGAACCCGAACGAGTTCGACAACATCAGCTCGGGACAACTCGGCCGCCCATCCCGCTTGATGTAGTCGAGGTCGCAGGCATCGTCCGCCTGCGCGAGATTTACCGTGGGCGGCAACCAATCATTCGTCATCGCAAGCGCGCAGATCGCCGCCTCGATAGCGCCGCTCGCGCCCAGCGCGTGGCCGTAGTAGCCCTTGGTGCCGCTCACGGGAATCGAGTACGCGCGCTCACCGAATACCTGCTTGATCGCGATCGTCTCCGTGCTGTCGTTGAGCGGAGTCGAGCTGCCGTGCGCGTTCACGTAGCCCACCTCGCCCGCGGTGACACCCGCGTCCTCGAGCGCGCGGCGCATCGATCGCGCGGCCTGCGAGCCGTCGGGACGTGGCGCCGTCATGTGGTACGCGTCGTTCGACATCCCGAAGCCCGCGATCTCGCCGTAGATCTTCGCGCCGCGCGCGATCGCGCGCGATCGCTCCTCGAGCACGAGCACCGATGCCCCCTCGCCCATCACGAAGCCGTCGCGATCGCGGTCGAAGGGGCGAGAGGCCGTGCACGGATCGTCGTTGCGCGTGCTCATCGCCCGGATGAGCGCGAACGCGCCGAAGCACAGCGGGTAGAGCGGCGCCTCAGCTCCTCCTCCCAGCATGACATCCGCGTAGCCGTCGCGGATCTGCCGGAACGCGTCGCCGATCGCGATCGTCCCCGATGCGCAGCTCATCGCGTTGGTCGAATTCGGCCCCATCACGCCGAACTCGATCGCGATGTTGCAGCTCGACGCGCCGCCGAACACCATGAGCGCGAGCGCGGGATCCACATCCTTCACGCTCCCGGTGTAGAACACGCTGCACTGTTCCTCGGCATAGCCCACGCCGCCGAGTGCGGTTCCCATCATCGCGCCAATCCGCTCGCGATTCTCTGCCGCGAGATCGAGCTGCGCGTCCTCGAGCGCCAGGCGAGCCGCAGCCACGGAGAACTGACCGAAGCGGTCGAGACGCTTCGTGCGCTTCGCCTCGAGAAAATCGCCGGGATGAAAGTCATCCACCTGCGCGGCGAGCCGGCTGCGAAAGAGCGACGGATCGAAGCGCGTGATCTCGCGTACTTTCGAGCGCTGCGCTCGCAGCCCATCCCATAGCCCATCCGTGGCCACGCCGATTGGCGTAATGGCTCCGATTCCGGTGATCACCACCCGACGTCTCTGCTCCATGCGACTACCCTCTCGAAGTGCCGGGATCGCGTTCCGCCACCGCCGCGAGACCGGCCAGCGTACGCGACGCAATCCCATGGACGAATACCGGACCGATCACTTTCGTGGCCGCGACTCCGCCGACGAGCGGCCAGCGCGGCCCATCCCACACGTGCACTATGCAGACGCGCGTGGCGTCGCCCTCGCGCACGAAGCTCCACTCCACGTCCATCCCTTCCGTGATACCCGCGACGTGGCGATAACGCACGAAAGGCGCCTCGTCGCTCACCGACATCTCGGAGCTCCACCAGGCGGGCCATCGCGCGGCGCCGAACGGACGCCATGCAGCCATCTCGACGACTCCGCCGCCGTCGCTTGCGCGATGGCGAAAGCGCACCCAGCGATAGTGACGAAGAAGCTCCGGCCACGCCTCCACGTTGCGCGCGAGCTCGAAGATCCGGCGCAGCGGTGCGTGCACGAGAATCTCGTCCACCGTTCGCATGCGGCGATGCAAGGGCATTGGGCCCAGATCGTACGGGTCATCCCGCCGTGGAGCCGTCGCGGTCATGCGACGCTCGGCCCCGGCGCCCACGACGCCGTTGTCCGATAGCCCAGCCGGTGGTGCGTGGACGGCGTCTGGCGCGTTGCCGCGTGGACGAGCTGGCGTAACTCGCTCGCCGTGAAGCCGCGGAGTACGGACACGACGCCGTCGTGCCGGCTCACAGGATGAAAGCGCAGCGGAAATGACGCCAACCAGATCCCGGCAGCGGCGATCCAGCTGCGGCGCAGATCGCTCACGATCACGCGCTTTCGAGCGACGCGATCGAGCTCGCGCAGCACCGTGATCGTATCACGCGTCTCGAAATGGTGCAGCAGCTGCGAGCAGATGGCGACGTCTACGCTCTTGCTGGCCAACGGAAGCGCCAGGGCGTCGGCGCACACCGGAGTGATCCCGCTCGTGCGCGCGGCGTAGAGTAGCGCGGGGCTGATGTCGATGCCGAAGGTGGAAATCGTTATCCCCCGCACGCTCGCCTCTGCCTTCGCTCGCGCCGGAATATCGCCGATGCCGGTTCCAACATCGAGCACGGTGAGGGTGCGCGTGCCCGCTTCGCCGAGCACGTTCGCGAGCTCGACCAGCACCGCACGTGCGCCGCCGAAAATCACGTTGGAGCGCGCGACGTCGTCGAGCGACCGCTTGCGCACGCAGTCCTCCACCGCGAGGTCGTCGAGAATCTCGAATCCGCGGCGGCGCGGTGGTGTGAGCAGTGAGCTCATCTCACCGCTCCAGCATCGCGTAGCCGCCGCGATAGTAGAGGAGCGGCCGTCCTTCACGCGTCGCCGCACCGATCACGGTGCCGAGCACGATCGTGTGGTCGCCGCCGGGGTGGCGGGCGAGCACGTCGCACTCGATCACGGCCAGACAGTCGTCGATGATCGCCGCACCGTTGAGCCCGCGCGTGAATCCTATGCCGTCGAATCGATCCGGGTGTTCCTCCGCGAACCTCCGCGCCAATTCTTCCTGCGAGGCCTCGAGAACGTTGACGACGAAGCGCGTGCTCTGCGCGAGCGCGTCGTACATCGAGGCGCCCTTCTCCACGCAGATGAGCACGAGCGGAGGCAAAAGGCTGAGCGAACAGAACGCGCTCACGGTCATGCCGTGATCGGCACCCTGGGCGTCGCGAATGGTCACCACGGTCACGCCGCTGGCGAAGCGTCCGAGCACGCTGCGAAAGGTTGCGGGGTCGATGATGGAGTCGGACATCACTACGGCGAAAGAGGGAGAGCGCTCGCGCGCGCGCGGGAAACATTGCCGAGCATGAGGCGCGCAAGATACGACGGTCGGAGCACCTCCCGCGCGGGGACGAAGTCGCCGGCGACGCCGACGAACAAATTCGCCATCGCGGGGCTCGCCTCCAGTGTTGCCGCCGCACGGTCGAGCAGCCACGGCGCCCCCACCGCGAACGCTACAAGCCGTTCCACGATCCACTTTCCCGCGAATGCGCGCCGCCGTGCGTGATCGTAGCCCCGCAGCGCCGCGTCGGCATCGCGCGCGCGGCCAGCGTCCAGCGCCGCAAGAGCGTAGGGAGCGAGTAGCTCGCCACCTCTGAGCGCGGCGTAAATACCCTCGCCCGTGAAAGGGTCGAAGAAGTCCGCAGCGTCTCCCACCAGTGCGACCCCAGGCGCCCACGCGCGCCGCGCATGTACCGCGAACGGCCCCGTCACCCGCACCGTCGTCCCGCGCTCCGCCCGCGCCATTCGCGGCGCCAATCGCGGCCGCGCCGCGATCCATCGCTCCAGGTACGCGGACGGATCTCCTCCCACGCCGTCGCGCACGTCGCGCCGCGGAACGACCACGGCCACGTTCGTCAGCCCGTGCCCCACGTCCGCGAAGCCCGCATAGCCCTCGCGCTCTACGTGCATCTCGCCATAGTCCGTCATTCCGGCCACGCCCCGATAGTGGCCGATGAAGGCGATCCGACGCGGTCCGATCGCCTGTCGCGAGATCCCAACGCGCCGCGCGATCACCGAGCGGAGGCCATCGGCGCCTACGACGACCCGCGCCCGATGCTCGCGCTCCTCGCCCGCCTGCGTCCGCACGCGCACCCCGCACACGGCGCTGCGGGAATCTCTCAGTACTGAGACAACTTGCTCGCCCTCGCGGACCACCGCGCCAGCCGCACGGGCGCGATCGAGCAGGATCACGTCCAGCACCGGACGCCTGAGCGCCAGACCGCGATCGCGGAACGCCCGAAAGCCATGGGCCGCCGCGAAATCGCCGCGGATGCGCGCGCCGCTCGGCGATGAGATCACCATCCCGGCGAGATGCGCGGCGCCGGCGGCTTCGCACGCATCGAGTGCGCCCATCGCGGCCAGAATTCGAGATGCCTCTGGACTGAGATATTCGGCGCACGGCTTGTCGCGTGGGAAACGCGCGCGGTCCAGCACCAGCACCCGCACCCCCGCGCGCGCGAGGTGCCACGCCGCCGAGCTCCCCGCTGGGCCGGC
>JANWLO010000208.1 GCA_025450815.1 Gemmatimonadaceae bacterium
CGGACACGGGCGTCGGCATCCCCGCCGAGAAGATTGAAACCGTATTCGAGCCGTTCGTTCAGCTCGCGACGAATCTGTCGTCGCGACGGGATGGCATCGGTCTCGGACTCACGACGAGCCGGAAATTCGCGCGCGGGATGCACGGCGACCTCACCGTGTCGAGCGGCGCCGAAGGAGGCGCGTCCTTCAGGCTCACACTTCCCGCCGCCGTGGCCGGGAGTTAGTTCGGCGTCCCAGCGCCGGCGTTCTTCGACAGACTCTCGAGAAAGGAGCGAAGCGCCTCCGGTGCCGAGCCTCCGCCTGTGGTCAACAGCGTTTGCACGCTCTTCGAGTCGCCGCCGTTCGGCAGGCTCGGCTCCGTGCCGTACACCGATTTGTTCGCGTCGTAGTCAATTTCCCACTTCGTGCCCGACAGACTCACGCCGGCAAACAGCCCCTTGGTCTTGGAGTACGAATAAATCTCCGCCTTGAGCTTGTAGTCGGTCTCGGCGGAGAGATTGCGTCCCACCGGTCCGGCCGCGACCGATGCGCCGGCGCCGAGGTCGAAGGATGAGGAGGCGAGTCGCCCCGCGTCCTTGTTCACGAACACCAGCACGACGTCGGCCGACTGCCCGCCAATCTGAAATCCGAAACTGCCGCCCTTGAGCCCGACGAACGTCGGCAAACTCCACCCCGACGAGGTGCGACAGCTCGCGACGCCAAATCCGAATCGACCGCCAACGCCCAGCCCGGCCTGGACGACGCCAGGCACCACCGCGATGCACGTGGCCGCATCGAGGAGACTCTTGGGAGGCGACCGGTCGGGGAGCGATGTGAGCTCGCTCAGCACCTCGCCCGCTCGTTGCGCGCGCTTCGAAAACTTCTCGTCCACTTTGTCCTGCGCGAGCGCACCGGACACCACGACGAGCTGCGCGAGTGCGACGCAGGCGACGAGCGCGCGAACGTCGAATATGGATTTCTTCATGGACGATTCCTCGTGGAAGTGCGCGTCACGGTTGGGTCGCAGGAAAGGACCGTATGGCTAGATCTTAACGCAATCGACATTCCGCTGCAGCAAGCTGGTCGCGACATCCGACCGCGAGCCGTCGCGATGGCGGGGATTGTGCCCTTTGGGGTATCACACTCACAGCGGAATGGAGGTCGTGATGAGAAGCAGATACTCCTCGCGCGGCACAGCAGGGTCGACGATCGCGATCCTGGCCGCGCTCACACTTGGAGCGTGCGCGTCGGGGCACACGCACGCGAACGAAGGGCACGCGCCGCGCACCGTCATTCACTTGAGCAACAACCTGACGCCGCCAGTGGACGTGACCGTCTACGCCGTTGGACGGGGCGGTCTCCGGCAGCTGCTCGGCGACCTGCCGCCGAACGGGCACAGGGTGCTGCGGCTACCCGGCGCAATTCAGCCGGGAACGACGTATCACATCGTGGCCGAGCGCAATGGCGGACGACCCGTGGTGTCCCAGCCCATCACGGCCACCAACGATGACATGATGATCGATTGGGACCTGCAAACGAACTCGATGTGGTTTCCGTCGGACAACGGATCCTAGCGCCGCACGACACTCACTCCGTGCGCAGCGCGATGCTCGGGTCCACGCGGGCCGCGCGGAGTGCGGGAATCGCGCACGCGGCGACGGCAACGAGAACGAGAATCGTGGCCACACTGGCGAATACGAGCGGATCGCGGGCCGTCTCGCCGAAGAGCAACGGCTGCACCCACCGCCCCGCCGCAAGCGCGATGGCACCTCCAATCGCGATGCCCGCCAGCGCGTAGCGCATGCCCTCCGCCATGACGATGCGCAGCACATCACGCGCGTGCGCGCCAAGCGCCACACGCAGGCCGAGCTCGTGGGTGCGCTGCGCAACGTCGTACGCGATCACGCTGTACAGCCCAATCGCGGCGAGAACGAGCGCAAGCGCGCCGAACAGCGTGAACATCGTGGCGCCCATGCGCCACGAGGCGAGCTCCGGATCGACGATGTCGCGCATTGGCGTCACGGTGATGAACGACGTGCCCGGCATGAGCGGCTGCAGGCGCCGGCGCACCGTCTCCGCGATGTCCTGCGCGTTGCCTCGCGTGCGCACGAGCAGCGAGCCCCGCGCGGGCGCCATCTGCTCGAATGGGAGGTAGTACTGCAGGCGCTGCCCATCGTCGGTGAGACTCTCCTGCTTGATGTTCTCGGCGATCCCGACGACGGTGGTGCACGGCATCGTGTCTGCCGAGATCTTCATGCACTGTCCGATCGCCTCGCGACCGGGCCAGAGCGTGCCCGCCATCCCCTCCGACACGACCACGACCAACGGTGCGCCCGGGCGATCGCTCGCGTCGAAGCCGCGGCCGCGCAGTATGCGCGTGCCCATGGTCCCGAAGTAGTCTCGCGACGCGACGTGCCTGGTGAAGCTCCCGAGTCGCTGCACTGAATCGACGCCGGGCACGGAGAAATAGTTCGACTCCGTGTCCCAGAAGGGGACGCTCTGTGTCAGCGCCGCGTGCTCGACGCCGGGAACGGACTTTACCTCCTCGAGCAGTCTCGCGCCGAGTAGCTGCTTCTCGCTGTCGCTGAGGCGCGTGCTTCGCATCACGCGCCCGACGAGCAGCACCGGGTCCACGTCGTACCCCAGTCGGAGCGCTGTGACGTTGTGCAGGCTGCGGACGAACAGCGCCGCGCCAACGAGCAGAAACACGGAGAGTGCCCCCTGTGCGATCAGGAGCGCTGCGCGGGTGCGTGAGCGCTGGTACGTGCCCTCTCGCACGCCGGACTTGAGCGCCGTCACGAGATCCTCGCCGGCGGAGTGCAAAGCGGGCGCGAGCCCCGTGAGCACGCCGGCAAGGATCGCGACGAGCGCGGCGAACAACAGCGTGCGACGGTCGGCGACGAGGCCAATGGCATCGGCCTTCGGTACGAAGAGCGCGCGCAGCAGCCCGGAGCCCGCCTCGCCGAGCAGGATGCCGGCGATGCCGCCACACAGGGCGAGCAGCACACTCTCCACGAGGAGCTGCGCCATGAGCCTCCGCCGCGTGACACCGAGGGCAAGGCGCACCGCGATCTCGCGCCGCCGCCGGAGTGCGCGGCCGAGGAGGAGGTTCGCGACGTTCGCGCACGCGATGAGCAGCACCACTGCGGCGACGCCGCATATCCACAACACCACCTTGGCGTCCTGATGGGCATCGGGCCCGCGAGAGAGCTGCATGGGCGCGAGGATGATGTGCGGACGCGCCTGCGAGACGTCGGGCACGTTGACCTCGGTGGACCGCTCGCGGTTCCAGCTGCGGACGTAGGCGTTGCTCGCCTCGGCGCTCGCCGTCGAAAGCGAAACGCCCGGCTTGCGTCTCACCAGCATCTCGGCCCACTGCCAGTGATAGGCGCTATAGTAGGTCGAATCCACAGGATAGGCGTACGCGGTGATCGGAACGAAGGCGGTGGCCGGCTCGGATCGGTCGGGGCCGGTGAAACCCTCAGGCGCCACGCCCACGATCGTCGCGCGAATCGCGCCCACCTGCAGCTGTTGGCCGATGGCGTCCGCGCGACCGCCGAAACGGGTCAGCCACATGGAGTGCCCGAGCACGACGACCGGTGTTCCAACGGGAAGCGAGTCCTCCTGATGGGTGAAGAAGCGTCCGATGACCGGATGCGCATCGAAGAAATCAAAGTACGATGCGCTCACCACGGCGACGGTCGTCTCGTGCACGTCGTCGCCTGTGCCCACGGCGATCGACCCGGAGTACACGGCGGCGGTCTGC
This sequence comes from Gemmatimonadaceae bacterium, assembly GCA_025450815.1. Classification (GTDB taxonomy): domain Bacteria; phylum Gemmatimonadota; class Gemmatimonadetes; order Gemmatimonadales; family Gemmatimonadaceae; genus FEN-1250. The sequence goes on from JANWLO010000208.1 coordinate 3,746, forward strand.
GAGAAGGATTTCGTTCCGTTCGAGAGATCGAGATAGCGCGTGTACTCGATGTGGTGATCGACTTCCGGCTTGCCACGGAAGTCGTACGCGGTGTAGACGCGATTCACGCTCGAGGGATCTCGCAGGTACGCGAGCGGGCGAAACATGAGCCGGTCGACGATGCCGAACATGGCCGTGTTGGCCCCAATGCCGAGCGCCAGCGTCGCAACGACGGCCAACGTGAAGCCTGGATGCGCGCGGAGGCCGCGAATGGCGTAGCGCAGGTCGCGCATGACCGTCTCGAACGCGCGCACGCCGCGCGCGTCGCGTGCGTCCTCCTGGATGCGATCCAATCCGCCGAAGGCGACGCGCGCGCGGCGCTGTGCCTCATCGGTATTCACGCCCGCACGGAGATTCTTCTCGGTCTCGTGCTCGAGATGGAAGCGGAGCTCGTCGTCGAGCTCGCGCTCGAGCTCCGCGCGCCGGAAGAGCGCGCGCACGCGGTAGCGCAGATCGCTCATCCAGTCGGAGATATCGTCGGCGCCGATCATCGCATGTCCAGCACGAGGCGCACGGCGAGCGTGAGACGCCGCCACGCGTCCGTTTCGGCATCGAGCTGGTGGCGGCCGGTGCGCGTGAGCTCGTAGAACTTGGCGCGCCGGTTGTTGTCGGACTCGCCCCATCGCGCCTTGATCCAGCCACGACGCTCGAGGCGGTGGAGCGCGGGATAGAGCGAGCCCTGCGGGATCTGCAGCGCGGCGCTCGACACCTGGCGAATGCGCTCCGAGATCGCCCAGCCGTGCTGCGACTCGAGCGAGAGCGCCTTGAGGATGAGCAGATCGAGCGTGCCCTGGGGCAGCTCGAGGCGATCGGTGTCTGGTGCGTCGGGCACGGTGGGATTCCCTGTTCGCTTCTACAGGAGAGAGTACCGCGCCACTTGTAGAAGCGCAAGGGGAACGTCGCGCGTGCGCCGCCCCCGCGTTATTCTCCATTCCCATGCGTACCTCACTCCCCAGCCTCGTCGGCTGTGTGCTCCTCGCCGCAGCCTCATCCTTCGCGCTCCACGCGCAGACCCCCGATTTCTTCTCCTCCGCCATGCACTGGCGCGCCATCGGCCCCACGCGCGCCGGGCGCGCGCGCGCCCTGGCCGGTGTGCCGAGCCAGCCCAACGTGTTCTACGCGGGGTTCGACAACGGCGGCGTGTGGCGATCCACGGACTATGGATCCACGTGGGTGCCTCTCTTCGATAAGGAGCCGACTGGCTCGATCGGCGCGATCGCGGTGGCGCCGTCGGATCCCAATGTCATCTACGTGGGCACGGGCGCCGGGATCATCCGCCCCGATCTCGCCGTGGGCGACGGCGTCTACAAGTCGACGGACGCGGGAAAAACGTGGACGCATCTCGGGCTTCGCAACAGCCAGATGATCGCGATGATCGACGTCGACCCCAAGGATCCCAATCGTCTCTTCGTCGCCGCGCTCGGGCATCCGTACGGGCCAAATGCCGAACGCGGCATCTTCCGGTCGATCGACGGCGGACAGTCGTTTCAGAAAGTCTTATACAAGGACGAATACACGAGCGGCAA
>JANWLO010000209.1 GCA_025450815.1 Gemmatimonadaceae bacterium
GAGCCATGAGTAGAGCGACGAGCGGAGCGAAGCAGCGACGAGCGAAGCGCATGGCGAGCCGGGTTGAAGGGTGCCCCATGTTATCCTCCGTGCGGCATCGGAGCCACTCGCTTCTCCTTTGCAATCACCCGTCGCGATTTAGATTCCTCCGGTGCCGAACGCCGCCATCCGCACCGAGCGCCTCCGCAAGGTCTACACGATGTCCGTCGCGAAGACCGCGCGCGGCGCGCCCGGCATCCCCATGGAGATGAGTCGCGGTGCGCCCGAGCGACCCGGCGGCGAGGTGGTCGCGCTCGATTCCCTGGATCTCCAGATCGAATCCGGCGAGTTCTTCGGACTCCTCGGCCCCAACGGCGCCGGCAAGACGACCACGATCGGCATCTGCACAACGCGCGTGATTCCAACGTCGGGTACCGCGGTGATAGAGGGCGCCGATGTTCGCGCACAGCCCACGCTCGTCCGACAGCGCATCGGGGTAGTGCCGCAGCGTCCGAATCCCGACAGCAGCCTCAACGTGCGCGAGAATCTCGTCTTTCACGCCGCGTACTTCGGCATCGCGCGCGCCGTCGCGACCTCGCGTGCTACGGCGCTGCTCGACAAGCTCGGAATTCTCGATAAGGCCGAGGCCAAGGTCAATCAGCTCTCGGGCGGTCAACAGCAGCGACTGATGATTGCGCGCGCGCTCATCCACGAGCCGGGCGTGATCTTCCTCGACGAGCCGACGGTGGGGCTCGACCCGCAGGCGCGCATCGACCTGTGGACGATCCTTCGCGAGCTGCACGCGCAGGGCCGCACGAGCGTCATGACCACGCACTACATGGAGGAAGCCGACCAGCTCTGTGACCGCGTGGCGATCGTCGACCAGGGGCGGCTACTCGCCATCGACACGCCAGCGGCGCTCAAGGCGCGAGCGCCCGGCGGCACGATGATCGATCTCGTGCTCGATGTGGGCGACGAGAGCATCGCCGCGGCGGTGCGTGCTATCCCCGGCGTGTCCAGCGCCACACTTCGCGGCAACACGCTTCGCGCGTACAGCGATCGGGGAGGGGAAGTGATCGCCGCACTCGTCGCTGCCGCCGCCGGGCAGGGACGCGCGGTGCGCGACATCCATCTCGCGCCGCCGAGCCTCGAGACGCTTTTCATCTCACTCACGGGACGGCAGCTCACGTGACCGCACCGCTCACCGACGTCGCTCAGCGTGCCACTGCGGGCCGAATCTTCCTGGCACTCCTGCGACGGGACGTACGCGTCGCTCGCCGCGAGCTCCCGTATTTTCTCCTGCGCACCACGCTGCAGCCGCTGCTCTTCATCGTCGTGTTCGGACTGCTGCTTCCGCGCATGGGATTCGTGGGCGAGTCGTACAAGGCCGCGCTCCTCCCCGGCGTAATCGCAGTGAGTCTCGCCTTTTCGAGCGTCCAGTCGGTCGCGCTTCCCATGGTGGCAGACTTCGGGTGGACGCGCGAAATAGAGGATCGACTGCTCGCACCGATATCGATCGAGCTGATCGCGCTCGAGAAAATCGTGTCCGGAGTGATTCAGGGACTCATCGCCGCGCTGTTCGTGCTCCCCCTCGCGCGACTGATCATGGGCCCCATCGCGGGACTCACCATCGCGCACTTCGCTCTCGTGATCGTCGTGACGTTGCTCGGCGCCACCGCCTTCTCGATGCTCGGCCTGCTCATGGGTGCAGTCGTCAACCCGCAGCAGATCGGCCTGATGTTCAGCGTCGTCGTCGCGCCGATGATCTTCTTCGGCTGCGCGTACTATCCGTGGCAGAATCTGTCGATCTTCCCGGCGATGAAGTACGCGGTGCTGCTCAACCCTCTGGTCTACGTCTCGGAGGGGATGCGTGGCGTGCTCACGCCGGACATGCCGCACATGGACCTGCGCGCGGTAAGTGGTGCGCTCATCGTCATCATCGCGATCTTCTGGACGCTCGGCATGCGCAGCTTCACGAAACGCGCGATGGGCTGAGCGCTTCGGAGCCGTTGGCGCCGTTCCGAAGCGCGTCGATTCCCGCCCACCCGGCCGGCACATTCACCGCCTCGATTGATGCAGCGGACAGCAGGCTCGCTGCCACCGCCGAGCGCGTACCGGCCTGGCAGTGTACCGCGACGGGGCGATCGCGCGGCAGCGACGCGAGCGCGCGCGGGAGATCGCCGAGCGGGATGTGGCGCGCGGAAGGATGATGTCCCTGTTCCCACTCGCTCTGCGATCGGACATCCACGAGCATCACGCTGTTCGCCGCGACGCGCTCGATGACTTCCGCGGGAGTGAACTGGCGAATCCGGCTGAGCGCCTGTCCGCCCTCGACCCAGACGATCAACGCCTTCTCGTCGAACATTCCCGCTACGCGATCGAGTCCGATGAGCGACAGCGCGCGAGCGGCCTCGAGCGCATTCCCGCGCTCGTCTGCGAGCAGGTAGAGGTCGTGATCGTACGGCAGCAGCGAGCCCGCGAGAGTGGTGAACGACGATCCCCACGGGATGTTGAGCGTTCCCGGGATGTGCGCGCGAGCGAAGCGTTCGGGCGATCGAATGTCAACCACGAGCGCGCCGGCATGACCGAGCGCGGCCAGCGTCTCCGCTGGTGGTTCCGGAGGGTCGCCGCGGTTCCCAAGCACTGGGGGCCCATCGCGATTGAGTCGCTTCATGATGCCGAAATACGCCGGCGCCTCCGGCTGTCCCTCGAGGACGCGCTCGACGAACGTGTCGACGTCGCGCTCTGACAGCGCCCAGTTCGCGAGTCGCTCATAGCCAACGGTTGATGACGGCATGTCGCCGAGCGATTTGCCGCACGCGCTTCCGGCGCCGTGCCCGGGCCAGATCTGCAGGTAGTCGGGCAGCTTGCGGATGCGCCCGAGCGACGCGAAGAGCTGCCGCGCACTTGCGTCCATCGTGCCGGTCTCGTTGGCGGCGCGCTCCAGCAGATCGGGGCGTCCGACATCGCCCACGAACACGAAGTCACCCGTTGCGATCGCCACCGGTTCCTCAGAGGTCGCGAGGTCCTTGATCAGAAACGAGAGATGTTCCGGCGTGTGTCCCGGCGTGTGTTGCGCCGTTACGCGGATTCGGCCAACGTCGAGCATGTCGCCGTTTCGCAGCAGCTGGGCATCGTCCGTGGCGGCGAAGCCGTAGCGCCATTCGGGCACGCCTTCGCCCGAGAGCAGCATCTTCGCGCCGGTGCGCGCCACGAGCTCCCGGGTGCCCGAGAGGAAGTCCGCGTGGATGTGAGTCTCCGTGACGTGGGTTATGCGCACGTTCGCCTGTGCGGCGGCCGCGACGTACTGCTCTGCGTCGCGCACCGGATCGATCACGATCGCGGAGTGAGTGGCGCCGCAGCCGATGAGATAGCTGTATTGCGCGAGCTGCGGCTCGTAGAATCGGCGGACGATCATCGCTCAGCCATCCGTTGGCGAGTGTCGGCGTACGTAGTCGAGCGCGAGTTGCGAATAGTCCGGAGAGCGCATGCCAACCTCCACGGCCAATCTGTGCGCCTCCTCGACGGCCATGTGTTCATCGAGAGCAAAGTACGGCAGCAGGAGCGCGCCCACCCGGTTTGCCGTCGCGCAGTGCACGAGCACCGGCCGGTGTGCAGGATCGCCGACGACGGAACGGACGGCATCGAATTGCCGATCGCCGAGCGTGTCGTGATTCACCGGCAGCGCGAGGTAGGCGAGCCCCGCGAGCGCGATCTCGCCGGGTTCGTCGTGCCCGCGCGATTCGTCGGGCTCGCGAAGGTCGATAACGGCCTTGAAGCCCTCGCGCGCGAGCGCTTCCCATGCCTGAGCGTCGGGCTGGCCAGCGGTCGCAACTCCCGGTACGGGGCACGACCCGTACGGCAGAAGCGCGACGACCTTCTCGATTCCCGCTTCGTCCATGTGATCCCGGCTCCGATTGTACTCTCGCGCGATGCCAGCAAGATGCCACATGGAGAGCGCCGTGTGAACCGTGTCGTTGTTCGTTGCAACGCGCGCGGTCATCTTGGCCACCATGCGCGACCTCGGTTCTCGTTTCGTTACGCTGATGGCGGCGCTCATGGCGATCGCCTGCGCGCTGTTGGGCTCCGCGCCTGTGGCGGCACAGCAGACTACGCTGCCACACCTCGCATGGCGCACCGTCGATACTCGATACTTCCGAATCTACTTCACGGCAAACGCGGAAGAGTGGACGCGCGACGTGGCCGCGCGCATCGACGACGCCCACGACGCGGTGTCGGCGCTCGTCGGCAGCGCGCCCAAAAAGCGGATCACGGTCATCGTCGAAGATCCGAACAACCTCTCGAACGGCTTCGCGCTCCCACTGCTCGACCAACCGCTGATCTTCCTCTGGCCCACCCCGCCGGATCCGACGTCGTCGATCAGCAATGGTGGGTGGGGCGATCTCCTCTCGATCCACGAGTACGCGCACATCGCGCATCTCACGCGCGAATCGCGCAACCCGAAGCTACGCCGGCTCGCGGCGCTCCTGCCTGTTCACCTTGGCCCTCTCGCGCTCGGTGCGCCGCGGTGGGTGACGGAGGGTTACGCAACGTTCGTCGAGGGGCGCATAGTGCGCGGCATCGGACGTCCGCACGGCGTCTGGCGGATGGCGGTGCTCCGCCAGTGGGCCGTGGAGGGACAGCTTCCCGCCTATGGCGCCCTCGACGGGTCGCCGAGCTACCAGGGGGACGCGATGGCGTATCTCGCGGGCTCGGCGTTTCTGGAGTGGCTTGCCGAGCGCAACGGAGATTCGAGCCTGGTGCACGTGTGGCGCCGAATGACGGCACGACAGCCGCGTTCCTTCGCCGATGCGTTCGTTGGAGTCTACGGTGCACCGCCCGACGAGATGTACGGCCGATTCGCGGCGGCTCTCACGCACGACGCGCTCGACGTGGACGCTGGCGGCCCGCAGCTCGCACTGCTCGGCGCCGCGCGCCGCACGCTGCCTGCGCCCGGCGAGGGAGAGCTGGTGCAACGGCTCCGCTGGTCCACTGGAGCGCCCGCGCTCTCGCGCGACGACTCGCTCCTCGCGCGCGTGCGCGACGATCCTCATCGCGCGCCGCGCGTCGTGGTAGGGCACCTCGGGCGCGCCACCGGCGACAGTGTGGCGCGCGTGCGTGCGGAACTTGAGCTCGCGCGCGATCCCGAAGATGTCGTCGCGGTGGAATCGCGCCCGGCAGCGCTACCGGTGGCGGCGGAGCTGGGTCCGCGCGGCGGCATGTCGTTCGCGGAGCCGCGCTTTTTCCCAGACGGACAGCGTGTGCTCCTCACGGCGCTCAGCGCACGCGGCGATGGCGCCTTCCGGCGCGATCTCTACGTGTGGGCGTGGCGAACCGGGAGCGTTCGTCGCGTGACGCGGAATGCCGGCATTCGCCACGCGGACGTCGCGCCGGACGGCTCGACCGCGATCGCCGACCGGTGCGTGGGGGGCCGATGCGATCTCGTGCGCGTGGATCTCGCGACCGGCGCGATCAAGATGCTTCTACGCGGCGATCGCACGCACGTCTACGATCGTCCGAGACTGTCGCGAGACGGCAAAGTCGTGGCGTTCGCGGTGCAGCAGTCGGACGGATGGCACGTCGCGACGATGCCGGCGGACGGCGGCGCCGCGACGCTCGTCATGGGCGCGAGCGCCGACGAGTATGCGCCCGCCTTCGCTCGCGGCGACTCCGTGATCGTGTGCACGAGCGAGAGCGGCGGCGCGCCGAACATCGTTCGCGTCGCCATCCCGAGCGGCAGGCAGGCGCGTCTCACTCACGTCACGGGCGCGGCGATCGATCCGGAAGTGAGCGACGATGGTTGGGTGTACTTCCTCAGCATGCATGCGCGAGGACTCGACCTCGTGCGCGCGCATCTCGATTCCGCCCTGCCGGCGTCCTCGACGCGTGCGGACTCGGCGCGCGCCGATTACCCGTGGGTCGCCTACCAACCTGCCTCGGGATACGCCGACTCGCTTGCGGTAGCGCCGGTCGCTCCCACGCGCGGCTACGGACTCGGCGATCGCCAGCAACGGCTGCTGCTCTCGGGAAGCTACGCGAGCGAAGGTCAATCGATCGGGCTCGCGTACTCCGGTACCGATCCCGTTGGCCGACTGACGTGGCTCGCGCAGGGGCAGTGGGGAAGCCGCGGAAGCTGGCGCGGCGCGTCGCTCGGAGCCGTGTATCGCGGAACGCGTCCGCTATTCGGACTCGATGCGTTCGCTCTCGAGAATCAGCCGTCTCACCAGCACGAAGACTTCGCGCTCCCGACGATGCTGGACGCGCGATATCGTGGAGTTTCGGCGTGGTCCGCCTTCGTCGAGGACCGACGCGAGCTCGATTTCGGAGCTCGCGTAAGCGGATCGTACGGCACCGTGGATCCGCTCCACGGTCCCGACGCGCACCGCGCGCTCGCGCAGCTCACCCTCTCAGGTGGCGCTCTGCAGACGCCGAACGACTGGCGAGTAGCCGAGCGACTCAGCGTCGCCGGCGCCGCGGGCCAACTAGGCCGCGACGACTGGGCACGCGCGATGTTCACGGGCGCGCTATCCGTGCGCGCGATGGGCGAAGAGCTGGCTCTGGAGGGGATGTACGGACGCATGGATCGCGCGAACATCCCCTTCGAACAGTTTTCGCTCGGCGGTCTCGCACCGCCGCTCGTGCAGTCGTCGCTGCTCGCCCAGCGCGTTGCGATGCCCGTGCTCCCGGTGGGCGTGGCGATTGGACGTTCGGTGGCGACACTGCGCGCATCGCTGCCGGGGCCGGTGTGGCGGCCGTACTACTGGGCTGGCAGCGCGGGCGAAACGCTGCGCGACTGGAGCCAGGTTGTGGGGATCGAGGGCGAGTGGCACACTGACGGAGTGTGGATGGTTCGCGTTCCCGGCGTCCATCTCCTCGGAGGAGTCGGATATTCTCTCACGGGTGCATGGCGGCATCACACGCAGGCATATTTGTCCGTCGGCTATCGTCCTTGAGCGCAGCGTGGAGCACGCGCGCCGTCACTTTTTCGTGAGCGAGCGACATGAAGATAAAGTTGTCGGTTGAGAAAACAGCCCGCCTGGCAGGGCTGGGCGCACTCGCGGTGAGCGGCGGGCTCGTCGCCGTTTACGTGCTGTTCTTCTGGTTCATCGCCTACCGCGGCGTTGGCATCGACGCCATCGAGTCCGCCGTTGCACGGATCTCTGTGGGCCTGGTCTTTCTCGCGCTGATAGGGCCGCACATCGTGTTCGGACGAATTCTCCTCGCTTCCTCGCGTAGCGAACACACGACCTAGCGCGTTGCTGAAAAAGGAAAGACAAAGACAAACGAGGGACGCAGAGCCGCAGAGGATACACAGAGTCGCGGAGGAAAACCGGCAGGTAAGTCCGTCATGGAAGTTTTAAATCCCACTCCTCTGCGTCTTTCAGTTCACCTCTGCGACTCTGCGTCGAGCAGTTCCTGGTTGTTCGGCGACCTGCTAGCGCGATCAGCCCATCTGCGCGAAGCCGACCGCGTTGCCGCCCGGCTCCTTTACGTAGATCTCGGTGCTGCCGTAGAAGGTCTCGTGGCGAGGCTTCACGACGGGCGCACCTGCAACCGCGCGCTCCACATCGTCGATTGACGTGACTTCGATGAACAGTGTCACCGAGTGGCCCGCGAGCTCCGCCGCCGCAATCGCGCCGTCGGCGATCACGCTCGCGCGGCTCTGATACATGATCTCGATCGCACCGAGCGTCACGCTCGCGAACACCAGCTTGCCGTCCGGACCGGGGACCTGATTCGTCACGTCGAAACCGAAGCGACTCACCCAGAAGGAGATACACGGCTCCACGGAATCGACGACGAGCACCGGCGTCAGACGTTTGAGAGCGAGGGTTGTGGTTGCGGGTGGGGTTGCCTTCGAGTTTGGCATCGTGCAAGACTCCGATCGGGTGAAGATCGCCGAATTTAGGCGCCCGAACAGAAACCGCAAGTCCCGAGCCGTCTCCCCGTTTTCTCGCTTGGTTTTTGCCGTGCTCAACCGGTTACAGCCGGCGCCTCTCCGCGTCTTATCGAAGGAGGGGTGCGAATGACCGATACGATCGAAGCCCGCTGGGAACAACAGAACGAAGCCGGTCGCCAGTCATTCACCGATGGCGACTTCGCGCGCGCCGAACAGTCCTTTCTCGCAGCCATACGTGAGGCCACGCAGCTCGGCGCGGATAACGTGCGACTAGCGTCCAGTCTCAGCAATCTCGGGCAGCTCAAATACAAGCAGAAGGATCTCGAGCAGGCGGAGGCGCTCTTTCATCGCGCGCTCGCCATTCGCGAGCGCGTGCTCGGACCCGAGCATTTCGGACTCGTCCAGAACATCAACAACCTCGCGGCGCTGCACTACGCACGAAACGAGCTCGATCAGGCCGAGCCGCTCTTTCAACGGGCGCTCGCGATCAGCCAGCAGCACCTCGGCGAATCGCACCCGGATGTCGCCGTCACGCTCAACAATCTTGCACGACTTTATTTTCGCCGCGGAGACTACGTCGCCGCCGAGCCGCTGCTTGCACGCCTCCTCGCGATCAAGGAGCAGGCGCTAGGTCTGTCCCACCCGGAAATCGCGGCGATCCTCACGAGCCTCGCCAAGGTGCGCATCGCCGCCGAGGATTTCGACGGAGGCGAGAAATTCGCGAAGCGCGCGCTCGAGATTCGCGAGAAGCTGCACTTGCCGAACGATCTCGCGGTCGCAACGGCGCTCGAGATGCTCGCCGACATCTGCGCCAAGCGCGGCGATGTGGAGCAGGAGATTCGTCTCCGCAAGCGAGTGCTCGACGTACGCACGAACGCGATGGGCGCGGACCATCCGACGGTCACCGCGCTGCGCATCGCACTCCAGGCGCGCCGGGCCTCCACGAATGCGGAGCCACCGGCCCCTGTCGCACCGCCAGCTGTAGCGCCGCCAGTCGTGATGACGCCGCCTCGCATTGTGATGCCGCCCGCGGAGCCGTCGACCCCTGCGCGCACGACGCGCACGTCGTCGCTGCCCTGGATCGACGTCCCTCAGCCGCCGGCGTTCGACCGCACGCGTCCGCCCGCGCCATCAGCGCCCGCGCGCGAGAACGGTGAAATCACCGGTCCGCTGCGGAACGGCAACGGAAACGGCAACGGAAACGGCAACGGAAACGGCAACGGAAACGGGCATGCAAACGGAATCGGCATCACCGCGCCGCGGACGCTCGAGTCTCCGCTCGCGTTCCATCCGTCTTCCGATGCAATCCACGCACCGCCCGTAGCGCCACCCGTAGCGCCACCCGTAGCGCCACCCGTAGCGCAGCTCGCGCCGCCTACCGCGCCTGTGCCATCGAACGAGGCCGAGTCTCACGCGATCGCCGATTCGCAATTTACGAGCTCGTTCGAACGACTGGTCGCCGAGACACCGGCGGCGCCGCACGCGATCGACGAAGATGCACCACCGACCGAGACGCACCACATTACGGATCCGCGTCGCGAGATCAGTCTCGATTGGCCGATCGAGCCAACTCGCCCGTGGATGCGCATCGTGATGGGAATCGCGGCGCTCGCGCTGATCGCCGGCGGCGGTTGGTTCTTCCTGTCGCGCCATCAGCCGTCGTTGGCGAAGGCGACCGCAACAAAGGCGTCGACCTCGTCGTCGTCCAGGGCGGCCGCCGCGGTACCGGCAATCGCGCACGACAGCGTCGTTGCGCGCCGTGATTCGGTCGCGCCCACAGCCGCGAACGTCGCCGAGCGTTCCGCCAAGAACACCCCGGCGTCGAGCACTCTCGAAGCTGCGAGCACGGAGAGCGAGGCGAAGCACGCCTCACACTCAGCGAAGGAGACCACTGCCTCCGCTCCCGCGCCCGATGCCGACGCGATTCTGGCTCCCACGCTTCCGTCCATCAAGGTTGATGCGATCACCAACATGATCGACGATAGTGCGCGCGAGCGAGCAGACTCCGTGGGACGCGTCATCACGGAGAAGCCACCTACGTTCAAGCCCAAAGCGTACCGCCCGCCCGGCAGCTAAAATCGGTACGCGCAATGCCTTTCCATTCGCAACTGCGTATCGTACTGTAGACTGCACACGAATTATCTGCCGGAGATGCTATGGAGCGACAGACCGGGTCCAGGCGATTGACAGGATCGCCGGGTGGCCACGGCGGTGACGATGACTTGCTGCGCGCGGTGAAGGAAGCGGCCGCCGCGGAGTACGACATACTGGGCGAGATGGGCCGGGGCGAGCGTGGCAGCGTGGTGTATCTCGCGAGAGAGAACACGTCGCAGAAGCTCGTCGCGCTAAAGCTTCGTCCCGACGGCGGCGAGTACGAGCTGAGCGTCGTGCGCGCGCTCGATGCCAGCGTCCCCGCAATGGGCAACAAGTGTCCGTCCTGCAATGTCGACCTCGTGGGCTGGGGGCGATTCTGCAGCCATTGCGGCAAGGACCTGTCGGGCACCAGATCGGGCGAGGCGTCACGCGAAGAGCTGCTGAAGGCCGTGCAGGGCGCAGCCGAGGGCGAGTACGAAGTGCTCGGCGAAATGGAGCGCTCCGAAGGAGGCGGCGTCGTGTACTTCGCGCGCGAGATCAAGAGCCAGCGCCTCGTGGCGCTACGGCTCACCCGCGAGCAGGAGAGCGACGGCAGCGAGTCGTACGCGCTCGGCGTCACCCAGGTGATCAAGCCCCTCGTCGCATCGCTGGGCGCGACTTACGCATCTCCAACTTCCCTGATGCAGGCTGCAAACGCGCCCGCCTCGCGCTCCGCTGCACCGTCGGCGCGCTCCCCGCAGCCCACCGCGAAGAGCGTGACGCCGCCAAGCGTAATGGTGCCCGATTCCACGTCGGGGGAGGAAGAGGAGGCGCCTGCGCCGCGCAAACGCTCGCCCGTGATTCCGATCGCTGTCGTCGCGGCGATTCTGCTCGTTGGCGGCGGACTTTTCGTCTTCTCGGACTCGAAGCGCAATGGCACGGACACAACACAGGATCCGACGCCGGTTGCGCTTGCGCCAACCGCTGTCGTCGCGCCGCCCGTTGCTGCGGCGCCGGAGAGCGGCTTCGTCGCGATCGGCTCGCTCCCCGCTGCTGCGCGCGTGACGCTGAACGGGAAGGTCGTCACCGATCGGCAGATCTCACTCGTGCCAGGCAAGTATCAGCTCGCCGCCAGCGCGAAGGGCTTTCGTAATGTGTCGCAGCGAATCGAGGTCATGGCTGGCCAGACGTTCACCTGGTCGCCAACGATGGAGCCGGCGCGAGTTGCGGCACAGGCGCCCGCTGCCGCTCCCAGGCCCGTGACTGCGGCCGCGCCCAACTGCCTCAACGCCTACAGCGACAAAAACTGGGCGGCCGCGCTCACTGCCTGCACGCGCGAGGCAAATGCCGGCAACCAATCGGCGCAGCGCAACCTTGGTGTGATGTACGACCAGTCGCTCGGCGTTCCGCATGATGCCGCGCAGGCGGCGCTCTGGTTCCGCAAAGCCGCGGAAACCGGCAATCGTGACGCGACCTTCCAGCTCGCGACGATGTACGAGAACGGCCGCGGCGTACCGCAGGATCAGAAGCAGGCCATCGACTGGTATCGCAAAGCTGCGCTCCTCGGCGACGGCGACTCGCAGGTGAAGCTCGGCCGCGCATACGAAGATGGAAAGGGTGTGGACAAGGATCAGGGCGAGGCTGCAGCTTGGTACCAGCGCGCAGCCGACCAGGGAAATTTGTTTGCGCTAAATCGCCTCGGTGCCATGTATGCGGACGGCAAGGGCGTCCACAAGGACGAGGGGAAGGCGGTGAAGCTCTACCAGACCGCGGCGACAAAGGGCGACGCGCAAGGACAGTTCAATCTCGCGACGATGTACGCGAAGGGGCGCGGCATCTCCAAGAGCGATTCCGCAGCGAACGATCTGTACGTGAAGTCGGCGAAGCAGGGGTATCCCGACGCGGTCAAGGAAGCCAAGCATCGCAATCTGAAGTTCTGATTTCGTGCAGGGGCGCCGCGCCTCCTGCGATGCACCGAACGACCATGCACCCGGCCGACTTCAATGCCTGCATATGCGGTTGAGTTCACGACGGAGCGCGGACTGCAGCGAACGCAGTTCACGCTCGATGACGACCGGCCGCTGGGTCCGCAGGTGCGCCAGATTCTGGAGGAGCTGCGCGGAACTGGAGTGATGATTTCCGGCGCTGCCGAGGACGAGCTCACCGTAGTGTGGGGCGGCCGCGACCTGGACACGGCGCAGGCACCGCAGGAGCTCGGAATCTCGCCGCAGCGCACGCTCGAGCTGCACATGAGGCGCCGTGCGCGCGCGGTCAAGGTGCCCGCGCTCTCGGCCTTCGTTCCCAAGGGCGCGTACGCGGCCGGCGTGAGCGGTCTCGCTGGCGCGCTCATCGCGTGGCTGGTGTGCTCCACGATTACCGATCTGAGCGATGCGCTGCCCACCTACGCGCGGCTCGATCTCGCCGTGGGTGGAATGTTCGGAGCGCTGGTCGGTGCGTTCGTAGCGGGTAGCGACGCGCTCCGGCGCCGCGCCAGCGTTCCGATAGATGCGATCTTCGGTCTCGGGCTGGGACTTCTGGGGGGACTCGCGGGTGCCGCCGCCGGCGCGGGATTGGGGGGCGTGCTCGCCCCTCGCTTGTCGTCCGCGACCTTTCCGATCGCGCGCATTCTCGCGTGGGCGATACTCGCGTCGGCGATCGGCCTCACGCTCGGAATGCGCTGGTGGCAAGCCGACGAGCATCGCACAGTCGACGGTGCAGGCTACGGCGCGTTGGCGGGCGCGATTGGCGGAATCATCTACTCGCTCCCGGGGCCATCGGAGTTCTGGCAGGCGCTCGCATTCGCGATCGTCGGCGCGGGGATCGGCGCGGGAACGTGCGCGCCGTCGCTCCGCCGCTCCGTTGCGATACTGGAGCTCGAGCGCGCGAATGGAGCACGTGTCGGACTCACGCGTCTGCGCGAGTGGGCGCTGGCGAGCGGATCGTCGGTGCCGCTCGAGCGGGATGGCTCCGCGGTCGCATCCGTCATCTGCGAGGCCACCCGCTGCCGCATCGTTCCCGCGGCTGGCGGCAGCGGCGTGCGCGTGGCCGGAAAGGTGCTCACCGCGACGACGGAGCTCGTGAACGAAGATCGCGTGGTCGTCGGCGATGCGCAGTATCGATTCCGTCGGCGCAGGCGAGCGACGGCGTGAGACACTCGCACTCCGTACTCATCGCGATCGCGCTGCTCGCGGCGCCTGCCTCCGCGCAGCGCGTTGCGGCGTCATCGTCCGTGGGCCCCGTGGAGATCGTCCGCTGCGCGGAGAGCTCCGACGTGCCATGCGTGCGCGCGACTATCCCACTCCGGCCGGACGAGGCGCGCGCCCTCGCGGATACCACTGGCGCCGCCGAGTGGTTGGGAGAGATCGCGAATGTGCCGCTGCGTAGCGGTACTGCGCGTACTACGTCGACGCTCGCGCATCCGCTCACGCTACTCGTGCTCGTCGATATCAGCGGCAGCATGAAGGGCGCGGGGATCGAGCTCACGCGATCCGCGCTGCGCACCTTCATCTCCGAGCTGCCGCGCAGCTCCGTGCGCATTGCGGTGGCACCGTTCGCGAGCAAGAATCTCGCGCCACAGATCCGTAAAGTCGCGTTCACTGATCCGCAGACGGCGCTTTCGCAGGTCGACGCTCTACCTCAGCCGGAGGGCAACACGGGGTTGTACAGCGCGATCGAGATCGGCTCGGAAGTGGTGCGGGGTGCGGTGCAAAACGGACCGAGCGATGGGTGGGGAGCGTTGCTCGTGATTACCGATGGCCGCAACGACGTTCGCTCCAGCGATGATCCCGGACTGCTCGCTGGCGCCGCGGGGCGTGACGCCGCTGTTAACGCCGTGGCGAGCAGCGGAAGCTACGTGTGGCTCGTGGGGATCGGGGGCGAACCCGATGGCGGGGAGCTGCAGGCTCTTGCGGGCTCCCACGGCGAGCGGTATTTAGTAGCCGAAGATCCGCTGCTGCTGCATCGAGTGTTTACGGGAATTCGAGACGCGCTATTTACAACGCGCGCATTGACTTATCCCGCGCCAGTTTGGGCTCGCTCACGGCTCGCTCGCGGAGTCTTTCCGCTCACGGTGAGCCGCGGGGATGGTCGTGGCTGTTGCACTGCGACGGTGGTGGGCAAATGGACACCACCGCTCTTCGCACTGCCGGCCTTTGAAGGAATCGCCGATTCCGGGAGTGTGACGGCCGCGGGCCTCACCGCTCTCGAGGTCAGCGAGCAGAAGGTCGCGCAAAACGTGCTCGTCTTCGCGTTTTTCGCACTACTGGCGCTGGTGTTGTGGTTCGTGCTTCCGGGTCTGATGTGGCCGGACGAATCGGGCGCTGTCACCGCGCCCGCGAAGGAGGCGGCGTCGATGTCTGCGCCGTCGCCCGCTCCAGGAGCTGCGGCAACGGCCGCAGCTCCCGACGCGCCGATCGGAGCTGTTCGGCGTGGGGTCACTGAGGTGCCCCCTCGCCGTCCGACGGAGGTCACGGCTACGATGGCTCGCCGAACGGCGAAGTAACGCGACGATAACGGCTCTCGCGCAGAGTGCTGCTCGTCGGCGTCATCTGTTGTTTCATCATGCTAGCTGCGCGGTCAATCTCGAGGAGGAGTTAGATGCCAGTTGTGAAGGTTTCGCGGGCGGGTGTCCGCTCTGCACCACGCGAAGTTCCCACGGATACCACTGCGGCGGTGCTCCCCATGACCGTCGATCGCGTCGGCCAGGAATGCGCCGAGGACGAGCAGCCGACTAAGGTGAGCAGCCTCGCCGAGGCTTTCGAGAAGTTCAAGCCGAAGCTCGATTTCAAGACAACGATCGGCGAGGAGGGAACCGAGTTCGTTGCAGAGCTCGAATTCAAGAGCCTGAAGGACTTCGATCCCAAGAAGATCCGGTCGCGCGAGCCCGGCAAGCGCAACGACCTCGCGGACATGCAGAGTCGAATCGACCTGCTCCATCGCATGCGCGAGCGCTTCGCGGTGTTGTCCGTGAAAAAGGCGTGGGAGAATACCGAGCAGCGCAAGGAGATCATCGACGCCGTGCACGAGTTCGAGCAGCAGCTCCGCCACATCGCCGGTGCCGAAGGAGGTGCGTCATGAGCGAAGAAGTGAAAACGCGCACGACCTTCGACATCATCGGCAAGAAGAGCGCGGGGAAGGCGATCGAGGAAATCTTCAACGTCATCCACCCGGCGCCACCGAAAACCGCGCTGGGCGAGATCTTCACGGCGGAATCGGCCACGCAGTTCCTCGACCGCGTCGCGAGCTTCTCGGCGCTACTCGGCGCGGCAGACAGCCATGCGCAGGCGCTCAAGAAGCTCGACGCTGCGATCGCGGACATGGAGAAGGTGCGCGACGAGGTGCTCAAGGCAGTCTACAAGCAGATTCGCCCGCTCGAGCGGAGCTACAAGCAGATCCAGCTTTTCTTCGAGAATTCGGAAGTGCGCGACAACGTGCAACGGCCGCCGGTGGAGTTCTTCATCTTCAACGCCGACACGAAGGCCATCACGAGCGATGTCGATAGCTCGACGATCGTGGCGCTCGACGAATTCGTGCAGGGGCGCAATGACAGCTTCAACTTTCGCCAGTTCATCTGCAACCTTGTCGTCCCCGGCTACATCCCGGACGTCGTGCGCAAGCGCTTCGAGGACATCTCGAACAAATGGGGAATGCTGCTCATCGGCGACCTCAAGGATGAGAAGAGCTTCCGCACACTCAGCGATCAGTTCCGCACCGACGGTGGCGCGTACGAATTCCTCAAGCGTCCGGAGGACAAGGCCGCGTCGGACGTCGTGATCGCGGGCTACGTGAAGCTCCGCGAGAAACATTGGTTCGAAGAAGGTGACGGTGACTCGGACGATGCCGATCTCTATTCGCCCGCATCGATGCTCTTCGCGGGCTCGCTCGCGCGCGCGGATCGCACGGCGGGCGGCGGCATCGCCCAGGGGCCGGTGGGGATGATCTTCGGCAAGATTCGCGGCGTGGAGAAGTCGCGCATCGAGCCGCGCATCTCGCAGATGGAGCACCTGTCGATGGAGAGGCAGGTCGTCTCCATCATCCGCAACGAGGACAACGATCTCTGCTTCGTGGGCAGTCGCTCGCAGGCGGAGGACCCCAACGGCGTGCTCAAGTTCTTCACGTCGTATCGCGTGCTTCGCTATCTCGAGCGGCGCATCGCGGTCTATCTGCGCCGCGTGGCGGAGCAGCGGCTCACGCGCGACCTGGTGAAGTCGCAGGTGCGCGATCCAATCGAGGAATTCCTGCGCAGCGAGAAGCAGAAAGGCACGATCTACGACTTCAACCTCGACATCGACATGGCCGAGGACAAGTTCGCGATGGGCGTGCTGGACATGGGGCTGGAGGTTTTGCCCGTGGGTCCGGCGGAGACCTTCAACCTCAAGATCGACACGCCGAACTTCTCGAAGGAAGAGGCGAAGTAATGGTTGACGGCGACAAGAAGCTGGGCGAACAGAGCGACGAGAAGTCGCCGTCGCCGCCCAGGCCCGACGTGCGGGTGAGCTCGCACGACGACATGGGCGTGCAC
>JANWLO010000210.1 GCA_025450815.1 Gemmatimonadaceae bacterium
CCGCCAACGCTGCCGCCAACGCTGCCGCCAGCGCGAGAATGCGCGTCGCTCGTGAAGAAGAAATGCGCTGCATGTTGGTCTCCCTGAATACGGTGAGTGTTCGTGCACCTGCATCGCGGCATGCTCGGCTGGATCCGAATAGCCCCGCGAGCCGATCCAGTTCACATCGAGGGACACTCCCACGCCCGAGTCGCGCGCGGTCCAGTAGCGGCACCCCGACTGCGTCGAATGGCCGTCGTCAGCCCCGTCCACGACCGTGATCGCCATTCGAGGCGACCGATGGCGGTGCGCCCGCCGCCTTGGTGCACGCGCTCAACGAATGACCGAGCGCGCATGCGATCGCGATCGTCGTTCGCGTGTGTTCCTTCCTGATACATGGCATTTGGGCGTTCTCCGCGATGGAGGTGGCGAGCTCGGTGGCTAACGGTTTCTCGACCTGCGCAGTAGACTTGTGACAACCTCGCGGTCGCTCGTTACGCGGCTGATTCGACGGCGTTACGGCGGGCAGTAACGCAGTTGTGCAGGCGAGGCGAGCGTCAACCAGCGATGTGCTCTCGAGGACGCTCCATGGTGCAGCTGCGAACCCTCGGTCGGTTGGAGCTGCTCTCAGGCGAGATATCCGCGCTGCGCTTGCTCCCCGCCCAACCAAAACCGCTCGCGCTGCTCGCCTATCTCGCGATGGCCACCCCTCGCGGTCCGCACAGGCGTGACACACTGCTCGCGCTCTTCTGGCCCGAGCTCGGCGAAGACGAGGCGCGCCGGGCGCTGCGCCAGGCCCTGCATCGAGTCCGCACCCACATAGGCGACGCGATCCTCCGCACGGAACGCGATGGCCAGATCGCACTCGCCGACGATGGCGCGTGGTGTGACGGAATCGCGTTCGAGCAGGCCCTCGACGCCGGACGTCCGGAGGTTGCGCTTGCGCTCTATCACGGCGCGTTTCTGGACGGCGTGTTCGTGTCCGACGTCTCGCCCGATTTCGAGCAGTGGGTGGACATCACGCGCGCGCGGTTGTCCGCGCGCGCCGCCGCAGCTGCGGGTGAGATGGCGCTCGCAGCCCATGGCGCGAGAGACTACGCCGCAGAGGTGTTGTGGGCGACGCAGGCGAGCCGACTCGCACCCGACGATGAGCAGCGGCTTCGAACATTGATGACGGCGCTCACTGCGAGCGGCGATCGTGCGGGCGCGCTGCGCGCCTTTCGCACCTTTGCGGAACGGCTCGACGAGGACTACGACGCCGAGCCGGACGCGGCCACGACGGCGCTGGCGGATGCGATGCGCGCGGGAGGTGCGCCGCCTGAGACAGCGGCGCCGCCCACGACCGAACTCCCCGTCGTCGCCGTCGGCGCCATCGAGCGCGCACTTGCTCCGGTTAGCGCTCCGCAGCACCGGCGGCGATGGACCGTGCTGGGCGTGGGCGCGGCTATCATTGCCCTCGCGGCCGTGATCGGCGCTTACTTCTTTGGCCAAGCTCCGCCACGCGTCGCCGGAATTCTCGTTGCGGATTTTCGCAACCACACCCGCGACTCGCTCCTGGCCGGCGCCGTGACCGAGGCGTTGCGCGCTGACCTGTCGCAATCGCGCCGCACTCGCGTGATGAGCCGCGCAGAAGTGCAGGCCGTGCTCGATCGCATGCGCCAGCCCACAGGTGACATCGGCTCCGACATAATCGTGCGCGAGGTCGCCGAGCGCCACGGCGTGACGGCGTTCGTTACCGGCGATGTCGCATCGCTCGGTTCCGGCTACTCCGTATCCGCGGAGTTGATCGCGGTGAAGGACGGCGAGGTTCTCGTCTCTGTTCGCGAAAATGCCAGGGATTCCACCGGACTTCTCGGCGCGCTCGACAAAGTCTCTGAACAGTTACGCCGTGGAATCGGCGAGTCACGCTGGTCAGTGCGCGCCACGCCGCCACTCGAAGAGGTGTCGACTTCTTCGCTTCAGGCGCTTCGGCTATACTCGCAGGCGATTCGTGTGGGCGATCAGGAGGGTGACAACCGGCGCGCCGTGGAGATTCTCCGGCAAGCCGTCGCGCTCGACACGACGTTCGCGATGGCGTATCGCAAGCTGGGCACCTACCTCCGCGACATGGGGATGCGCGCTGGCGCGGACGACGCACTCGCTCACGCATTCCGATATCGCGGGCGACTGCCGGAGCTCGAGCGCTTCCACACCGCCGGATCGTATTTTCTGAACGCGGCAATCCCCGACAGCGCCATAGCCACATATCGGGCGCTGCTTGCCGTGTACCCCAACGACATGCGCGCGCTGAACAATCTCGGCGATGTCTACATGGATCTGCGGGAGTACGCCCGCGCCGAGTCGCTATTTCACCGCTCCATTGAGGCCGACTCCACGGTCGCGCTGCTCTTCAACCATCTGGCCACCGACCAGTTCAATGGTGGCCGCTACGACGAGGCGGAGCGCACTCTGAAGGCCCGAGCCCGGAGGTTTCCACCACAACAGGATGCCGAGGGGATCGAAACGTCTCTCGAGATGATGCGCGGAGACATCGATGGCGCGCGCAGTCGCAGCGCCCAGATGCTGGTGGACGCGGGCAGCGATGTGGACGCACGAGCGGAGCCGCTCAAGATGCTGGGCATTTTGTCGATCATCCGCGGCCGGCTCGGTGAGGCCGATCAGATCTATGCATCGCTCGCGGAGGGGCAGGCCAACGCGAGGAACGGCGGAGGTTACCTCGAGGCGGCGATCGCTCGCGCGTTCATCGATGTCCGGTATCGACAGCAGCCAGCGCGCGGCCTCGCTCTGCTGGACTCGGCGGTGGCGCGCTTCCCCCTCGACTCGCTCGCGCCGCTCGACCGGAACTACGCGCCACTCGCATACCTCTACGCGCTCGGCGGCAGACCGTCCCGGGCGCGCGAACTACTCGCAAACGTACGCGAATTCGAGCGCGCACCCGGCGCGACGCGCGGCGGATTAGGGCTCCGCGATGAAGGGACGTATCTCCGAGCCCTCGGGGCGACGGAGCTCGCGGAGGGAAAGCGGGCCGATGCCGTGACGACGCTCCAGCGCTCGGTGCAGCTCTACTATTGTCCGACGTGCACTTTACCCGACCTCGCGCTGGCCTACGAGCTTACTGGCATTCCAGACTCGGCGATCGCGGTGTATCAGCGGTACGTGACAACCCCGTGGTCAGAATGGCAGAATTCGCTCGGCGACTCACGCGTGACGGCGTACCAGCGTCTCGCCGCGCTGCACGAGGCGCGAGGCGACACCGCGGCGGCGATCGCGGCGTACGATGAGGTCGCAACATTATGGGCGCACGCCGATGTCGAGCTTCAGCCGCTCGTCGCGGACGCGCAACGACGGTCGAGCGCCCTCGGCGTGCGTCGCGCCACGGCAATGCGAATTCCGGCGCCGTAACCGCTACTGAAGGCACTCAACGAATCTTTACGACCTCTTGTCGATTTCGCCGATCTCCGTTCGACGTGTCTGTAGAGCGTTGGTTCAGGACCGGACAACCGGCACCTCGCTCACCATTCGAGCATAAGGAGACCGACAATGTCCGCTACACTGCGCAGGAGCGAGGGAGTACGGAAGGAGAATGCGAGGCCTACGCGTGCGTCGAAGGTCGGCGTGGCGCTCTGGACTGTACAGGTGCTGTTGGCGCTCCTCTTCCTGTTCGCCGGCACGATGAAGTTTGTGATGCCCATCGCAGAAATGACAAAGCAGATCCCGCTCCCCGGACTGTTCCTGCACTTCATCGGTGCCTGCGAGATCGCAGGTGCGTTCGGGCTGATTCTCCCGTCGCTCCTCCGCATTCGCCCGGAACTCACGCCGCTCGCCGCAGCGGGTCTCGTAGTGATTATGACCGGCGCGACCATCATCACGGCCGCAATCGGCCCGGTAGCGCCCGCGGCGATGCCCTTCGTGGTAGGAGTTCTTGCGGGCTTCGTTTGCTACGGCCGCACGAGGGTCGCGCCGATCGCTGAGCGGCGTCGCAGCGTGTCGCGTCCAATGAGCATCGAGTCAGCGGTTCGCCGCACCGCCTAGCAACGCCCGCGCGCGAACATCACGAATCACCGACGCAAGCTCCCGCATCGCGACGCGCATCTGCGCCGCGGTGTACGGAGCGTAGCCGAACAGCAGTCCGGGACCGTGCCCGGTTCCTCCCAGATACGGCGACATCGCTACGAGCACGACGCCGCGCCGGCCAGCCTCCTCGACGACTTCGAGATCACTCATGTCGCGCGGCAGCCAGCCCACCAGCCACATTCCCGCGGGCGCCGCGTCGACGGTGATCAGTCCGCCCAGCTCGCGCGCAGCGAGCGATACGAATGCGCGCTGCCGCTGTTGATACAGTGCCCGCGTGCGACGGATGTGCCGCGCGAAGTGCCCGCTCGAGATGAAGTCCGCGAGAATCGCCTGCTCCGGAACGGCCGAGTGCCGGTCGAGCAGCAGTCGCGCCCGGGTGAACGCCGCGACAAGCGCTAGCGGGAGTATGAGGTAGCCGAGCCGGATCGCGGGTGACAGAGTCTTGCTGAACGTGCCGATGTAGAGCACGCGATCGCCTGTATCCAGGCCTTGCATCGCCGGAATTGGCGTGGTGTCGTAGCGATACTCGCCGTTGTAGTCGTCCTCCACGACCCACGCACCGGATCTCTTCGCCCAATCGAGAAGCGCCACGCGTCGCTCGAGCGACATCGTGACGCCAAGCGGGGACTGGAACGATGGCGTCACGAATGCAAGCCGTGCAGAGGGTGCGAGCTCGAGACCGCGCGCAACGTCGATTCCGTCCGCATCCACGGGCACATCGATGAGAGTTGCTCCCGCGGCTGCGAAGACTCCTCGCGCGGGCGCGTAGCAGGGCGACTCCATCCACACCTCGTCGCCCGGCCCGACCAGTAGTCGCGCACACAGGTCGATCGCGTGCTGGGCACCGTTCACGATCACGACCTGCTCGGCCTTGCACCGCGCACCGCGAGCCGTGACGGCATATCGCGCGATCGCCTCGCGCAGAGGGCCGTACCCTTGCGAATCATCGGGGAGCAGGAGATCGCGCCCTGACAACCGCCAGCGTCGCGCGGCGAGCCGCGTCCACGTGGTCAGCGGAAAAAGCTCGAGCGCGGGAATGCCCGCCGCGAAAGGCGTCGCCCGAGTCGGGATGCGCCGCCACTTCCCCTCGGCGAACAGCGCGCGTCCAGCGCTCGAGAGCCACGGCGCGTCGTCGTCCGCGTGCGCGATCCCGTTCGCGCGTGTGCGATCCTCACGTCGCAACGGAGCCGTCATCAATGCGACCCGCGTCCCTGCCCGGGATTTGCCCGTCACCAGCCCCTCGCCGAGCAGCCGCGAGAAGGCGCCGAGCACGGTGGTGCGCGAAACGCCGAGATCGCGCGCGAGGACGCGGGAGGAGGGCAGCCGCTCACCGTGGCGCAACGCGCCGCTGAGAATCGCCGCTCGCAGCGCGTCGTAGATCTGCTGATGCCGCGACGCGCCGCGTGGATCGAGCGACAGCTGCATGGGCATGGTGTCGGGCGTGCGCCCTCTCGTCATTCTGCCTCAAACGCCGGGTGCTGCGCGCGAACCGCTGATCGCTTCTCGCGCTGCAATCTAGCAGGCGCGCGTCAGTGCGACGCGGGCGTCAGCGGGTGAGCCGGCATTTCCGGCTGTTTCGCGAGCTGTCCCGGCGCGGGGAGCTTGTCGACATCTCGCATCCACACCTCGAGCCCCTGATCCGCGAGCGTGCGCTCGTAGCCGGCGACGAGCTGCTCGCTGTAGCGCCCGAGATCGAAGCGGAAGACGTCCGATGGATCGAGGTCGACGATCTGCATCTCGGCGTCGAGCATGAGAAGCTTACCGAAACGGAGCGTGCCTCCCTTGTAATACATGTAGTTCGGCGCGGCGGTATCCGGAGGCACGAGAGCTTTGCGCCCGCCGGCGCCCGGCGTCCCGAATGTCTGGACGACCTCGTCGCCCTGTACGCTCACGGCGGTAATGCGACCCTGGATGGTGGGCGGCGGCAAGATGCGCGTGGCATCGAGGAAGAGATCGTTGCCGTGTACCGTTGCGCCCGTGGCGCCCTTCAGATCGATGAGCTTTTCCAGCGATAGTCCGAAGGCGTGCATCAGCTTGTCGCCATTCACGCCGAGAATCTTTGTCTTCGTGGGATGTATTCGGATGAGCCCATCGGGCGTGACGTCCATCGTCGCCGTCATTTCGAACGGAATATCGATCCCCTTGTGCAGCCGTCCGGATTGCACGATGTGATCGCCCTCCGTGCGCACGTGGAGATGCGAGAGCGGCGATCCCTTATAGCCGAATACGTACTTGTTCAACAGCGCCGTGAGATCCGCGCCGGTGAGCCCTACCCGAGCGTGTTCCAGCGTGATGATGAACGAATGCTTGTCGTCGAAAATGACTGGGCCGCCATTCTTCGCGCGCATCGTTCCTTCGAGCCGGTGGATGTGCAACACGACTTCCGGATCGACGTAGAAGTCGACGTTTCGCATCGAGACGCGAGTCTGCGCGTGCGTCGTGTCGTGTGGCGCAACGCTGGACTCTGCCCAAACCTTCGATGCGCCAGCGGCGGACGCTCGTTCACCGCGACCTGGGAAATCCGCGTGCCATGCGAGGGCCGAAGCGCAAAGCGACAGAACCGCGGAACGAGCGTGCGAGGGTATGAACATGGTTCACTGCCATTGCCATCCGCGTGCCTGAATCGCGAATCGCTAGCGAAGGGGTGGTTAGGCGTGGCGGGCGCATTGTGACGCGAAGCGGCGACCGTTGCGATACGCTACTCGGCGCAGGAGATTGACTGTCACCGACGCCATCGTTCTTCCCCCCGCACCGTCCGCGATGCCGCACTTCGAGCCAGTCGTCTTCGCGATCGTCATCGCCGTGCTCGTCGTCGCGCTGTCGGCGCTCGCGCGCCGGCTGCCCGTGCCTACGCCCATCCTGCAGCTCGTCGCCGGGTTCGGCGCGAGTCTGATTCCGGGTTTCACCGTACCGGCGCTCGATCCCAATCTCGTCTTCTTCGTATTCCTGCCGCCCATCCTCTGGTCGGCCGCGATGTTCACGTCCGTGCGCGAGTTCAAACGGAATCTCGACAAAATAGGCACGCTCGCCGTAGGCCTGGTGGTCGTGACCACGGCGGTAGTCGCAGTCGTAGCGCACATGCTTTTTCCCGGAATCCCCTGGCCCGTCGCGGCCGCCCTCGGCGCGATCGTCTCGCCGCCTGACGCCGTGGCCGCCACCGCGATCGTCTCGCGACTGCGCGTGCCGCGCCGCGTGATCACGGTGCTCGAAGGCGAGAGCCTCGTGAACGACGCCTCGGCGCTCGTGATCTACCGGACCGCCGTCGCTGCCGCTGTCACGGGAGTGTTCAGCTGGGGAGAGTCGATCGTCCGCTTCTTCATCGACGCGGGCGTCGGCACGCTAGTTGGTCTGCTCGTCGCATGGCTGATCGTTCGTGCGCTGCGGCGCACGAAAGACCCGCTCGCGGAAGCACTGCTCACACTCGCCGGACCATACGTCGCGTGGTCGGCGGCCGACTCGCTGCACGTGTCGGCGGTGCTCGCTTGCGTGGCTGGAGGCGTCTATCTGCAGCAGGGACTGTCCACCGCCGTTGGGCCGGCGTCTCGACTACAATCGCGAACGGTGTGGGAGCTCGTCGTCTTCCTGCTGAACGCCCTGATCTTCCTGCTACTCGGCGCACAATTCGGAAGCCTGATGGGGCTCGTGCCCCGTGGCTCGCTGGGAGTCGTCTTTGCGGATGGTGTGATCATCACCTTCGTCGCGATAGTGGTGCGACTGCTCTGGGTTCCATTCATCACCCTGCTGCCACGAATAACCGCCAATGGGCGACGGCGAACGCCGAAACCGCGCTGGAAGTCGCTTCTCCTCGTGTCGTGGACGAGCATGCGTGGCGTCGTGTCGCTCGCGACTGCGCTCGCGCTGCCGTTCTATCTCGCCGACGGCACTCCGTTTCCGTATCGCACGCAGCTCTTGCTCATCACGATGTGCGTGATAGTCCTGACGCTGCTCCTGCAGGGGCTTTCGCTGACGCCGCTCGTTCGCGCGCTCCACTTCGAGCCGGAGGATACGCATCACGTGGAAGAGACGCTCGCACGACGGGAGGCGACGCGACGCGGCGCCGAGGCGCTGGAGGATCTCTCGCACGAGCCGTGGGTGGACCAACGCGACGTCGCCGCGCTCCGTGCCGAGCTGCGTGAGCGGCTGCGCGCGAACGACCAGGAAGGTGGACACTACGAAGGACGTCGCCGCCTGCGGCTCGCGATGATCGACGCGGAGCGCAAGATGCTGATCCGCCTTCGCGACGAGGATGCCATCTCCGACGAGGTGCTGCGCGAGCTCGAGCAGGAGCTCGATCTCGAGTCCATACGTGCCGGCGGCGGCGCCTAGCTACTCTTGGGCGCCACTCCGCGTTCCTGCGGCGCGGGCGTGCGCGTCGCCCCGTCGTCGAGCCGCTCGGTGCGACTCAGCCGCTCGACGTCGATTGCGATGACGCCGTCGGGACCGTTCGCGAAGATGCTCGCGAACTTCACGTCCCAGCGCAGCTCGTCCCACAGATAGGACGCGCGCTGCGACACTCGTGTCGAGAAAGTTTCCTCGAGCGCGTTTACGAAGATCAGAAACTCCGCTTGCGAGTCGGCGAGACTCTCCGGCGTCACGCCCGCGAGCGGGCTGTCGGCGGTAATCGGGTGCACTACGGTCCAGTGCAGCGTGAAGAACTCCACCGAATTCCGCTCCAGTGCAAGCGCGTGGAAGTTTCGCTCGCGCGATCCGCCGAAATCCTCAAAGCGCGCGAGGTTCACTCGTACCTGTACGTCGCTGAGCTCTCCCGGCTGCAGATTCACGATGCGGAACATCAGAGCGCGCCCGCCCTCGTACGGCGCAATGATCGCCGACTCGCTGAATCCGATGCGCATACGTGGGCGAGTGAGTCGCGCGATCAGAAGCCCGAATGCAATCACGAGCGTCACCGGACCGATGAGCGACTCCAGGTTGACGAGCCAGTTCGCGGTAGTACCGAAAGCGTGGATCGCTCCGGTGCCGGTGGTGGTGAAGATGCCGACACTGAACGTGAACGCCTGAAGAAACGGATCGGCGACGCCCATCGTCTCGGTGCCGCGCACCGCGCCGCCACCCAACGACATGTAGATGAGAGCGAAGCATCCGTTCATTAGCAGGAGCACGCCGAACATCCACGACATGAACACCGTCCACGTCGCGTCGAGCGACGCGAGGTAGAGCCGCGCCGCGCGCTGCGCACCGAGGCCGTACTTCTTGCTGTTCGGCCGCCCGTCGCGATTGAGAAAGCGACCGCGCACGGACTGCGCGACGACGTGGCCAAAGCCGAGGTCGGCAGGCTCGGTGAGCGGTGGCGGCCCGTCGTCGATCGTTTCGTTGGGCGCAGTCATGCGACGTATGAGATTGGGAGTGACAGCGGCATCATCTGCCAATGTTACGAGTTTGCCTGGTTCCCGCTACTCCATGATGGCGTGCGCGCCCTTCTCTCCTCTTGTCTTTCCCACGAGCAGGAGCATTGGAATGAGAATCAGGATACTCCACATGGTGATCACGTAGATGTGCGAGTACGCGATCACGCTCGCTTGCGCGTACAGCTGGTGGTCGAGGATGCTCAACGCCTGCTGGTGCGCCGTGAACTGGTCAGCTCCCTTCGACATCATGCCGCGCGTGAGCATCTCGATGCGCTGCAACGCGAGCGGGTTGTTCGTGGTGACGTGCTCGCCCAGTATCGCGCGGAACTGTGTCGTGTAGCGCGTGACGAGCGTGGCGATCACGGCAATGCCGAACGATCCGCCCAGCTGGCGAAAGAAGTTGTAGAGCCCCGCGCCCTGCGACAGCTCGTGCGACTTCAGCTTGGCGAGCGTGAGAGTGGTGAGCGGAACGAACATCATGCCGAGGCCGACGCCGCGGAGAATGAGAGGCCAGAAAAAGTCGCTCGTGCCGCTCTCGCTCGTGATGAGCGACAGCATGTACGCCGCGGCCGCGAAGATGAGCGCACCGCCGGTGACGAGCAATCGGGAATCGAACCTGTCGGTGAGCCGGCCGACGACAGCCATCGACACCGCCGTCGCGACCGCACCCGGCAGGAGTACTATACCCGTCTGCTCGGCGGTCATGCGAAGATCGCCCTGCATGAACACGGGGAGCGTGAACGACATGGCGTAGAGTCCTACGCCCATCACGACGCCGAGCAGAGTGCCCACCCACATCTGACGGTGCTTGAGAACGCGGAAGTCGATCGCGGGATGATCCGTGGTGAGCTCGCGCCAGACGAGCCCGATGCCGCTCGCTGCGCCCAGGGCGGTGAGGAAGATGATTTGGCGCGAGTCGAACCAGTCCTCCCGTTGTCCGTGCTCGAGCACGTACTGGATGGCGAATACGGAGATCGCAAGCAGGGTGATGCCCTGGTAGTCGATTGCCGTTGGCTTCTGCCGATCTTCGGGGTCGTGCACGTACGCGGCGATCATCATCGCCGCAACAATGCCTACGGGAATATTGATGTAGAAGATCCACGGCCATCCGGCGTTGTCGACGAGATAGCCGCCGAGCGTGGGGCCGATTGTCGGGCCCACCATTACGCCCAGGCCGAAGAGCGCCATCGCGGTGCCCGCTTCCTCGGGCGGGAACGACTCGAAGAGCACCGCCTGCGACACGGTCATGAGCGCGCCGCCGCCGACGCCCTGGATGAGACGCCACATGATGAGCGTACCGAGCGAGTGCGATGCGCCGCAGAAGAAGCTCGCCATCGTGAAGAGGATGATCGAGCCAACGAAGTAGCGCTTGCGCCCGAGAAGGTCACCGAGAAAGCCGGTGAGGGGCATGACGATGACGCTGGCGATGATGTAGCCGGTGGAGACCCATGCGATCTCGTCGAGGTTGGCACCGAGGTTCCCCATCATGTCGGGGAGCGCGACGTTGACGATGGAGGAGTCGATGACCTGCATGAGCGCGGCGAGGACGACGGCCAGCGCGATGATGTATTTGTGCTCGGCGCCGCGCCGCGCGATGGCGGGCGCGAGCTGCCCGGGCACGTCGATGGCGGTCGCGGCGCTCACGGGAGGGGAGCGGCCGGGATCGGGCGGTGGGATGTGATCGAGCGCATCGCTTGACGAGGCATAGGGACCGGACTAATATACTCGCCAGTATGATGCTCGGCAAGACAGTGTGGACTCGCGGGAAGTGAGGGGGCGATGAGCACGGCGAAGGTGCTGCGCTGGGAGCGCCGGCCGGACGACCGGCCGCAGGAGATACTAGAGGCAGCGCTGCAAGTGTTCGCGCGCGACGGCTATCGCAACGCGACGCTCGACCAGGTGGCCGAAGCGGCCGGCGTGACGAAGGGTGCCATTTACCATTACTTCGACACGAAGGAAGCGCTGCTCCTGGGCGTGATCGAGCACTATCAGAAGCTCGCGTTCAGTCGCGCTGAGCTCGCGATTCGCGACGACCGGCTGCCGGCATCGACGCGCATCCGGCTGCTGATTCGCAAGATGTTCTCGGATACTGAAGGAAGGCGGGATCTGCTCGCGCTGTTGGTGCGCGGCGTGACGCACGAGTTGCCGCGCGTGCACGAGAGGTGGCTGCTCGGTCCAGCGCGGCTCTGGACCATGGTGGCGCGGCTTATCGACGACGGAAAGAAGCGAGGCGAGTTTCGCCCCGACGCGGACGGCGAGGTCGGCGCGCGCGTGCTCGTGTCGGGGCTCATGCTGCAGCTCATGTGGCAGCAGCACGCGGAGACGGTGCCGGCGCTGGCGATGGATGCGGACCGGCTGATCGACTCGAGCGTGGAGCTGTTTCTGGGATCGATGCGGCGGGGAGTGCGCGTGAGTACGAAGGCAACCTAGCACTTTTGCATACTCTCGCGTACGCGCCACCCGGCGCTCCCGCGCGGCTGTCGGTGGTTGGCACCATCTTCACCGTTATCACCGAGGATTGGAGCGCAAATGAGTCCGACGGAAGCTCGATTCCGCACCTGGCTGGCAGGCTTCATCTTTCCGCAAAGCAAACTCGAACGTATCGCTGCCGAGAAAAAGCGAGCGGCCCAGCTCGAAGCAGCGCGGCGTCTATTTCATCGCGCGTGGAGCGGAGCGCACGACAGCCCGGACTATGACAAGCAGCATTGGCGGGAGCTCAATCGAGCCCTCTCGGAGCTCGGTTTCGAGTGGTAGCCACGCGTAGCGGCAATGCAGGGTGTGGAGGGGCGGGGCCACGCTGTGAGCTTCTGAGCTTGAAAGCTTTGAGTCCTGAGCTTACTGGCGCCGGCATCGCGAGGCCGGTCTGGATCGAGAAGGGGAAGGCGGGCTCGAGCTGTAAGCTTGTGAGCTCAAGGCCGGTGAGCCTCAAGCTTGCTCCAATGGCGATACCGAGCATCCCTTTGCCTGAAGAAAAGGGATGCTCGCGAAGAGCCGGTATCGGCTTACATCTCAGGGCTCTCGGCTCACAAGCTACCTGCTAGGGCTCGCCTTCCGCATTCTCAATGCCGGAGTGGGACCGAGAGTCGTAAAGAGAGGTTTTTTACATGGTTAGCTTGTGCCGATGGCGATACCGAGCATCCCTTTGCCTGAAGAAAAGGGATGCTCGCGAAGAGCCGGTAACGGCTTACATCTCAGGGCTCTCGGCTCACAAGCTACCTGCTAGGGCTCGCCTTCCGCATTCTCAATGCCGAGCCAGCAGCGCGGCATCTACAAGCCGGCCAGCGTAGGACGCACCGGCGCTGCGCTCACGATCGTCACGACGGTCAGGCGGCCCGGACGTCAACCGCCGTCTGACGATCACGTAGGCGCCGACGACGACTGGATCGCTTACCGATATCGCGGCACCGATCCAACGACGTACGACAACCTGGCCCTTCGCCGCCCTTAAGACGATCCGTTAGCTCTCGTCGAATCCGTGTTCGCCATCGAGCGTCGCTACCACAAGATCGCCGCCAAGCAGACACTCCACCAACGCAAGTTCCGCGAGCTCGTGCTCGCGGCGTACGGTGAGCGATGCGCGATGTGCCGCCTTGGACCATCCCCTACTCGACGCCGCGCACATTCTGGAAGACCGCGACGTGCGTGGTATTCCCGAGGTGCCGAACCGCGTCGCACTCTGCAAAATCCATCATTCGGCGTACGATGCAAGCATCCTCGGAATCTCACCCGACCTCCTCGTGCACGTACGAGAAGCGATACTCGAAGAGCACGATGGTCCGATGCTCCAATACGGTCTTCAGGCACTTCAGCTCGAGCGCATACAGTTGCCGCGAATCGTCGCCCTCAGGCCTCGGCGCGACTATCTCGAGGATCGCTTTGCGCGCTTTCTCGCCGCCTAGCGGACGACCCCGCGTTTCGCAACCAACGTGGCGCCGGATGTGCACTGTCGCGAACGAACCTTCATGCGACACACCCAATCCGGAGGCTCGTGTGCGAATCCCCATTCGCGTCTCTCTCCATTCGATCCTCACGCTCGCGCTGGCGCTCACCACCATCGGCGTCTGGTCCCATACAGCGTCGGCGCAGAACCAGCAGGGCCGCGCGGCCACCAAAGTCGAGTACGAGGGTTGGCGCCAGTACATGACGACCTGCGCCCGTTGCCACGGCGATGACGCCGTAGGCGGTGTCATGGCGCCCGACCTGCGCAAAACGGTTGCTTCCGACTCGGCCAGTCAGAAGTCCTTCCACGCTACCGTGGCCGACGGCCGGCCCGCGAAAGGAATGCCGAGCTTCAAGAGCTCTCTACACGCCGAGCACATCGATGCGATCTACGCGTACCTTCGCGCGCGCGCTTCGAATGAGCTGTCGGCCGGCCGACCCAAGCAGCAGTACGGCGGCGCCTCACTGTCGAAGATATGGCCCGCGCGATAGTTTCGGCTGGCGTTCTCCCCCCTCCCCACACCGCCACCCGAAGCTCAGACTCTCAATGACGACGTTCAATCGAGCGAATGCGTTTTCTGGTGGACTTGCCGTCTCCGCCATGGTCGCGACGCCAGCCGCCCGCGCCCAAGCCGCTGCCCTCACCCCCGAACAACAGGCTCTCCACGACATCTACAAGCAGCTCATCGAGACCAACACCGAGGACTCGGCCGGCG